>CAYYOS010000074.1:1457-9418 GCA_964473355.1 uncultured Burkholderiales bacterium | reverse complement strand
GCTTGGGCGATAGCCCTGGTGGCGGCTGCCGCTTGGTTTAACGCTGGCAAACTAATATCGTCGGAATAAGCAAACGCGGTTTTTTCCCCGGCTATCGCCCGCACCCCCACGCCTTGATCAATACTAAAACTGCCGCTTTTTACCTGGCCCTCTTCTAAGCTCCAACCCTCCGTGCGCGTGTATTGGAAATACAAATCCGCGTAGTCAATTTTATGCGCCATAATTTGGCCAAAAATGGGTTGCAAGCGCTGAACATCCAGATCATAGGGAGCCAAAAGGCAAGCTTCAGCCGTAGCTAAGGGGGTTTCTTGAGACATAAATTATGCGGCTTTCGAGAATAATAATAGTCGGTAAGGGTTTATTAACACCCATGCAAAGTGCGATGTTTAAGCGCGGGCAAGCTATTGCGTAAACTAAGTTGGTAAGCTGGGTTGATGCTGGCGATAACGACGCCGGAGCCACGCGGCAATCGGTCTAAAATGACGCCCCAGGGGTCCACTATCATGGTGTCGCCATGAGTTTCGCGGCCGCTTAAGTGGTATCCGCCCTGCGCGGGAGCAATAATATAGGCCAAATTTTCAATGGCTCGGGCCCGCAGCAAAATTTCAAAATGGGCTTTGCCTGTAGTTTCCGTAAAGGCCGACGGCACAACAATCATATCGACATCCTGCATCGCCCTATAAAGCTCTGGGAAGCGTAAATCATAGCAAATAGACAGGCCCAACTTACCAAATGGCGTATCTGCCACGACCACTTCCTGGCCAGCCTCGATGGTTTTATTTTCGTGGTAGTGCTCGTTGCCTAAATCCAAATTAAATAAGTGAATTTTGTCGTAGCGCGCTACTAGCTTGCCGTCATCATCGTACAGTAGACAGCTATTCAAAACTTTGTTGTCGTCGGAACAAGCTAAAGGGATACTGCCACCCACTAACCATATTTGGTGTTTTTTAGCGGTTTGGCTTAAGAATTGCTGGATAACCCCGTTACCCGCGACTTCGCGAACCGCGAGTTTGTCACTATCTTTAATGCCCATCACTGCGAAATTTTCCGGCAACGCAACTAAACGCGCGCCCAGCGCTACCGCTTTGGCTATTAAGCGTTCCGCTTCACTTAAGTTCGCCGCGACGCTGGGGCTGGACGCCATTTGTATAGCGGCAACCTTAAAAACGCCCGGGGCTGGCGATTCGTTGCGCGCAGAAGATTTGCTAAAATTTGTTTTTGTAAGCATTTTTGTCTTAATAATACGGGTGAACGCTAGGACAGTGTTCGCACCTAAGTGTTCAATTATCGCACAGCGCCGACTGTTTAAAAAACTTCTAGGCCCCGTAGCTTTCCCCCGATAAAATGTCATATCTGACATGCCCAGAAAACGGCAGTTAGCCTTAGCATGTTAATGTAGCCGCTTTTAGGGGGCGTTAACTATAATCTCAGCCGCCATCATCTTAAGACAGAGACGCGCTGGACCTGCCGTTTTTAGGAACGTTACAAGATAATAATAACGAAGGACCCTCTGGATAAGTCAATATGAGCAGCGCCGGCCCTAATGAATTGCAGCTCGCTAGTCTTCCCCAATTTCCGGTCACGCGCATTCCCGCCTACGCATTAGGGACAATACTGGCGCTATTCTTAGCGTGGATGATTCCGGGTTTAGGCGGTCACGATCCGTGGAAAATCGGCGAAGCGACTAATTTTGGCGTTATCTATGCCATTTTAAAACATGGCTACGGGTTGGTGCCCACTCTCGCGGGAGAGCCTTACGTAGAAAATCCGCCTTTATATTATTGGGTCACCGCGGTGATCGCCCGACTGTTTGGGTTTGTGTTGCCCCTGCATGACGCAGCTCGATTATCGTCGGGTTTGTTTATGTCGCTAACAATCGGATTCACTGCGCTTACGGCGCGAAAACTATATGGTCCGGGACACGGGCGGGTCGCGGCTTTGGTTCTGATTGGGTCGGTGGGCCTCATCTTACATGCCCACGAAACGATCGTAGAAATTGCCCTGATGGCGGCATTGTCATCGGTCTTTTACGGTCTTACCTTCACAGTGCAACACCCGCTGCGAGCTGGCTTATTTGTTGGCTTCGGCTTGGGTAGCAGTTTTCTAACCGCAGGGTTTCCCCAGGCAGGCATGATAATAATTGTGCTCCTGGCGCTACCCGCTTTCGTGCCCCATTGGCGCAAGGCAAAATATTTTCAGGCCTTAGGCGTTGGCCTCATAATTTCACTGCCATTTTTTGTGGTTTGGCCATGGCTACTTTATCAACATGACACCCCCTTATTTCATGTTTGGTTTTGGCAAAACAACATCGCCGTATTGTCGCGCGCGGCCAATAAAGAGATTTATCCGCAAGTATATTATTTTATAAAAACCCTACCCTGGTTTGCTTGGCCGGCATGGCCTCTGGCTTTGTGGACGCTATGGTGCACACGAGGGTCGTGGCGGCAGCCCGCGATCGCGCTGCCTTTTATTGCTTTTTGGGTTATTTTTTTCGTATCGAGCTTGCTGGCCTCCGCCAGCGACGTGCACGTATTGCCTATGCTTATTCCGTTAGCGCTATTGGCTGCTGGCGCTGCGGAGACCTTGCGTAAAGGCGCAATTAGCGCCTTGGAATGGTTTGGTTTGATGACCTTTGGGTTATTGGCGGGCATTTTATGGACGGGTTGGTTCGCCTTGCAAACGGGATCCCCGGAACGGCTGGCAGCAAAATTGGCGCGTATGCAGCCCGGATTTATCGCGACCGTTGAGGTTCTGCCCTTACTTATCGGGATAGCATTTTCCGCCGCATGGTTACTCATGGTTTTTAAGCGCCGGCGCTCCGCTGAATTGGCATTAGGCCGTTGGGCGATGGGGCTGATTTTAATGTGGGGAATTTTAGTAACGCTATGGATGCCCTGGATAGATCGTAGCAAAAGCTATCGGGAAACATTCTATAGTTTGCGCGCGGCGCTACCAGCAAATTATGATTGCATTGCCAGTCAGGGTTTAGGAGAGCCGCAGCGCGCGCTCCTAGAATACTTCACCGGAATAATTACTAAACGCGCGGAACTCACCGGCACGATTGAATGCGGCCTAATACTGATGCAAGGAAACAGCCGCCAGCAAGACGTCACACCTGGCCCAATGTGGCATTTAGTATGGGAAGGCCACCGTCCGGGGGACAAAGTCGAACGATTAAAGTTATTTCAAAAGTAGTGCCGCGAGGGTGCCGAGCCTATTCCCGCTTGCCCTCCTGTATCGCCTTCCACAATTTGCTATCCACCGCGGGGCGCAAATGGTTGCGCTTAGCTTCGTTAAACACGTATGCCAGCGGGTCTTCGGTAGCGGCAAGCATTAGCAGCTTATGCCAGAAATGGTTACGCTGGTCGTCCAGGGGTTTTGTGGCAAACGGGACATAGCCACGGTGCGCGGATGGCAACTCGGCGATCAACTTCTGTAGATATATTTGCCAACCATTACCACAGTGATGATGGTTAATAGCCCGCGCTAAGGTCATTGCCAATTCGTTACGCCGATTCTGGTTTTCCGCAAGTCGAACCGCCAGATCGATATACGCGTTGCTATCTAAGGGGCGCGCGACATTTTCCAAAGCGGCACCATCCGCCACGAATGGCGAAGGACAAGTCTGTGGCGCACGCACGCTGGCCAGCCCCGCCAATCCCGCTTCTAAGAGCGCGGTGAGCGAGCCAAAAGGAAATCCTTCTAAATAAATATCGGCCGCCAGATGGAAAGGATATAAATCGGTTTGCTGCCCAACAGCTATCGCCCTACCTTGGGTATTTTTATAGAGCGTTTGCCAACGTTCATTTTTTGGACTTGGGCCCACCGCTATCAAACAACTATTGGGCACACGCTGTAAAATTGCCTGAGCAGCTTCGAAAAAATTAGCCGCCTCCGTAGGCTCGTACTTAAATCCAGAGCCGACGGTCAAGAATACCGTTAGGTTTGGTGCCAACCCTAAGCGCGTTAACGCCTGTGTCTTTTTTCTATGTTTTTCTTCCGCGAGATTAACTGGGCTTAAAAAATCCGGTAAAGGCACGGGTAATTCAGTGTGATTTTTTAACCCTCGGTATTCCTCGGCTACCTGTCGACCGGATTCACGAATATTTATGACGACATCGCTTACCGAGCCACCCACCCAAAAACAATGGTCGGCGTGGTTCAAAAGCAGCACGGGCGGGCCGCCGGGTAAGCTAAATGCGATAGCAGGTAATACGTCCCACATATGCGTATGCAGAACCACCACATCCGCTTCTTGCCAGGCAATATCGCGCAGTTGCTGTGCGCGCTCTAGCAATGAGGCATTCTCGGTTAACGACGTCACCCTGCCGTGTTTTATTTGTATCGCGTCGCGTAGGCGCGGCGCAAACTCCACCGTTTCTTGTGACGTGAGCAAGGCGTGATGCTGATCTGCCGAACTGTCTCTTTTCAGCCAGCGTTCTACCAATGCGGTGTGTCCGCCCACGGGGTAAACCATACTAAAAACGTGCAGCCAGCGTCGATTTAAATGATTAGCAGCAGCGGGTGGCGCGGTCAGACGTCGTCCCAGGCGCGCCAATTCCGCTTCCAGTTCTACCGAGGCCAAGGCACTACAACCATAGAGCGTGGCTGTGTGCGCCGCTAAAGAACACCAAAGCGCGGCACGTTCCGGCTCTTTTTTTAACCATTTTCTAGCTTGGCGGACACACCAAGCAAATATCTCACGGTTTAGCGCGACGCTTTCTGCTTCTGTATTCAATTCGCTGCGGCATTGTCCATAGGCATGGCATTAATTGACCGCACCACTTGTTCCGCTTGCGCCTCTGTTAAATGCGGACCCATCGGTAGACTCAAAACTTCCTGGGCAAGCTGCGTCGCCATGAAGGTCTGCTTTAGACAAATCCCCGTATCGCAATATGCCGCCTGCATGTGGGGCGGGATAGGGTAATGAATGAGTGTGTCTATGCCTTGGCTTTGCAGATACGTTTGTAGCTCGGAACGCCGAACTGAGCGAATAACATACAAGTGCCAAGCGTGTTCAACTTGGTCGGCAACATAAGGAAGCGTTACGCCGGGTGCACGTAGATGTTTCGTATAAAATTGCGCAAGCTTTCCCCGGCGGGCGTTCCATAGGTCCAAATACCTAAGTTTCACGCGCAAGATCGCGGCTTGCACCTCGTCTAAGCGACTGTTGTAACCCTGCCGCTCGTTAACGTATTTCTTTACAGACCCATAATTGCGTAGCGTTCGCAGTGCGTGAGCCAAGGTTTCATCGTTGGTCGTAACCGCGCCACCGTCCCCCATTGCGCCGAGGTTCTTAGTAGGGTAAAAACTCCACGCGGCCGCGTCAGCTAAATTACCTGCACGCTTACCGCGATACCGCGCGCCATGCGCCTGGGCGGCATCTTCAAACACCATTAGCCGCTGCTCGCTAGCAATTTTATTAATGGCGTCCATGTCGGCAGGTTGACCGTATAAATGCACGACCAGGATAGCTTTGGTTTTTTCGGTAATTGCCGGCCTAATTTTGGTGGGATCCATATTATAAGTATGCGGGTCGGGATCTATCGGAACCGGGATTGCACCGGTTTGACTGATCGCAAGCCAAGTCGCAATGTAAGTATTGGCGGGCACCAGGACTTCGTCGCCGGGCCCGATATTTTTACCAATTAATATGAGTCGAATGGCATCCAGACCATTGCCGACGCCTACGCAGTAGCGTGTGCCCACGTAATCGGCATACTCGGCCTCGAAGGCACTGAGTTCTTCCCCTAGCAAGTACCATCCGCTTTTTACAACGCGCATAATTGCGTTACCCAGCTCGGATGCAAGCTCAGCATAGGCCGCCTTTAAATCAAGAAAGGCTACCGTCATGTTTCTCGCGGGCTTTAATTAGCGCCCGGAATTCGTCGTAATCTCTAATGTAATCGTCCGCGTGATAAATGTCGGAAGCCAATACTAATAATACCGCGTCAGCGGAATACTTATATTGAACACTCCAAATCATGGGTGGGATGTGTAGCCCTAATGTCGGCGCATCTAAGAGGATTTCTTCGCGTAGGCTCCCGTCATCCAAAGCAATGGCACAAGAGCCCTTAATACACACAAGAAATTGATGCAAAGTCCGGTGCGCATGTTCCCCTCGGACCTCCTTATTGGGGACATCAAAAACCAAGAAATAGCGTAGCGGCGTGAATGGCAATTGCCCCTCAATTTCCGCAAACGAAAGGGACCCTCTAATATCTTCGATGAGCGGCAAGCGGAACAGCGCGGCGCGCCCCAAGGGGGTTTTGGATTCCGCCACTACGCCCAAGCCGGTTGGCACAAGCGATTTCGCCGTATCGACGTAGCCCAATATGCGCGCGGGATTGCCGGCAACGATGGCATTCGGGGGTACATCTTTGGTAACTACCGAGCCCGCACCTACCATAGCGTAGGCGCCGATAGTTAAGCCGCAAAGCAGTGTTGCATTAGCGCCCACCGAGGCATGGTGGCGCACCAGAGTTTTAGCAAATTCTTGAGGGTGTTGCTTACTGCGCGGGAACAAATCGTTGGTGAAAGTAGCGTTCGGCCCAATAAATACGTCATCTTCTAAAGTGACGTTATCCCAAAGCTGCACGCCGGATTTTATAGTGACCCGGTCTCCGACAACCACCTTATTTTCGATAAAAACATGGTCGCAAATATTACAATCTTTGCCTAGCACCGCGCCCTTTAAGACATGGGCGAACGCCCAAATTTTAGTACCCGCGCCTATGGCCTCGGATTCACATAATCCTAACGGATGGACGAAATACGTCATGTAATCTTTTTTAGAATAAAGCGTTTACTTGAAGCTCGTATTCTAGAGGCTTTTAGTGAACCGTACCATGTTGCTGACTACGGGGAAGGGAAACCCGCCGAACTAGTGTGCCTTTGGTATCGATTGTGGAAGTAAAAAAATAAAGCGATAAGATGAATAAAGACCGCGCCGAGTGGCGCGGTCCCTTTAAACATTAGTATTGCAACTGTACGCCGAGAATGAATTGATTACGACTACGATCAGCGGCGAGCGGGTCTTTTATAGTGGAATAGACTGCGGATACGCGGGCGTTGTGTCCTGCCATGACGTAGTGCACGCCGAAATCGGTTTGCTCAAGCTTGCTACTATCAACATCTCGCTTAAATTGTTGATATCGTGCGAAAGGTTGAAATTGACCAATACCAACCTTGCCGGGGATCAAATACGCCACGGTTGCAAGATAGGCTTCCCCGGCAGCAAGACCCCCGACGTTATCGCCTCCGGGGCAAGCACTCGCGCCAGCAAAACCATCCCCACAATCACGTACGCCATCTAAATCGTAGTTATAGAAAGCGCCTTCTAGGGTCAGCGCACCGGCTCCAATTTTCTTTTCAAATAGGGCATCGATATTCCAGCTGGTGTAATCGCCTTTGGTAATCGAGGTGCCGACGCCATCTTTTTGATGAAAGAAAGCTGCGCCTAACGTGAAAATATCGTTCGAACCATAGTAGGTGTTGCCCACATAATAGGCGGGCGCCGGCTCCGGATCTAGAAAGCTATATGCAACGCGGCCGGTAAACAGCAAATTATCCGAATCATTGGAGCCGCCACTGACATTATTATGGCCTTTGAACGCCCCCACGGCGTAGGTTAATTTTCCCTTTAATGGTTTGCCCCAAACAGTGACCCCCGTATCTCGTCCGGCGAATTTCGCAGGGTATTGCGAGACCACACCCGGATACTGCCAAGCATTAGCGAAATATGGCCCAGCTAGGTTCGCGCGATCACTGGGCGGCAACATGCGGCCCGCCCACACATTAAAAGACTCAAAAAACTCAAACTGCGCAATGGCATCCAAAACCCGAAAACTTTCGCTGGGCGAACGCTCGGCATTGATAGTAGCCTTAATGCCCTTCATGATCTGGCCGCTGGTGTAGATCCTTACGCTATCTATTTCAAAATCATTGGAGGAGGAGGTGCC
>CAYYOS010000074.1:0-1447 GCA_964473355.1 uncultured Burkholderiales bacterium | reverse complement strand
ATCCTCAAGGCTGGTATAACTTGTACGTAAACCAGCACCTATCGTGAAAGAACTATCCCCCGGACCTTTGATAGTTGCGCCCGCGTATGCGGCCGGGGATAGCACGCTTAGGGCGATTAAACTGAGGCAGACCTTCCCCACTCCGATACGCGATGCACTCGCTTTTTTGCTAAAAGCACGTTTGTTACTAATCATTATTTAGCCTCCCGTAAATGAACGATGATATGAGGTTCTACTTGGAACCCCGTTGACTGCTAAGCACTCAGGCTTGGCAGTACTTAGTTATTGCCATGAGGACTTCAGCAAAAACTGTACCCATCATCGCTTACGTAAACGTGGCTGGCTTACGGCTGTAAATGGAGGTTCGGCGCAAGGCAGTGAAAGAGTTCGCTCTGTTCCAGTGCACTTCGAGGCTCGCTCGCACTGCCTGCGGGCGCAACCCAGATAAGGGGCTTAAAGCAATCCTTGAGTCACGATAAATTGTACGATCTCATTCAACCCTTGCCCGGTTTTGAGATTACTGAAAACAAACGGCCGCTCCCCGCGCATTTTTTTTGCGTCGCGCTCCATCACTTCCAAGGAAGCACCCACCATCGGCGCGAGATCGATCTTGTTGATAACCAGCAAATCGGATTTGGTAATGCCCGGCCCGCCCTTGCGTGGAATTTTGTCACCCGCCGCGACGTCGATCACATACAAGGTGAGATCGGATAACTCCGGGCTAAACGTGGCCGCTAAATTATCGCCGCCACTTTCGACAAAGATTGCGTCCAAGCCTGGAAATTTCGCGGACAAGCGCGCCACGGCTTCCAGGTTGATTGAGGCATCTTCACGGATCGCCGTATGGGGGCAGCCGCCGGTCTCGACACCGATGATGCGCTCCGGTGCCAACGCTTCATTGCGCACCAAAAACTGCGCGTCTTCCTCGGTATAAATGTCATTAGTCACCACCGCGATATTGTATTGATCGCGCAGCAAGCGGCACAGCGATAAGGTTAAAGCGGTTTTGCCGGAGCCGACGGGACCGCCGATGCCGATGCGTAAGGGTTGCGTGCGCGTGTTCATACTATTTCTCAGGAACGGAATAAACGTGAATACTGGATTTCGTGTTGGCTGCACGCAATCGCGAAGCCGGGTGCGAAGTTGCTGTACTCGGATTCGGGCAGCGCGCGTGCTGCGGCGACTAGCGGTGCGAGGTGCGCGCCGAGTGTCAACATCATGCGTTGGCCTGCGGCTTGCCCGAGCGGCACAGCTTTAATCGCCGCCATGGTTTGATTTTCTACCCACGACCAGACGTAGGCCGTGAGCGCGGCATCTTCATCGATCTGCCATGCGGCGGCGACAGCGGCCCATACGGTTGGATAAGCCGGAGCATCGAGCGTGCGAATAAACGTCACTGCGGGGCTGGTGGCCTCATCCAACTCGCCCAAGAGCCGCAGCAGGGAAT
>CAYYOS010000073.1:7275-12531 GCA_964473355.1 uncultured Burkholderiales bacterium | reverse complement strand
CGTTGGCAGCGGCGGTGACGGATAAGGCGGTGGGAGCTAGGGGGAGTGTGGGGGGCGCGCAGGCGCGAATCGCACTGTTAACATTCAGTCGTCCGTTGCTCAGGGTGATGCCGGAAAGCGAGGAAACCACATCAACATTGGACAGAATATTGCTGATGAGTTGCGCGGTATTTAACGGGCATTGGGCGAGAATGAGCGCCGCTGCCCCGGACACATGCGGCGCCGCCATGGAGGTACCACTTTTATAACCATATCCGTTTGCCAGGATAGTCGAGAGAATGCCTTCTCCGGGCGCGCCCAAGTCAACCATTAGCGGGCCATAATTTGAAAACCAGCTACGGTTGTCATTAATGTCCGTGGCTGCTACGGATACGATATTGTTAGTTTGATAATTCCCGGGGTAGTCTGGGGTCGTGTCATTATTTGCGCTGGCATTACCCGCGGCAACGACGAATAACATATCGGCCGCGTCCGCGCGATTAATTTGATCCAGCAATGCTTGCGAAAAATCGGCACCGCCCCAGCTGTTGGATAAAATTCGCACGTTTGCACCGCTGGGCGCGAACGCACTCTTGGCTTGAATCGCGAACTCTATGGCGTCAATCGCATCGGAAATGCTGCCATTCCCCGTCGAATCAAGAAACTTTAGCGCCATAATGCGCGCCACGCGGCTCACGCCCACCACGCCCATGCTGTTATTTCCTACCGCGCCTACCGTTCCCGCCACGTGCGTGCCATGACTGTTGTCATCATTCGGATCACAGGTGCGACTGATGGCGTTAAACCCATGGGTTCCCGCCGCACAAATTATAGTCACGCCGCCGATAGTGACGCTAAAGGACGTCGGGGCTGACCACATGTTAGCCGCGAGATCTGGATGATTGTAATCGGTGCCAGTATCGATGACGCCGACCACATTTGCGGCTGAGCCTACCGAGATATCCCAGGCCTGCACGGCGCTGATGTCTGCGCCGACGGTGGTGGTGTTGCGCAGCCCCCATAGGCTAGAAAAGTTCGAATCATTGGGAATATCGGAAATACTGACCATGTAATTGGGCTCGGCGAAAACCACATCAGGCCGGGATTTGAGGCTGGCGAGTAAGGCGGCCACGTTCTTGCTGCGGGAGCGCAAATGGTGGACGTTGCCGTTACCGATACGCTTGCTCATATTAATGTCGTCGCGCTGACGGATGTCAGCCGCCACGTCAGCACGGGGGGTTATAAACTTTACTAAAACTTCGTTGACTACAACCTCGCGATCCAGATACAACTCCATCTGGTTTCTGGCTATGGCTGGGCTGTGGAAAAGAGCGGCGACGAGTACCGCAGAGAATAGTTTAGGGAGTTTATCGAAGAGCATTTGGAGAGGCCTAGGGCAAATGCAAATTTTATCAGAACAGTATGAATGGAATTGCCTACACGCTATGCGGTTTGCTGCGGGCGACGAGCGGTTGGAGCTAGGACGGACAAGCCCGTGCCGTCAACCACCTCGACCGCGCATTGGAGATTCTGCGCTACTCTCACCTTTGTGGAATATTCCGAAAGCTTATCACTATGCCTCACTAGGGTGACGCCCAAAAACGGCGCTGGTGTAGAAAAGCTAGCAATAACCGGATGTTTAAAGACAGTTGCCGGCGCCCCCTAAGGCCGCCAAGGCCTCACTTCCGGCAAGCCTGTGCCCCAGCCAATTCCAATGCCTGTCGATAGGCCAGAAATCGAATCGCTGTTGATGAATTTTATAATGTGCGGCGAACCGATCTTTCATATCCACTACGCGGTAGCCAAGCCGCTGTGCCGTCTCGGTAAAGTACTGTTTCAAATCTGGGGGATCTTTGGTTTCAGCCGGCGGCAGCCGCTCGTCGTACAATTTAGCCCTGTCCGAATCAAATAAAAAAACGATACACTGCGCCGGGATGCCCGAGCGTACGCTAAATTGCCGGAGAAAGTAATCTGCCACCGCTACTTGATATGGGGTTTTTTGTCGCACGGCCGGTTGCTTGGCGGTGGCAGGGGAAGATACCACCCCTTGAAAAATATCGCCGGGGGAGAACTTTAGATTCGCAAACAAGTAACGATAAAGTGCGCTATCGCCTACGGGTTCTCTTATTCGTCTAGAAAACGATATGCCCTTATTTGACCGGTAGCCTAACGTCGGTTGCTGTCCCGCGAATTCAAAGAAGTAGTGATTCATTCTTGCCCCTATGGATTCGCTAATGTCTCCATCGATCATTACAATTACCGCGGCGCGAGGCTGGAATTCAGTTTTAGCCAACTCCGCAACCGCTAGATGTTCCGCTATGGAATTGCCACTAATCCCCAGTCCATACACGGGCACCTTTGATTGGGTGAAGCCTTGTAGTTGTCCCTGTAACGTGTCTGAATAACCCAGCATTTGCGCTTCGATGAAGCTGTCACCTAGCACAATGATTGGTCTACTACCTCGTACGAAATCAAAGGGCGCCAAATGCCCAAAATTGTTTGTGTATCCGACATTAGCGTTTTGAAAATCCCAAGTCATCGAATACGTATATTTTTTATGCGGTGTATAAGCGTGAAGCGGCCAGTGTTCGGTCTCCATTGTTCGGAACAATCCCCGGGTGACCGGCAAAAATCTTAGGGCAACCTCCAGAGCCATGGCTGAAATCAGCATTCCTAGCAAGAAGTAAAAGCCTAATCGCACCCAGCTCATGGGAACCCTAGAAATTAAAGTAGATAAACTCAGATGCACCCCGACCGCCATTGACGATGGCGAGCAAAATTATTAATGTAAAAACGCTACCCAGCAATAATCCATGGCGGACCAACCGGCCTCGGGTTGCGGACAGCCAACGGTTTAGCTGAACACCGGCTTCCTGAGAGTTAGGGAGCAACCATGCGATACCCAGCAGGACTGCAATCCACAAAGTCTGCCGCGCGCCAGAAAAATAGAGGGTGGTAAAGCTATTTAAAATTGAACCGCTTTGATTATCGCTCGCCCACACGCGTGATTCCGGGGTAGGCAACCAGCCGTTTACGCCGCTCATGGCCGCCACCAGGTTCCAGGCCACATCCACGGACGTCGCGCGAAAAAATACCCAAGCGTAGACAACGGCAATAAAGGTTATAAGGCAGGCCAACGCCCCGCCTAGCATGCTGCCAGCGCCGGATGGCGCACTGAAATATTTCCTGCGTAGCGCGTGCCAGCCATGGTTAATCACCAGATATAACCCATGTAATGCACCCCAAATCACGAAGGTCCAGGCGGCGCCGTGCCACAAACCACCCAATACCATGGTCGCGGCCAGATTAAAATACCGGCGGCCACTACCTAGTCGGTTTCCGCCGAGCGGTATGTACAAATAGTCTCTTAAAAATCGCGACAAAGTCATGTGCCAACGTCGCCAAAACTCAACAATGTTTTTGGCTTTGTATGGTGAATTGAAGTTAAGGGGCAGGTCCACGTTGAACATCTTCGAGAGTCCGATTGCCATGTCGGAGTACCCGGAAAAATCGAAATAAAGTTGCAAGGTGTAAGCGAGCGCCCCGCCCCAGGCTTCTATTGCACTTAGCCCACCTGAGGCGCCGGAATCGAACACCGGGCCAACGAAGGGCTGTATGCCATCTGCCAGGACCACTTTTTTAAACAAACCTGCCGCAAAGATGGTAATGCCTAGTGAGAAATTTGAAAGATCAAAGCGATACGTATTTTTCTGGGCGAATTGCGGCATCATCTCGGCGTGATGCAGAATCGGACCCGCCACCAGATGCGGAAAATAAGTGACAAACAGTAAATAAGGTAAGAAGCGAGATTCGCGGACTTTTCCTTGATAGGTGTCGACGAGGTAGGCAATCTGTGTAAAGGTGAAAAACGAGATGCCAATGGGGAGAATGATTTGATACATGCTGCCCGCCCCCAGGCCTAGGTGCGACAAGCTGTCCAGGAAAAAATTGAAGTATTTAAAGTAGCCGAGTGTTAAGAGGTTGACCGAGATCGCCGCGACCAAAATGACTTTCGCCAACCGGGTTGCGCCGGCTGCTTGGGTGCGTTGTAAAAGTAAGCCGAAAACATAATTTACTATAATTGAAGCCAGCAACAGCACGACATAGCGTGGGCTCCAATAGGCGTAGAAAACGATTGATGCGAGGCCCAGCCATGCAGCGGCCATCCGGGCCGAAGCATATCGAGCGAGAACAAAAAATAGAATGGCAACCGAGGGGAGAAAAAAAATCAGAAATGCGTAGGAATTGAAGAGCATTATTTTTTTGCGTCCGGGGATCTGCCGTACTGACGCTAGTTGCGTTACAAATTAACTTTTGCTTCGCGGTGGCCCTGCCGCCCTAGCCTCTTCCTGTAAGTGATGTGGGCAGGCGAGATTTTCGAATCCGACACACAGGCCTTAACAAATGGCTGTGACCTCTACTACACGATATCCAAATGATCCAATCCGGACATCATGTCGCGATCTTTGGATTCCTGCCCATGAAGTTTAATACGTAGCCGCAAATCGTTAAGCGAATCGGCATTACGCAGCGCATCTTCATAACTGATATGCCCGCCCTCATACAAATCAAACAAGGACTGATCAAAGGTTTGCATACCTAGCTCGCGAGAGCGTGCCATGACTTCTTTAATTTCATGCACATCCCCTTTAAAAATTAAGTCGGAGATGAATGGAGAATTTAGCATAATTTCCACGGCAGCCACGCGCCCTTTGCCTGATTTATTCGGAATAAGACGTTGCGAGATGAATGCCTTTAAGTTTAACGATAAATCCATTAAGAGTTGTTGGCGGCGCTCTTCTGGGAAAAAGTTAATAATACGGTCCAAGGCTTGATTTGCGCTATTGGCGTGCAGCGTGGAGAAGCACAGGTGTCCGGTTTCGGCAAAGGCGATGCCGTAATCCATGGTGTCGCGATCCCGAATCTCGCCGATTAATATGACATCGGGCGCTTGGCGCAAGGTGTTTTTCAGTGCCGTGGAATAGGAGTCCGTATCTACGCCCACTTCGCGCTGCGTGATCACGCAATTTTTATGCTCGTGGACATACTCAACTGGGTCTTCAATGGTAATGATATGCCCATAACTGTTTTCATTTCTGAAACCAACCATCGCCGCCAGCGAAGTGGATTTTCCTGAGCCCGTCGCCCCGACAAAAATCACCAGTCCGCGCTTAGTCATGGCGATATCTTTTAACACGTCGGGCAAGCCCAGCTCCTCAAATTTAGGAATGCGCGTGGTAATGGTGCGAAAAACCACCCCGACGCGATCTTGTTGAA
>CAYYOS010000073.1:3100-7175 GCA_964473355.1 uncultured Burkholderiales bacterium | reverse complement strand
TTAGGAATGCGCGTGGTAATGGTGCGAAAAACCACCCCGACGCGATCTTGTTGAATGAAAGCGTTCACCCGGAAACGACCGATTTCCGCGGGGTGTATAGCGAAATTACACTCCTTGGTGGCTTCAAATTCCGCGGCTTGCTTATCATTCATCACTGCACGGCATAACTCTTTGGTGTGTTGGGGAGTAAGCGTTTGATTGGAAACCGGCGTCATTTTGCCGTCAACTTTTAGCGCGGGCGGGAAGCCCGCGGTGATAAATAAGTCCGACGCTTTTTTGCTGAGCATTAAACGCAGCAGGTCATGCATAAATTTGAGGGCTTGTTCCCGTTCCATGTTTAGCGCTCCTTCCGCTGACTATTTATTGAAAGCGTCTTTGTTGGCGGCCTTAACGCGGGCCTCGGGAATGGATATGAGATTGCGGCGGACCATATCCAACAGGCATTGGTCTAGCGTTTGCATGCCAATATTTTGGCCGGTTTGAATAGCCGAATACATCTGCGCGACCTTGCCCTCGCGAATTAAATTGCGGATGGCGGGCGTGCCTATCATAATTTCGTGCGCGGCAATGCGCCCGGTTTCATCTTTAGTTTTAAGCAAGGCCTGGGATATCACGGCGCGCAAGCTCTCCGACAACATAGAGCGAACCATGTCTTTTTCCGCAGCGGGAAAAACGTCAATGACCCGGTCTATAGTTTTGGCGGCCGAACTGGTATGCAAGGTGGCGAATACCAAATGGCCGGTTTCCGCCGCAGTCAATGCCAAGCGTATGGTTTCCAAGTCCCGCATTTCGCCCACTAGAATAACGTCCGGATCTTCGCGCAGAGCAGAACGTAGGGCGTTGGCGAAGCTTAGGGTATGCGGCCCAACTTCCCGCTGATTAATTAAACACTTGCGACTCTCGTGCACAAATTCGATGGGGTCTTCCACCGATAAAATATGCGCATATTGTGTTTCATTGATATGGTGAATCATCGCCGCTAACGTAGTGGACTTACCTGAACCCGTGGGGCCGGTTACCAGAACGATGCCGCGTGGCTGCTCGGAAATATCCTTGAATATGGCCGGGGCGCCGAGTTGTTCGAGTGTAATTACCTTGGAGGGAATCGTCCGAAAAGCAGCGGAGGCACCGCGATTTTGCACATAAGCGTTAACGCGGAAGCGCGCTAAATTAGGAACTTCAAACGAAAAATCGACTTCCAGATTTTCTTCGTAAAACTTGCGCTGCCCGTCGTTCATGATGTCGTACACCATGCCATGTACGCCTTTATGATCTAAGGGGTCGACGTTAATGCGACGAATGTCGCCGTTTACCCGGATCATAGGAGGAAGGCCGGCCGACAGGTGTAAGTCAGATGCTTTGTTCTTGACAGTAAAAGCCAGTAGGTCGGAAATTTCCATTATAATTCCCAAAGCTTAAAAAATAAGGCGGGATAAACCCGTTTAGGCCATTATGACAACAATTGCAAGTGCATTGCAAGCCGTCCGTGGCAGAATCAGCGCAGCAGTAAGTTTAACCTCTCGCCCCCATCACGTGGCGTTGCTCGCGGTTAGCAAAGGTGTATCGGCAGAAAAGGTCCGTGAAGCGTATGCGGCGGGTCAACGGCATTTTGCCGAAAGCTATGTCCAAGAGGCCGTGCAAAAGATGACGCTGCTTGCCGAATTGGAAATTGACTGGCATTTTATTGGCCCGGTGCAAAGCAATAAAACCTCGGAGATTGCACGGAATTTTGCTTGGGTACATAGCGTCGATAGAATTAAAATTGCGGAACGTTTAAATGCCGGGAGGGCTGCGCAACTGCCGCCCTTAAATATCTGCCTCCAAGTCAATATTAGCAAGGAAACTTCTAAGCAGGGGATCGATGAAAGTTTTTTGCCTGAATTGGCCCATGCTACCCACGCCCTGCCCCGCCTAAAACTTCGCGGTTTAATGACCATTCCCCGAGCTACTACGGATGTTGCGCTGCAGCGTGCGCAATTCAAACGTCTACACGATCTCAAGGAACTTCTAAATACCCAGGGCTTTCACCTTGATACTTTGTCCATGGGTATGTCCGCAGATTTTCCCGCTGCAATAGCTGAAGGCGCGACCATGGTGCGCGTCGGCACCGCTATTTTTGGAGCGCGTCAATAATGCGAATTTGTTTTATCGGCGGCGGCAACATGGCCCGCGCTATTGTTGGCGGCTTAATTAAAAAAGGTTATGCGCCGAGCGACATGCGCGCCGTGGAAATTTCCGCGGATGCACGAGCCAGCCTGCATGCGCAATTTAAGATAAACGTGCAGGAAGGGCTGGATGCCAGCGTCGCTGCCTGTGACGTGATGGTATTAGCGGTAAAACCGCAGCAACTAAAAAGCATCGCGCGAACCCTGCTACCCTATTTAAACAACCAACTTGTCATTTCCATCGCTGCCGGCATCAGAAATGCCAGCCTTGCGGATTGGCTGGGCGGATATCCGCTCACTGTACGCGCCATGCCCAATATGCCGGCTTTAATCGGCGCGGGAATCACCGCACTTTACGCTAATCCGGCCGTCGCGCGGGCGCAGCAAAACGTGGCTGCGGAGGTTTTAAGTGCGGTGGGCAAAACCCTGTGGGTGGAAGACGAAGCCCATATGGATGCCGTCACCGCGGTATCCGGAAGCGGCCCGGCCTATGTGTTATATTTTATGGAAGCCTTGCAGTCTGCCGCGGAAGAACTCGGTTTAACGCCCGACCAGGCTATACTATTGACCGAGGAGACTTTTTTGGGGGCAGCGCAGTTCGCTAAAGCGAGCGCGGAACCCTTCGCGACCTTACGCGGGCAAGTAACCTCCAAGGGCGGGACCACTGAAAAAGCACTAAAAGAAATGGAACGACATGCCGTTAAAGAAAATATTATGAAGGCCTTATTTGCAGCGGCGCAGCGCTCACGCGAATTGGGCGATGAACTAGGCGGCAGTTAACGTGCTTACACAAGCGGCGCAATTTATACTGGAGACGATTTTAAACCTGCTAACGCTTGCGGCCCTATTGCGTTTTTATTTGCAGCTGGTGCGCGCCCCTTTTAACCACCCTTTCTCCCAATTTGTTTCTGCCATTACCGATTTCGGCGTGCTGCCATTGCGGCGCATCATTCCTGGATTTCGCGGATGGGACGTCGCCAGTCTTGTGTTGGCTTTTTTGCTGCAGTTACTTTTATTATTGAGCGTATTGGCTTTGCTTGGCTTTCCTTTTGCCGTTGCCACCCCGCAAGCCTTTTTCGGGATTATTTTTCTCAGCGTTATTAAGCTCGTGAAGCTTAGTATTTACATACTCATGGGTGCGGTGTTAGTTCAAGCGATATTAAGTTGGGTTAACCCTTACAATCCGCTTTCGCCACTCCTAAATGCCTTAACGCGCCCCTTTCTGCGGCCTATTCAGCGCGTCGTGCCCTTAATCGCCAATGTCGATATTTCTCCTTTAATTTTATTTTTCGTTTGCCAATTAATCGTAACCTTTCCTTTAGCTTGGTTAGAAAGCGCCGTGGGGCCATGATATGAGTAATAAATTTGAAGACGAAGTAGCGCGTTACCGCGCTTGGCGCGATGAATTGATCGGCGCCATCGAGGCCTACCAAGCATGGCTGGACGGGGCCGGGCATTTCGATGCACAGCAAGCACTACATTTCTACGATCTGATACAAAGCTTAAAAAAAGATAACTTAACTATCGCCTTTGTCGCGGAATTTTCCCGTGGCAAAACGGAGTTGATTAACGCCTTATTTTTCTCGGATTTTAAGCAGCGCTTGTTACCCTCCGACGCGGGCCGCACGACCATGTGCCCCACTGAGTTGTTTTTTGACCCCACGGATGAGCCCTATATTCGCCTGTTGCCCATCGAATCACGCTATCGCGAAGACAGCATTGCAAACTTGAAGCGCATGCCGGTGGAATGGAGCCGCATTAAGCTCGATCCCAGTAACGCCGAAGCCATGATTGCCGCCATGCAAACGCTGGCCGAAGTAAAGTTTGTGTCGCGGGTGGAGGCTCGCACCTTAGGCTTATGGGATGACGACGACCCGAACATGGCTAACTTGCGGCGCGGCGAAGATCGC
>CAYYOS010000073.1:0-3090 GCA_964473355.1 uncultured Burkholderiales bacterium | reverse complement strand
TCCGGCCTGGCGACATGCGCTAATTAATTATCCACATCCCCTATTAAAAAAAGGTTTGGTGATTTTAGATACGCCGGGGCTAAATGCACTCGGTGCCGAACCGGAATTGACCTTAAATATCATTCCCGCTGCGCACGCCGCGCTGTTTTTGCTGGCGACCGATACCGGCGTGACCAAATCCGATTTGGAAATTTGGCAAAAATATATCAAGCACAGTGTGGCGCATTGCCTGGCCGTGTTAAACAAAATCGATGTGCTTTGGGACGAACTGAAAACCCCGGAACAGATTGAGGTTTCGATTAACCGCCAACTTGCCTTAACCGCGCGGCAACTTGCTCTAAAGCCAGAGCAAGTAATCGCTATATCCGCACAGAAGGCACTTTTGGCCAAGGTTCGTGGTGATGCTGAGCTGCTGGCAAGAAGCGGTATAACCCGCCTGGAGCACATACTGGCGAATGACATCATTCCCACCAAGCAAACGATAGTTCGCGATTCGGTGCGCAAGGCCATTGGTGCGCTAGTGGATTCGTCTTTTCAATCGGTGCAAACCCAATTGGATTCGGCGAGCCATGAGTTAACTGAGCTGGGCTCGCTCACCGGTAAAAACCGCGAAGTAATCAAACGCATGATGGATAAGCTGCAAGCCGATAAACTGATTTACGATGAGACGGTGAAAAATTTCAATGTCACGCGGGGCGTTATCGTACAACAAGGCAAGATTTTAATGAGCACGCTGAGTCTCGAAAAACTTGACAAAATGTTAGAGAAAAGCCGCGATAGTATCGAAGGAAGTTGGAGTACAGCCGGCCTTTCACGCGGCATGCAAGGCATTGTGCGGCAAACTCTGCATCAGTTTGATAAGATCGGTAAGTACGCCGAACAAATTACCAAAATTATCGACAATTTATATATTCGTTTTCACGAAAAACATGGCTTTGAAAAATTAACGCCTACCCTGTTAAACCTCGATGGTCATCGTCAGAGTTTATTTTTGTTAGCCAAAAATACCGAGACTTTTTGCAAAGACCCAATAAATTTAATGACCGAAAAACATTTCTTAATTAAGAAATTTTACCTTGGGGTAGTGACACAAGCGCGGCAAGTGTATGAACAAGCGAGGGGCGAAAGCGAGACCTGGCTACGCGGCGTGTTAGCGCCGTTAATTTTGCAGATACGCGAGCATAAAATCCAAATTGAGCGGCGCTTGGATAACGTCAAAAAAATCCACGACAATACCGACACCTTGCAGGCAAGGGTGGCGGAACTAAAAAAAATGCAGCATGTACTCGGAGAGCAGCGCACCGCATTGGAGGCGATATTGCTTAAGCTGCAAACCGGGGCCAGCCAACCGGAGGCAATTCCGGATGCCAAGCCCTTAGCCTACGAAACCGATTAGTGCTAATCGTGCTCGCTCCGCTTACTTAGCACGACCTTCAATGTTTGATGGATGGACGTGTCGAGAATATTAGAAATTACATTAAGAATGAAACACTACGCTAGATGCAAATCACAGATGGCGTACAGCATCCATGCGCTCATGCAAAATACGAATAACGCAATGCCGTAGTCCGTGATGCGAAAATAAATCATGTGCCGTTCAACATTTCGGCGACGATAACCCAGCCGGATGTGGTCACATGACGGCACTGTCTGAGGTGATTGCGCTAATTCGGGGAAAACCGCCGTCAAGATGTCGATATAGCGATTAGCCTGCTCTAGATCCCACTGCTCGAAGATGTAAGCCCAGATCGTTTCGAGGGTCCTGCTCAGCGGCAGGAGTAAGACGATATTCAGCCATGAGCGGCTAGCATTTTCCGCTTGAACGCGCCAGCATCGAATGAACTTGGTTCGCCGCTGGCCTCACCTTCCACCAGCGCCGCACGGATAGCCTCGATCTCGGCGCTACGTTCCTGCTCGCGTCGGATGAGGTCACGGATATATTCGCTGTCGTTGGTATAATTCCCGGCGTCAATCTGCGCTTTAATCCAATCGTCTTGTTTGTCAGTCAAAGTGATAGTCTTACGCACGGTTCCCATAACATACTCTCCTTAAGTCAACATCAATAATGTGATTATATCATACTATTGGTGTAGTCCGCATCGTTCATCGCTAACCCACCGTGATACCTCCCTGTGTATCGCAACTGCTTTTTAAAAGCTTAAGTTGATTGTCTCGTGAGCGCTAAACTGCGGGCGCCAGTTAATGGCGCCATTAGCAAGATCGCACTTGAGAGTCAGGCTACGCTTTAACCCTTCTAACCACACCGGCCGCTCGCCTCGCCCCGTTATTCGCCAGGCAAATGTTAAGGCGGCGCGCGCCGTAGGCAGCGCCACGCCCACGCTCATGGGGTGATGGGACTGGATCACGTCGCGCAAATTAAAGCTATCCTCCGTTGCCAGATTAAGCGCGCCCGAAGTTTCTTCAAATAGCCCCAAAACGATGGCGCGACTTACGTCATCTTCGTGCACGCATTGCAACAACGGTTGCGGATCGGGTAGGCGCACGTAAACCGGATGACGTAACCGACGTTTTAATGACGCTTGGGCATTGGGCCCGAGAATAATGTGCGGACGTAAGCGTAGCACCGTCGGATGATGTTGCGCTAACCATAACTCCAATTGCATTTTTTGTTGCGCGTAAGCAAACCCGGGTATGGGCTTTAACGATGCCCGCTCGTCCAAATTTTCGCCGTTACCATACACGGCTGCGCTGGAAATATGCAGCACGCGCTTAATCTCTGCCGCCTTCGCGCAGTCAAATACATATTGGCTGGCACCGACATTGATTTCATCCACTGCGGCATTTTTCATGCGCCCCGGGTGGACAATAAACGCCATATGAATTAAGGCGTCGCAGCCTTTAAGCATGGTGGGTAAATGCGGGCTGCGCATGTCTAGCCGTGCGGCTTCGAGCTTTTGGTGTTGATAGCGGCAAGGCAGCAAATCTATGCCTCTTACCCTTTGAATATCCGGATGCGCGCAAAGTTGTGGCAATAAACTATCCGCCAAATGCGCCGCGCAGCCCGTTACAAAAACCTTCATGAAAAAGCCGGCAGTACTTCTTGGGCGAAGTACTGCATGGATTCCTGAG
>CAYYOS010000072.1:0-12672 GCA_964473355.1 uncultured Burkholderiales bacterium | reverse complement strand
TTTAAGTGACACAAAACTTGTCATTTTACCTGTGATTGCTACTTTCCCCAATAGTCCATATCAACTGCTACAGCCTTTTGAGCCCGCCGGTGATCAGCCTGCGGCCATCGCTAAACTGGTTGAAGGCTTGAGCGATGGCCTGGCTTATCAAACGTTACTGGGCGTGACCGGTTCCGGTAAAACCTTTACCATGGCGCACGTGATCGCCCGCACCGGACGGCCTGCGCTGATTATGGCGCCCAACAAAACTCTGGCTGCTCAGTTGTATTCAGAAATGCGCGAATTTTTTCCACATAACGCGGTGGAATATTTCGTTTCCTATTACGACTACTATCAGCCGGAAGCTTATGTTCCCTCCCGGGATTTGTATATCGAGAAAGATTCGGCGATCAACGAGCACATCGAGCAAATGCGCCTCTCGGCAACCAAGTCGTTACTAGAGCGCGAGGATACGATTATTGTGGCAACCGTGTCGGCTATTTACGGCATAGGCGATCCAGTTGATTATCACGGCATGATTTTGCACGTTCGCAAAGGGGAAAAATTGCCGCAGCGCGATGCCATAAAGCGCTTAACTGAAATGCAGTATGAACGTAACGAAGTCGATTTTAAGCGCGGCACTTTCCGCGTGCGTGGCGACGTGCTGGATATTTTTCCTGCAGAAAGCTCGGAAATTGCCTTAAGAATTATTTTATTCGATGACGAAATTGAAACCTTGTCGTTATTTGATCCCTTAACCGGTAGGGTAGCGCAAAGTGTGCCTCGCTATACGGTGTTTCCCTCCAGCCATTATGTCACGCCGCGCAGCACTACGTTGCGCGCCATCGAGGCGATTAAGGCCGAGTTACGCGATCGTGCCGCCTACTTTCAAAGCACCAATAAGTTAGTGGAGTTGCAACGCATCGAGCAGCGCACCCGTTTCGATTTAGAAATGATGAATGAACTGGGTTTTTGCAAAGGCATAGAAAATTATTCCCGGCATTTGTCAGGCAGGCTGCCCGGTGAGCCGCCGCCTACGTTAATGGATTATCTCCCCAATGATGCATTGATGTTTATAGATGAAAGTCATGTGACACTACCCCAGGTAGGGGGGATGTATAAAGGTGATCGCGCGCGCAAGGAAAATCTTGTTGAATACGGCTTTCGTTTACCCAGTGCCCTGGATAATCGTCCTTTGCGCTTTGATGAATTCGAAAGACTCACGCGGCAAACCATTTTTGTCTCCGCCACACCGGCGGACTACGAAGCGGCGCATACCGGCCAAGTCGTCGAGCAATTGGTGCGCCCTACAGGCCTGGTGGACCCCCAAGTGGAGGTGCGGGCCGCGAGCACTCAAGTGGATGATTTACTTTCGGAGGTGACATTACGCACTGCAAAAAATGAGCGGGTGTTGGTCACGACTTTAACTAAGCGCATGGCCGAAGATCTCACCGATTACTTAGCGGACCATGGTGTAAAAGTACGTTATCTACATTCAGATATTGAAACGGTCGAGCGCGTGGAGTTGATTCGTGGATTGCGCCAAGGAGAGTTTGATGTCTTGGTTGGCATCAACTTATTGCGAGAAGGTTTAGACATTCCCGAAGTCTCTTTGGTCGCCATTTTGGACGCGGACAAAGAAGGCTTTTTGCGCTCGGAGCGATCCCTGGTGCAAACCATAGGACGCGCCGCGCGCCATATTAACGGGCGAGCCATCTTATATGCCGATAGAATAACGGGCTCTATGGAGCGCGCCATGGAGGAAACCCGACGCCGCCGCGACCGGCAGCTTGCTCATAATGTTACGCATAATATTATTCCCATAGGTGTTAAAAAACGCATCGTTGACTTAATCGATGGTGCATATGATATGGACCCCGACGGTTTAAAAGCTGCCCAAAAATCGGTTACTTATGTTCATCTCAATGAAAAACAATTGGCAAAAGAAATAAGGCGCTTGGAAAAGGCAATGTTGGAAGCCGCCCGCAATTTAGAGTTCGAACGGGCCGCGCAGCTACGCGATGAACTTAAACAATTGCGTCAGCAATTATTAATTTCGCCCGCTTAATATGATCAAAGTACTATTTGTGTGTATGGGTAACATCTGCCGATCTCCCACGGTAGAGGGCGTGTTTCGCAGCGTAGTTAAAGCACGCGGTTTGAGTAAGAAAGTATTTATCGATTCTGCAGGCACCCACGGCTATCATGTGGGCGATCCCCCCGACTCTCGTGCTCAAGCTGTGGCCAGCGCCCGCGGCTACGACATCTGCGCACTAAAGGGGCGGCAAGTGTGTCTGCAGGATTTTCAAAATTTTGATTATATTCTCGCAATGGATTTAGAGAATCTTATCCATTTACAAAAAATGTGTCCGCCTGAGCATACCGCTAAGCTCTGTCTTTTAATGGACTACGCCCGTCATACTAGTGAGCGTGAGGTGCCTGATCCTTACTATGGTGGAACGCGGGGTTTCGAAAAAGTACTGGATATGGCCGAAGATGCAGCACAAGGCCTAGCGGATGAAATTCAGGGGGTGGTGGCGCGCAAACAGTCCCGCGGCAAGTAAAAACGCCGGCAGAAACTTGACACACACAAGGGCAGGTATCTGTCCTTGTGTGTCTAAATACGCGATCAATTTCCTTTATGCGTTTCCACTTGAATTAAAGGCTCTGGTGCGCTAGGCGGTGGCGGTGCGCGGCGCGTACGCGGCCGAGTGGGGGGCGGCGGTTCAGCTTCCGGTGGAGGGATGCCCGGCCGTGTTTCTATCTGCATTAACCCCGCCGCCGCCAGTGATACATCGGGTTTGGGCCCTGGGGCCGGCGCAGAGGCGGGAGATGGATTAACGATGGGCGCCGGTGCTTCCTTACGAATGGCGAGCTCCGGGCTGACGGAAGCGGATGGCGCAACACGGGATTCCACTGGTGCCGACTCACTCACTATAGGCAATGTCACAACATTGCTGGACTCGTCTACCGGCGGGTTGGATGTGGAACGGGCTCTTGCACCATCCTCGGTTTTATCACGCCTAGGGCCGCGACGCCCGCGTTTACGAGGTTCTACGCCATTGCCACTGGCCAGTGCCGGTTTTTCGGATGCGACGGTTGCGGGTCGCTCTTCTCGCGGTTTCGGTGCATTGCGCGGTTTAGGCGTACTACGCGCTTCGTTGGTCGGGCGCTCTTCCCTCGGGGGACGTTCATCCCTGCGGCCAGCGGGCCGATTACGCGGCGGACGAGTAGCGCGTTCGGCGTTTATTGCCGAAGGCGGCCGTGACGGACGCGGTGAACGAACAGCGACAGGTGGGGGTACCGGTGCAGGCTGCGCCAAGGGAGCCGCAGTTGTCCTTTTAAACCATGTTTTTATATTGGCAAACCAGCTACTACCACCCGTTTCCGCCGGGGGCGGCATGGGTGCCGGCTGTTGCGGCGTAATTCCACGCACCGCTGCTTCCATAGGCGCTTTAGGCTCATTTACCGCCATCTCTTCGTCACCCAGGGTTTTTGATTCGACCATTTGATAGCTGGCTAAGGCCTCGCCTTCCATCACTTCATTATGCCGCAGGCGAGCAATGGTGTAATTCGGTGTCTCTAAGCTAACGTTGGGAATCAACAGCAAATTTACTTTCAGGCGCGCTTCTATGGCATGAATATCGGCGCGTTTTTCGTTTAACAAGAATGTGGCCACATCCACGGGCACCTGTAAACGTATTGTGGCGCTATTTTCCTTCATAGCCTCTTCTTCTAAAATTCGCAAAATATGCAGGGCCGACGATTCAATGCCGCGTATGTGCCCGGTGCCGTGGCAACGTGGACAAGGGCTATGGCTAGTTTCTCCTAAGGACGGCTGCAAACGCTGGCGGGAAAGCTCGAGGAGACCAAAACGCGAGATCTTACCCATTTGCACGCGCGCGCGATCGAAATGCAGGGCATCACGCAAGCGATTTTCAACCTCGCGCTGATTGCGTTGACTTTCCATATCGATAAAGTCTATGACGATTAAGCCGCCTAAGTCACGAAGCCGTAATTGACGGGCTAATTCGTCGGAGGCTTCCAAATTGGTATTAAGCGCGGTTTGTTCGATGTCCGCGCCGCGAGTCGCGCGAGCGGAGTTCACGTCGATGGCAACCAGCGCTTCCGTGTGATCGATCACCAAAGCACCGCCGGAGGCCAACGGCACTTCTCGGCCATAGGCAGTTTCAATTTGATGCTCAATTTGAAAACGCGAAAACAAGGGAACGTCGTCTTGATACAACTTCACCTTGCCGACATTACTCGGCATCACGTGGCGCATAAACTGTGTGGCTTGTTCGTAAATTTCCGGGGTATCAATCAGAATCTCGCCAATATCCGGCTGAAAATAATCCCGGATCGCACGTATCACCAGACTACCTTCCTGATAGATTAAAAATGCCCCGGATTGCCCTTGGGAAGCACTTTCTATGGCGTGCCAAAGCTGCATGAGATAATTAAAATCCCACTGCAGTTCTTCGAGATTACGGCCTATACCTGCCGTGCGCGCGATAATACTCATCCCACTTGGCACCGCTAACTGCGCCATTAGATCTCGCAATTCACTGCGGTCTTCGCCTTCTATACGCCGTGACACGCCTCCGCCGCGCGGATTATTGGGCATGAGCACTAAATAGCGCCCGGCCAAACTGATAAACGTCGTTAGGGCCGCGCCTTTATTGCCACGCTCGTCCTTTTCGACTTGCACGATAATCTCTTGACCTTCACGCAATGCGTCTTGGATGCGCGCGCGCGACGGGTCGACGTCGGAGCGGAAATTGCTGCGAGAAACTTCTTTAAAGGGTAAAAAGCCGTGACGTTCGGTACCGTAGTCTAAAAATGCTGCTTCTAAACTCGGTTCAATGCGGGTAATGATACCTTTATATATGTTGCTTTTACGTTGCTCTTTTCCTGCCGATTCGATATCTAAATCTATCAATTTCTGGCCATCTACTATGGCCACACGCAATTCTTCCGCCTGAGTGGCGTTAAATAACATGCGTTTCATACACATCTCCCGCGCGCTTTACACGGGCAGCACAAACCGTTTATGGCGTCATAAAACGCATAAACTCAACATTTAGAAAAAGTCCAATTCATTGGTTGCCGTTGGAGGGCCTTAAGGCCGTGTTAGTTATCGGTTTGTTGCCATACAAACCTTGGGGCGTACCCAAAGTTTAGAAATCCACGAGTGCTTATAGCGCGCAAATCATTTAGTATCGCTACTTTGCCTTTTAGGTGAGCGAAAAAACCTGTGGGCTGGCTGAGGCTACGCTTGATTTTAGCGGCGGCCTATTCGTCCAGGTGAAAATAGTATAAGCAAAATGAACGATTTACGCAAAGATTCTGTCACTTATCTTAAGATAGACGAAAATAGTCACGACCAGCGGGTTGACAATTTCCTCTTCAAAACCTTAAAGGACGTGCCTAAAAGCCATATTTACCGCATTTTACGCAGCGGCGAAGTTCGGGTTAATAGCAAAAGAGTGGATGCGTCTTACAGGGTAAATACGGGCGACGATGTGCGTATTCCGCCATTGCGCGCGGTAAAACCCCCAGAACTGACCGGCAAACGGCGTCCGCCTGCTAATTTTTCCCCGGGGATTTTGTATGAAGACGCGGCGTTGCTGGTCATCGATAAACCTTTCGGGGTGGCGGTGCATGGGGGTAGCGGCATAAGCTTCGGCGTCATTGAACAATTGCGGGGCTCAGCCAAAAAACCCGCTTTCTTAGAATTGGTCCATCGTTTAGATCGGGATACCTCAGGCATTTTACTTCTCGCAAAAAAGCGTGCCGCGCTAACTGGGTTACATGCCGCGCTGCGGGATAATGCTGTGGTTAAGCGCTACGCGGCGCTGGTTAAAGGCCAGTGGAAAAATTCCAGCCAGAACGTCAAATTAAACTTACACAAATATCTTACCGAGGAGGGGGAACGTAGGGTGAGTGTCGCCGCTGATGGTCAAACCAGTCACACCCTGTTTCGCCTCCGGGCAGCGAGCAAAGAAGTAAGTTTGCTGCAAGCGGAATTAAAAACTGGGCGTACCCATCAAATACGGGTGCATCTCGCGCACTTAGGCTTTCCCATCGCCGGTGACGATAAGTATGGCGACTTCGACTGGAATAAGCGACTAAGCAAACTGGGACTAAAGCGTATGTTTTTGCACGCCGAGCAAATTATTTTCGACCACCCGATTAGTGGAGAAACCATAGATCTCTCGTCGCCCCTGCCGCCGGAATTGCAGCGTTATTTAAACACCATTGAATTAAAGCATGCCGAAAAAATTTAAACTCTTAGTATTTGATTGGGATGGGACCCTGATGGATTCAGCCGGTCTCATCGTATCCTCATTGCAGGCGGCTTGCCGGGATTTAAACTTGGCGATTCCCAGCGATGAAAAGGCCCGCCATGTTATTGGCTTGGGCTTAAAGGACGCGCTGAATTACTTGCTTCCCGATTTGCAACCCCGCGACCATGATGCGTTAGTGGCGCGTTATCGCTCACATTTTTTGGCCGCAGATGCGACGTTACCGCTTTTTGACGGGGCGGAAAACGCAATTAACGACCTTTATAGTCGGGGTTTCTTGCTGGCGGTTGCTACAGGCAAAAGCCGCCACGGCTTAAATCGTGCGCTCACCCAATCAGGTTTGACGCATTTTTTTCATTACACACGATGCGCCGATGAAGGTTACGCTAAACCCCATCCGGGCATGTTGCAGGAGATCATGCGGGAATTAGTGATAGGCGCGGAGAACACCCTAATGATTGGCGACACCAGCCATGACCTGCAAATGGCGAGTAACGCGGGGGTAGCGGCGGCGGCTATTTCCCATGGCGCGCACCCGCGGGAGAACTTGTTGGGGTTCTCGCCTCTGGTGTGCGCCCATGATATTTCGGAATTGCATCAATGGCTGATTCAAAACGCCTAGTCTTTGACAGTAATGCCGTGCAAGAACGGGGCAAGGGCATAAAATTTACCGCTACCTTTCGTGGGCAATCATCCCCCGCATTTATTATCCGTTTTAATGGTCAAACGTATGCTTACCTTAACCAGTGTGCTCACCTGAATCTGCCTTTGGACTGGTTGGAAGGCGAATTTTTTGATGATTCCGGGTTATACTTAATTTGTTCCAGCCATGGCGCACTGTATACCCCGGAAACCGGCGCCTGCGTCGCCGGCCCGTGCCGCGGCAAATGTTTAACCAAGCTTGATGTGTGTGAGCAAGCACAGAAAATCTACGTGACACTCGAAAGTAAATAATGCCTGATTTAGAAAACTGGGAACGCCAAACCCTAGAAAAATTGGCTTTTTCCGCGTTACAAGAACAACGGCGTGCGCGCCACTGGAGCATTTTCTTTAAGCTGCTGACGCTCACCTATCTATTTATATTATTGTTCGTTGCCATGGGTTTAGGCAAAGGCGATGTGAGTCTTGGTAGCCATACTGCTTTAGTGAATGTGGATGGCGTCATCGGGCCTTCGGCAGATGTCAGCGCAGAGAAAGTAATTAGCGGTTTGCAGGACGCTTTTAAAGATCAAAAAACTAAAGGGGTGATACTGCGTATTAATAGTCCGGGGGGTAGTCCGGTCCAAGCAGGCTATATTAATGATGAAATTCGTCGGCTACGCGCGAAAAATCCTAAGATTCCCATTTACGCCGTAGTAGAAGATATTTGCGCATCAGGTGGTTATTATGTTGCAGCCGCGGCGGATAGAATCTATGTCGACAAAGCAAGTTTGGTGGGGTCCATCGGCGTGTTAATGGATGGCTTCGGATTTACCGGCGCCATGGAAAAATTTGGTGTGGAACGCCGACTGATAACTTCTGGTGACCATAAAGGATTTATGGACCCCTTTTCCCCGACAAACCCTGAGCACGAACAGTACGCCAAAAATATGCTAAGCCAGATACACCAGCAATTTATCGATGTCGTGCGCCAAGGTCGGGGCAGCCGATTAAAAGAAACGCCGGAAACCTTTAGCGGCTTAATTTGGACCGGGCAAGCGAGTATAGAAATGGGTTTAGCCGATGCGTTAGGCAGTGCCGACTATGTCGCGCGGGAAATCATCAAAGCGGAAGACATTGTGGATTTTACGCCGCAAGACGCTTTTACGGAACGTTTTGTCAAACGCTTAGGTGTGGCGATGGCGAAGGTGTTGGGAAATTCAACGGGAGGGCCGCGTTTACAACTTAACTAGCTTAGCGTATTGGTAATGGCGAGCCCGCGAAACTTTTGCCCAGAGTAGTTCTACTTCCGGTTTTATTTCGGGCGAGGGCGGCGCAGATTAACGTCGGGGGGCATAAGTTGATGATCGCGTAGCTGAGCTACAGCATTCGCTACCGCTCTAGCCACGTTGCGCGTCTCTTCCTGCACGTTGGTATCCTGGTCGAGGGTCTCATGGCTGGTGGCATAGGGTTCGTAATATCCGATATAGCGATCCAAGCGCGCTGCAGTGCCCGCATCAACTAAACCCATCCAGTCTAACCAATCGCAAAGCGAACGTCGTAAGCCCTCTATGCCCGCGACATCGCCATGCACTACGACACCGTAGGCGCGTCCGGCGAGGTGTTTGGGATAGGGCCAGCCTTGCATTTCAAGTGTCTTAGCCTTTTCGGCGTTTTTGCCGGCGGTGGAACTCAAATCGGGATTACCACCATCGGCACAAACCATACGATCGATCATCAGTTTTAAAACGCCCGGCGCTTGATACCAATATACAGGGGTCAAAATAATCACGCCGTGCGCTGCGGTCCAACGCTCATAAATTTCCGCCATCCAATCATTCGTTTGCCCCATACCATGATTGGGGTAGCAGCTGCACGGCCAATGACATAGCGGCATTGCGGTGGACACACAGCCTTTGCAAGGATGAATGTGTCGGCGATAATCGGAAGTGAGCAAACTCAAATCCAAAAAATCGACTTCAATATCAGCTGCGGCCAGCACTTCGTTCGCAAGCACGGCAAGACGAAAAGTTTTAGAAATCTCGCCGGGGCAGGTACCGTCGTTGCGCGCCGCACCGCAAATTACCAAAACACGGGATCGGGTCTTAGGATCTTTTTGCCTTCGCTCCGCTGCAATCAAACGCTCCCGGGTTTGACGCCACTCAACCGGCATATCGAAATCTGGGTCGACAAACGCCGCGCCGGCTTTTTCGCTTAAGGGTGATTTACGACCTGCCGTATAGTTATTCCAAGCAATGGTTTCAATCTCACTAATGGCAGTGCGAGCCGCATCAAAAGTGGGATCTAAAAACATGCCCCCGAAATGCTCGTGAAATTCTTCTCTTGAAAGCGGAGGAGGGGCCTGGCCTTTGCGCGGTTTTGGCATGGGTCCTTGAAAATGTTTCTTTTGGAAGACAGCTGATTGTATGACCCAATGTCCGACCAGGCAAGCATAGGCAACAAAACATTTGACACGGGAAGCATTCTGTTTAAATATTGCATTTCATCGCTGCGATAGACGTGGCGTCTAGTCATACCCACAGGAGGATTTCCTATGGACAGCAAAACCTTAACGCTTGCCCACTACTATACCGCACCCGAAGTTCAGCAACTTGCAGATTACGTAGCGGATAGCTTAGAACTTTCGCTTATAGCCCAGCGCGAAAAAGCAGATCGTATCGTATTTGCGGGCGTGCGTTTTATGGCTGAAACCGCCAAGATTCTTAATCCGCAAGCACAGGTGATTTTGCCGGATTCGGGCTCCACTTGTTCGCTCGTGGAGCAGACCGATATTAATGCCTTACGCGCATGGCGCGAGCAATACGCTGATCACACCCATGTCTCCTACATCAATTGCAGCGCTGAGCACAAAGCGCTTTCCGATTGGATCGTTACTTCGCGTAACGTCGACGAAATCGTGACGCATTTATATGAAAAAGGGGAGAAGGTTATTTTTTCCCCGGACCGCAATATGGGAAATTATCTCAATTATAGCCGGGGCTTTAATATGCCCGTGTGGAGCGCGGTTTGCGAGGTACACGATAAGTTCAACGAGTCCGCGTTAAATGCGGCGTTCGCTGAAGCACCCGACGTTAAAAAATATTTGATCGCGCATCCGGAAAGCCCGCTACCTGTTTTAAAACGCGCAGATTTGGTAGGCTCAACTAGCCGAATGTTGAAGTGGGTGGAAAACTTTTCCGGTAACGAGGGCATTATATACGTCGCCACTGAAGAAGGGCTGCTCTACAACATGCGTCAAATACGCGGCGACCTCGATATACGCCAAGCGCCGATCTACGCCGGTTGCCAGTGCAACCAATGCCCTTACATGAAACTAAATACGGTTAGTAACGTACTTAAAGCGCAAGCTGGAGTCGGCACTGAAATAAATTATCTGACGCCCGAGCTAATGGATATTGCCAGGAAACCCATCGTTCGTATGCTCGAATTCAGCGAAAAAAATAACATCTAATGAAATTCGCTTATCTGATTTATATCGGGCGCTTCCAACCTTTTCACCAAGGTCACCTGACACTGGTTGAGCAAGCATTAACCCAGGCGAAAAAGCTGGTGATTTTATGTGGATCGGCTCAACAGCCACGCAGCATTAACAACCCTTGGAGTGTCAGCGAACGGGAAGCCATGATACGCTCGGCTTTGCCTAAAGACGTTCAAGAACGGGTAGTAGTTTGCGGCATTTCCGACCGCATGTATAACGACCAAAAGTGGGTGGGGGACGTACAGGATACTATTCATTCCATTTTAAATCTGGGAACGCCTGAGGTCGGCTCCATCGGGCTGGTGGCGCCCCCCCAAGACGAAGGTTTTCTCGATTTATTTCCGCAGTGGCCGCAGTTTGCTTTGCCGGAAATTGAGCCGCTTTATTCCTTTAAGCTCCGGGATCGTTACTTTAACCAACAAGACTTGGGGGTTGGGGTGGTGCCAAAGAGCGTGAACGATTGGTTGAATGAATTTAAAGGAACAGCGTCGTTTGTTGAGCTTGCCGCGGAATGGCAATTTATCCAAAACTATCGAGAGGCCTGGGCATGCGCACCGCATCCGCCCATTTTTGTAACCACGGATGCGGTGGTGATTCAATCCGGACATGTGTTGCTGGTAAAAAGACGGGCGCGTCCCGGCAAAGGTTTATGGGCCTTACCGGGGGGCTTTGTTGAACAGAACGAACCGTTACAAGCCGCAATGCTACGTGAGTTAAGAGAGGAAACCAAACTGAAAGTACCACTACCAGTGTTGGTTGGGTCTATTAAAAGCAGTCGCGTTTTTGATCATCCGAATCGCTCTGTTCGCGGTCGAACCATCACCCATGCCTTTTTAATCGAGCTAGCACCCGGAGATTTACCGAAGGTCAAAGGTGGCGATGATGCGGAAAAAGCCAAGTGGTTTCCTTTATCGGAATTCAAAAAAATGCAGGAGCAATTACTGGAGGATCACTTTCATATTGTTGATTATTTCTTAGGGCAAATATAAGCACATGCTAGAAATAAATGGAATAGCGATAAACACAGACCAAGAAGGATATTTAATGGATCCGGCGGATTGGGATCATCGTGTAGCCGAAGCGTTAGCCCGTGAAGAAAACATTGCGCTTAGCGATGATCACTGGGCTGTCATTCATTTTATGCGCGACTTTTACAACCAACGTCAAGTCGCCGCCGATGCGCGCTTTGTTATTAAACACCTGGCGGAGAAAATGGGTAAAGGAGCGGAGGCGCGCAGCATTTTGTTCAGTTTGTTTCCCTATGGATACGTTAAGCAAGCTTGTAAGATTGCCGGCATGCGTAAGCCACGGGCGTGGAGTACCGGCTGATGCTTTGCCTAAGCAATACTGTTTAGCGCGTAAAAGTCCGCTCCGTACACGCTTTAATTTCCGCGGGCGTAGGTGGGGTAGCACAATCGGTGCATAAAACATTTTTCCAGCTACTGGGATAGCCCCCGTCATCCTCATCGTATTCTGTAGTTAATGCCTTAAACCAAGATAAAAATGAAGGGGACTGTGTCGCTTTCGGATTATAAAAATCATCGTTAGTGCGCAGCAGCGTGTGGTTACAGCCGGAGGCCAGGTAATAACGAAAATTTGGGTTTGCGGCTGAGGTCATCGCTATCTTGTCCATCAATTCAGCATGCCATTCCGCGTAAGAAAGCTGACTTACTTGGCGCCACAACGGGATGTTATTTTGATGCAACATTACGTGGAAAAAAAAAGTCTGGATAGCATCCCATCGTGTCATGTACTGGGAGAACCGATCGCCAGGATAGTAATTGCTAAGCGAGGCATAATAATGCTCGACAAATTCATTGGCAGGTTTTTCCGCGAGCTCATCCAATCCGGGAATCCACGTAGCGAAATTATTTTTGGCATTCCAAACGCTATTCGGCGATCGTACTGCTTGCTGTAAAAAAGCGTCGGTGACCACACCGGTGCCCGAATCGGAGAGTAAATAACCGCGGGCTGAAGGAAAAAGACTTCTCAAGTAAGGGTACGCAACGGCAGCGCCATAACCGCCCGCACTCGCGCCGGTTACTAGAAGTTGGGCTACCTGGTTTTTTGGCTTCTTTTTACCGTCGGTAGCCGCGTAACGATTTTTTAACCATTCGCGAACGTAAAGGAAATTGTCGAAACCACGGTGATGAATCGTCACTGCGCTTGCCGGCTTCCCAGTTAAAGCGCCGGTAGAATCCGAATATTGCGTATCCGCCGAACCCCAGTGAATATCGCCGGTACAAT
>CAYYOS010000071.1:0-12677 GCA_964473355.1 uncultured Burkholderiales bacterium | reverse complement strand
TAGATCAAGATAGGTATACCCCACTTCGCCGAGGACCACTATCTGGTCGGCACCCAACATGGGGGGCAATACTTTGGATGCCGTGACCTGCGCCTGATGCATATGCACACGTTGATAGCCGGTGATATCTGTCCCCACGGGCAAAGTTGCGGCAGCAGCTGAGCCGCCGGTAATGCTATTCCTTAAGCCCAGCGCGGCCAACACCAATTCACCGGGAGCCAATTGTAAGGGCTGATTTTGACGGTATGAATATTCCCCTTGCAGGGCGATGCCAGCGGGGCCAGCGGTACTAAAGCTTAATCCGTATAAGCGAATATCCTCGGGATATTCGACGAAGTATCGGCCAGGCACCGTAGTACATCCGTTGGCCGGAACGTTAAAGGGGCAAGGTACGCCCGCCACCGTGACGCCGCCCCGCGTGGCCGAGGCAAATGGGGTGCGGCTATGATAATTTATGAAGTAAAGTCCGAATTCGGTGTCATTCCACTCGGGCGCAAGCATACGCAGCGCTAACCCAAATTCGCCGCTGTCGCCGGCTTTACGATCCGGGCCGCGGCTTACGCTTTGACTGGCACGGGGGACGGCGGGAAAGTGTTGATCGGGCCCTGCCAAATAAAGCGTGTCCCCATCATCGGAAATAAAATCATTGCTGCTAAAATATGTGCCGCGCGGATCAAGTTTTACGTGCCTAAATTTATTAAGCACAAAACCTTCCACGCTAAAGCGATTAGTAAGCTCTTGCGATACCCATAACATTGGCGAGGGTAGCAGGGCTTCTTTTATCTCCGCGCCCGGCGATCTTAATCTGGACAGGTCTACGGGATTGATCACATTTATACCGTTGGGGATAAACGTACTTTCGCCCCAGCTCACGACCTGATTACCGACCCGAGCTTGGAGCCTTTTACCGGCGACATCGAAAGTGCCTTTAACGTAAGCATCCAAAAACCGGAAGTCTCTGCCGACGCGGTCTTTGGCCTTGGGGCCCAAACCTTCGCGATCTACGTTTTCGAAATCATAGAAATAGTATACGCGGCCAAAAAATCCATAATTTCGATAGATTGCATCAAGCTCGTGCGTAACTTTAAAAAGGGATGAAAAAACGTCGTTCTTATCGTAATTCAAATTTCCGTCGTCGCCATTCACCGAGGAATTTAGGCCCCCGTTAGCAATTCCGACCAGGGTTGGGTCACGGGATTCCACCCGTATACCTACGCCATAAGAAATGTTGGTGTCGAAATTCCCGGTAAGCTCGCCCGATTCATTTTTAAAATCTAAGGCAAATACTGATGTGGAAATTGCCAGTACTGCAGTTAATGCGCATTTATTGAGCCGCAAATTTGAACGACCACGTTTATCTGTCATAACAAACTCTCCCGTTAAGCGAAGTTAGTTAGCGCGTGCTTGTCGAAGCATAGCACCATTTGGCGCGGTGTCAAATTTTAATGCCATCCGCTTAGCAAAAAATTTGCATCGCAAATTAGGCACAACAATGCTGAAGCGCTTAACATTCTTACTTAATGAAGACAGTTGATGCCCCCAACGCTTGGTATGTGTATATGGTGTGCTGCGCCGATGGCAGCTTATACACGGGGATTACCAAAGACGTAATGAATCGAGTTCACCAGCACAATCACCACGCCACACTTGCGGCAAAATATACCCGGGGGCGACGGCCGGTTACGCTCGTCTATTGGGAGGCCGCGGGGTCACGGGCGGACGCAAGTAAACGTGAGTGTGAAATAAAACGAATGGGCAGACAAAGAAAACGGGCGCTATTTTCTGCCAGGGGTGAGCAGGGGATTTTGGCTTAATCTCGCCTTTTTATTTTTGCCTTTTGATTTCTGTCCTTAAACGCAGCCGGTTGGTTTAGGTAACCCGCCATATTTGGTTATGGGTTTCATTGGACCGGTCATCCAAATCTTAAACAGTTCTTTGTGATCGCGTTCTATGTATTGTGCGAATTTTCGGATCAGGGGCACAGCGTTAAATTCCTCATAGTATTCCCGAGCTTTGATAATTTGCTCCCACTTCTCGTCATTCAATTCAAAGCCATCGACTTGCGCCATCGCACGTGCGACCTCTGGTGTCCAAGTACTCATATCAGCGAGATAACCATCACCATCACGTTCGGGCAGTTCCATTTCACACCTCACTGTTTTTCAATTGATTCATTCGGTTACACGTTACTGCGATTACAGAATAAAAGCCTATTTTACACGCGCTAGGCGAAGTGCACAGTATTTTTAGGCCTGTGTCAGCGGGCCCGGCTAGCTGGCTTGACTATCGTACCGCGCCTCTCGTTTCTTTTTTGGCTTTTTTGGCGGCCTTCTTCTCCTTCATGGTTTTAGCGGGTTCTTTTTTGGTTTGTTTTTTACTATCCATGCCTTTACTCATTAATTGCTCCTTAAGAAGAGGTAGAAATAGGTTGGCCGGGTAAATGCGGTACTGACATCAAAACAATACACTATCTGTTCCACACAAACAATCGGAGTTGGCCCAATGGAAAATGGATACATGCGATCCCCGCGCATGTATCCGGGCGAAAGCTCGCGGAAACAGCTTTTCAGCGTGCTTAGTCTCTGCCGGAATTTTGTCCTTTAGTGATGACTGGCCCCACCGCGATCGCGGGTGATTGCGGCGTGCTGTTAACGGCCGCCTCATGAAAGGCCACCCACCATTCGCAATCGATTAACCCATCCATGCTTTCGGGAATAATAGTTTTGCTTTTCCCGCGCCCTTCTGAATTTGCAACAATAGGCTCTAAGTTATGCAAGATCGTTCCTTGCTGTAAAGCAGCACATGTACCGCCGTGAATATGTCCAATATGCGCGCTGCCCGGTTTTAGGCCCCGCAAGCTCGCCACAACCTGAGTGTTGGCGCCATTGTTACGGGGGGTGAGTTCGGCTCGTCCCTTAACAACATTCACGCCATAATTTAAATGCGCGAAAGGTGATGAGCCTAGTATGGCGCGAGCTCCACCCTCCCCGTCATCATCCGCCAATGTAAGGCTGGTCGTTGTTAAAAGCGTGGTCAAGGTACTCACTAATAATAATCGCTTAAGCATTGAAACCTCCGTGCAGGGTGTTTGAAAAGGAGAGAATTAATAGGTTATCGTTTAATAGACCTAGGGCTGCCCGGAAAGTTTTTCTTACCTACGGTTTAGGCTCCAATGGCGGGGGGTTCGTGGCTACTTCATATACCAGTTGTCTGGATCTTCCCAATCGGATCGGCGCCGGGGCGGCGCCTTACGTTGTGGCTCGCGCACTGGCGGCGGCGCCGCTTCCTCCACGGCCGGCGGCAGGGGCGCCTCGTCGAAACTGAAAAGATCTCTGAGCCAATTTTCAACGCGCTTAACCGAAGGTGCCAGTGGCTGCTCATCTTTCTGCGCGAAAGTTTGCCGCGCGCTGTCGCGGCCAAACCCGCCGGTACTACGTTGAGCCCCTAGCCAACGTTCCTCTAGGCCATGCACCCAGGCTGCAATCGTCCCTTCTTCATAGCGCTCCGGAGGGGGGAAGCGCGCTTGCATTTGCGGGTACTTACGAAAAAGCTGGCGATAAAAGTCGCCGACCACGTAGAGCGCATTATGCGCCCCTTGCCCCCAGTAGTTACTACGAAAAGCAATGTTGGGATCGTTAAAGCCAACCCAGGCACCCGCCACCAATTCCGGGTGCATTAAGATAAACCAGCCATCGGCATTGTTCTGTGTTGTGCCCGTTTTGCCGGCGACATCGGCTCGAATGCCAAACATATCGCGAACGCCCCGCCCGGTGCCGACATCTACTACGCCGCGCATCATATCCAATAAACGTAGTGCGATTTTTTCAGGCAACACATCGTTAGTTTTTGGCTCAAAATTTGCGATCACTTTACCGCTACGATCCGTTATGCGGGTAATAAAAAGCGGGGTTTTGAAAACCCCGCCATTCGCTATGGTGCCATATGCGGAGACCATTTCTAAAAGCGTGACCGGGCTTGTGCCTAAGGCCAAGGATGGTACTTCATCGAGCTTACTGCGGTTCACGCCCAAGTCGCGCGCGAAATCGGCCACCCGGCCTACGCCAACCTTTTGCAGAAGCTGCGCGGTGATGTTATTTTTGGAATACGCCAAACCTTCGGCTAAGGTCACCTCCAAGCCGCTTAATGCTTCGCCTTCGCCCAAACGCCACACCTCCCCCCCGCCCATTGCCATCTCCACGGGCACATCGGGGAAAGTGTCTTCCGGGCTAAAGCCATTTTTTAGGGCAGCGCCATACACAAAAGGTTTAAACGTCGATCCCGGCTGACGTTGGGCGCGCGCCACATGATCGTATGCGTCCTTTTCATAATCGCGGCTGCCCACCCATGCTCGAATCGCTGCAGTATGCGGATCCAGCGCCACAAAGCCGACTTCCAGTCGAGTTTTAATTTGGCGCAACGCACGCATAAATTTAGTGTCGGCGCGCAGTCTTTTTAAAACCTCTTCCTCCGCCTCGCCGGCCTGCACTGCGTTACGAAATTGTGAAGTTTGTTTTATGAATTCGATGACCAGCGTGGAATGCGTATCCCAAAAATATCGGAAAGGATCCACCGACTGCCTGCGATAAGCGTACTCAGAGGCTTGCGAGGATATTAGCCCGGCGTATGAATTGCCCCATTCAACGTCAGCAACAGTTTGTAGCGCTTGCGCCTGTCTAGACACAGCAGTTTGCGCAGCCCGCTGCAAATCCCAATCGAGCGTGGTATGGATGATCAAACCGTCGGAATAGATGTTGTAATCATTTTGATCGGCCCATTCAATCAGCCACTTGCGCAAATGCTCGGTAAAGTGCGGCGCCAAGCTTTTGATAGTAGGCTGGCGCTCAAAATCTACGCGCAACCCGCGTGATTTAATGGCGGCATATCTATTATCTGTTAGGTGACGATGTTTATGCATCTGCGCCAACACTATGTCGCGCCGATCCCGCGCACGCTCCGGATTCAGCACGGGATTGTAATAGCTGGTGCCCTTTAACATGCCCACTAGTGTTGCTGCTTCGGACACATCTAGGGCAGAGGCACGCTTATCAAAATACGTACGCGCAGCCATTTCAATACCAAATGCGTTATAGAGGAAAGGTACGGTGTTAAGGTAGGTTTCTAGGATCTCGCGCTTGGTGTACGCGAGTTCGATTTTTCTCGCCGTAATCATTTCTTTAAGTTTTCTGGTCACCGACCGCCCTCTGCCGATTTTCTCCGGATACAAATTCCGCGCCAGTTGCTGGGTGATGGTGGAACCCCCTTGCGTATCTCCCCTTAAGGTATGGAGAACTGCCGCCGCAGTGCGCCGATAATCAATACCGTGGTGACCATAAAAGCGATGGTCTTCAGTCGCAAGTAGCGCATTAATTACGTGCGGTGAAATTTTTTCTAAGGTGACCCATTCACGATTCAGGCGCAGATAACGCGCTATTTCTTTGCCATCCGCGGAAATGACAACTGCCGGTTGTTCCAATTTGGCCTTGCGTAAATCGGAAATAGAGGGCGTAAAAGGTAATAAGATCAGCGCATATATCAGCAATAGTGCCATCGGCGTAAAAATCACGGCTGCCAAACCGGCGGCGGCATATTTAACCCGCTTTTTTAATGGCGTCGCAGGGTCCTTAAGCGTCGCGAAATAATTGCTTACGCGGAAACGCGCGTTTTGCCATAGCGAAAGTACAAGAGGGGGCAAGGAAAACTTCAAGCCGGAGGACTTAGTTCAGCGTTTGCTGGGCATTTATTTTTCGAAATTTTAAAAAATAATTGTCTCTTAAGAAATCCTTATCTTCGACTAGCTTAAAACCCATAGTTTCAATTTCCTTAATCGTCTCTTCTTTCCCGCTGCGCACGTGTTCCATAACCCAAGCCGAACTTTTGCCTTCAACTCGCTTAAAATCAATAACAACTAAGGCGCCATCGGCGCGCAATGCGCGGTGTATGGACTGCATGATGGGCGTGGGATTTTCGAAATGATGGTAAGTGTCGCTGATGAATACTACATCAACAGAGTTAGGGTTAAGCTTGGTATCGTTCTGCGTATTAACTATGCCAGTCACGTTATTTAAGCCTTGCGACTTGCTCGTGCGCAAAATATTGTCGATAAAGGGCTTTGAAATATCGACGGCGATCACTTTTCCGGATGAACCTACTTTAGTCGAAAATAGCCGCGTAAATAACCCCGTGCCCGCACCGACATCCGCCACCGTCATCCCGGGTTTAATACCCGCCGCCTCGACAATTTCCTGACGCTTATCATAAATATCGCGTCCTTCCGTCTCAAAGCGCTGTACCCAATCCTTTATATTGGGATTCTGATAAGCACGATTAATTTCTGGATTGGCGCCGCTTTCTCTCGCGTGGATGGGAAATGCAATACCCGCTACAACGCACGCTAGTAACATTAAAATTCGGGGTCTGCAAAAAAGCATGGTTCCTCGGGTGGAGTGGGTTGATACTATAGACATTAGCGTACTATATAAATGCGATGCCGTGGCGAACATGAACGGATAGTCCACTTACCGTCATTTCGCGTTTAAGAATTTGGCCAGGGTGAATCGGTACCATCGGAATCTCCGTTCTTCACGCACGGCGGTGGTAATCCACCACTTCTTACAGCGGGTTTCACTATTTCTTAGGGCATCCTTCTGCAGATAGGCTCCATCAACTGCGAGGGTACGCAACGTTCCCTCCTATGCGCTGCGTTGATAGCCGACATAAAAGCAATGGCAATAAGACGCTGCAAAGATCAGCTTGCGGTTGAGCTTACCCCGCGCCGTTCAGCGTGGCGCCGTCCGGCTGATCATCGCTAGAAATTCCCGCCGGGTCGTACTATCGGAGCGGAAAGCACCCAGCATGCGGCTCGTCACGAGGGTCGCATCCGGCTTGTGAACGCCTCGTGTAGTCATACATTGATGCGCTGCTTCTATCACCACTGCAACGCCTTTTGGTTGCAGTACGTCGTTCAAGGTATCGGCAATCTGCACGGTCATTTTTTCTTGTATTTGTAGCCGCTTGGCGTAGATGTCGACCAGCCGGGCGAGCTTGGAGATGCCGACCACGCGGCGGTCGGGTAAATAAGCCACGTGAGCCTTGCCGATTACCGGGACCATGTGATGTTCGCAATGACTCTCAAAGCGAATATCGTTCATGACGATCATTTCGTCGTAGCCTTCCACTTCTGAAAAGGTGCGAGATAGTATCTGCACCGGATCATCCTGATAGCCCGCAAAGAATTCCTCATAAGCCCGCACGACGCGCGCCGGGGTGTCGATTAGGCCCTCGCGGGTGGGGTCGTCACCGGCCCAGCGGATGAGCGTGCGGACGGCGTCTTCGGCGGCCTCACGATCGGGGCGTTGCGCCGTCCCGGTTGTTTCGGCTGAAGTGTCACGAGTTATAGCAGGCATAATACCAACCTTTCAAATTAAAGAGTCTAACTAGCCTGCGGTATTGCGGCAAGCTGGATATATTGACAGCATGTCGCCGAAGTAGTGCTTACGATGAACTACGCCGCCTCTCAAACCGCTTGCCCAGCAGCCACACCGGACGCCCAAGCCCACTGAAAATTAAATCCCCCCAAATGCCCGGTTACGTCAACCACCTCACCAATAAAATACAAGCCTTTCACCGTGGTGGCTTCCATGGTCTGGGAGGAAAGTTGTTGCGTGTCCACGCCGCCTAAGGTGACCTCTGCTTTGTTGTAACCCAAGGTGCCGGAAGGTTGGATTTGCCATTCCCTCAGCGCGGTAATGGCGGCCTCATATGCCGTGTCGGAAAATTGCGTATTCGGCCTTGATAATTGATGGATGACGCTCCATTGCTGCGCGAATCGCTTGGGTAAGATCTCGGCAAGCGTGTTGTTGAACTGCATTTTAGCGTAACGCTGCTCGCGCAGCCACGCGACGTTCCGTGGATCGGGCAGTACGTCAATGTGGATTAAATCGGTCGCAAAGCCAGCCTGCCAATAGGAAGAAATTTGCAAAATCGCGGGACCGGAAATTCCCCGATGCGTGAAGAGCATCGCTTCGCGAAATATCCCGCCGTTACAGGTGACTTCCACATCCAACGATATCCCAGCGAGACTGCAAAAGCGCTCCAATGTTTGCGGGTCCAAACTCAACGGCACCAGCGCCGGGCGCGGCGGCACGAGCTTTAAACCAAATTGTTCGGCAATTTTATAGCCTAAGGGTGATGCACCGATTTTTGGCACGGTTAGGCCACCGGTGGCGATGACTAACTTGGTGGCGCTGAAGGCGCCTTGATCCGTATTCACCCTAAAGTGCCCAGATGCCCGGCTAATTGCGGATACCGCGCAAGGCATTTTCCATAGCACTTGTGCGTCGTCGCATTCGGTTTTCAATAAGCTGATGATGCGCCCTGCGCTATCGTCGCAAAAAAGCTGGCCCAGCGTTTTTTCGTGATATTTAATTCCGTGTTTTTCGACGAGTTGGATAAAATCCTGCGGGCCATATCGAGCGAGTGCGGAGCGACAAAAATGCGGGTTTAGCGAGAGGAAATTTTCGGGTTTGGTGTGAATATTGGTAAAATTACAGCGCCCCCCGCCGGAGATACGAATCTTTTCGCCGAGCTTATGGTAGTGATCAATCAATAACACCCGCTTGCCGCGTTTGCCCGCCGTTGCCGCACACATCATACCCGCCGCGCCGGCACCGATTACAATCACGTCGAATGTATTACTCATTACAGAGCGGCACTATCACAAAAACGGAATAGCTCTGGTGCGTGCGCGGCAAATCTTAGCGCTAGCGCTCACCAATAATTGAATCCAATAGCCCGGCGAGTTGTTTGGTGCGCGCATGGCGAGAGTAGTTTTGTATCATTTCAGCGCTCATGGCTGGGGTATCGTTTTCTCGGATATGCTCAAAAAATCTCATAAATTTTACGAGAATGTCGGCTGGCTCATCGATGCGCGCGATGCTCTGAATTCCCGCGTCCATCAGTTCTTTAGCTGTGTCTCCAGCGGGGTCAGTTAGCGCGAAAATGGGCCGGCCGGCACGTAAATATTCATAGAGCTTAGCGGGAATCTGCCGATTACAATTCGCGGCTTGCATTAGTATTAAGCCATCGGCATCGATCATTTCGCTTAAGGCTTGCGCATAGGGTATAGGCGGCGCCAGGAATACCAAGGAGCTAATACCATATTCCGCAATCAGCTTCGCCAGGTACTCGTCGTGCCCGGTGGCACGTAGGACTATTTTCAAACGCGCAGCGGTGAGCTTGTCATCTCGGAGCAACGCCGCCAAAGCTGCGAAAAAAGCGCGGGGATCACGTTCCGAAGGATATAAGGTACCGCTGTGCACCAATACTTGTTGCTCCCGGCTGGAAGGTACCGGCGGCGGCAAATTTGCAAAATTTTCTTCGTCATAACCATTGGGGATTAGCGTACATTGCGCTTCGGTTACGGCCGGATATTTGAGCCTGATATAGTCTATGGCGCTGGGGCTGGTAAAAACTGCCTTAGTGCAGCGCGCTAAGGTGTTTTTTTCTATCCACTGATAAGCGCGCCGCGTTAAACCTTCCGGCGGGTAATCTTCGTCCACCATGGTATCTCTAAAATCCGCCACCCATGGGAGTCGCGACTGGCGCTGCAGCGCTAGGCCTATTAATAGCGCTGTGGCTATCGGATAGGTAGACCAAATAAGCTCGGGTTGATATTTTTTTATTAAATGTAATCCCGTGGGAATAGCGCTCAACGCCCAGCTTACCCAGCGATCCGGCAACGCCAGGCGCTTAGGATAAATGCCCGCGACACCTAAATGCTTACGCGTATCCAGCGCAAACGTGCGGTGCACTTTAAGCGAAGCGGGAATCTCATGCATTTGCTCCGCACTTACTCCCTCGTAAGCGCGCGGATTCACCGTAAGGATAATTGGTTCCCAGCCGAATTCGGGTAAATACTGGGAAAACTTTAAGGTACGATGGACGCCACTGCTCCCCTTGACCGGCGGGTAGTGGAACGCAACCATTAATACCCGTTTTACCATGCACGCAGCCAATCCTTGGTCCACTCTGCAACTTGATCCCGCCACGCCTTAGTGGAGAAAGTATGATTGGCGTGGGGTAGATTCTTGCGCGTTACCCTGTCAGAATTGATTAGGTTTTGCCAGCTCTCATCCGCGTGACACACGTCAGTGAATTCTTGCGCAGTTAAATCATTGCCGCTCAATATAACCAGGGTTCGCCCCTGGAAGCGCGAGAAGCTTTCCGCCATGCGACGTGGCAGCGGCACAGCCTCATGAGATGAAGTGGGTGCACCATTCTGAAAGGCCGTGAAAAACTGCCTTCCCATGGATTTTGTCGCGGTAAACACATTGACCTTGCCTTGCAAAAACTGCCGCCACAGTTCCGAGCTAAACACGCGCTTGTGATAATAGTGGGTAATATAGGCCCGGGCTTTCGTTTGCTCAGTGCGCACCCAAGGGTTTAGCAAAACTAAACCGGTTACGCGGGTATCGCCGTGCGCATAAAATAAGGCCGCAGACGCGGCATCACACAAGCCCCAAATTACCATCTCTTTCAACAAGGGCACTTCGTCAAAAAAATAGTTTGTGGCGCAGCGGATATCATCTTGGATGTTTTCGAAATCTCGCGGATTCCCGGTGCTATCGCCCATCCCGCGGTAATCGAATCGAAGCACAGCCATGCCGGCGTTAGCCAGGGCACGCGCCAAAGATACAAATTGGCGGTGACTACCGACGCGATACTGCGGCCCTCCCACGATAATTAGCACGCCCCGAGCAAGCGGGTTTTCCGGAAGATGTGCGATGGCCATGAGGGCATCGCCCTCGCATGGAATTAGCAAAGGTTTCTCAACTATGTTCAAATCGGAGCCTGCTGGAAAAGTTTGCGGGTCACCTCGATAAGCTCCGGACACTCCGTAATTTCAGGCGTATTCCAAAATGGCTCCCCCTTAGCGCGGGTAAGCTGCACATTGTTATTGGTCGCTAGCCATGCGTCACGCACTTTATTGGCCGCCGGGCTAATATCACGTTGCGCATCAGCAATCACTTCAATCCAGTAGATAGCGCACTGAGGAGGAGTCATGTTCGCTAGGGAAATTTGCGAAATGCCGGTCGTTAACGCTGAGGACAACGTGTAACCTGCTACTTCTACTCCGCCACCCGCTAAAAGTATCTGTTTCAATTCTTGAGTACTTTTTGCATCGCCCTTATCCGCAAACATAGCACTCGCAACGTTGAGGCGCAGGAATTGGGTCAAAAAATTATCACCGTTCAGGATCGGTTGCCATAACAGTAGCCCTGGGCTGCCCGGGCACTGCCTACTAGCTTCCAACGCAAGGCTGGCGCCTAGGCGCAGACCCCAGAGATACGGCGTTAGAGCGGTGCGGGAGTGCAGCCAGTTGCACGCCACCGCAATATCGCTAAGCCAGCCGGTCCAGGTGGCCTCTGCAAATTCACCATCGCTATCGCCGCAACCAAAAAGATCTACTAACAACACCGCGTAGCCCATGGCGGCAAGTTCCCGCGCTTGCAACGCCGCCATCCGTCTAGTCTTATTCATCTCTTCTGCAAAAGGATGTACGTAAACCACGCTGCCTTTTAAAGAACGCCGGGAAGGCTCATAAAAAAGCGAAAATAGCTTACCGCGATCACCCGATAAAAAAAAAGCGTCGAGCTTGAAATTGTCCAGCGTGATCACGCCAATTTTCGGCTGACAAAGGCAGCAACACTGCCTACGGTTTCGAAGGTCGCCGCGCTAATTTCGTCGTCGTCGATTGCGATATCAAAATATTCTTCTAATTCCGTCAGTACATTCACCACCATAATGGAATCAAGTTCGGGGATACTGCCTAATAGCGATGTATTTTCCGTTAGCGATGCGCCGCGATCTCCCAGCTGCAACACGTCTGCCAGGATTTTTTTTACTTCGTCTAAGTGTTGTGTGTTCATTTTAATTACCAATTTTTAGTCTATGGGGTTCAAGGAAATCCGCGGGTAAGACGAGATGGAAAAATGGATAAAAGGGCGGACGGAAGCAAGCATTAGCTGCCATGGTCCAAAACAAAAAAATATGGCACTACCCAGTATTTTTGAGCCCATGCGCACATGCGACGTTAATGAGATGGGGTTAAACGCGGAAATGCGGCTGAGCGTCCACGTAAAGCCGTGGCTGCGCAAAAACTCGTTGGCCGTGTCCCATAGTCGCGCAAACAATCGCCCCAAGCGATAAGATGGCTCCACATGCACATCAAAATCCCAGGCAGACTGCCCTACCGGCAAGGGCAAGTAACTGCAGCGCACCTCGTCTTCGTTATAACTTTTTAACATTAACCAAATATATCCAGCAAATTCGCTGCCCTTATATGCGGCAAAACAATGTGCCCCTTGCTGATAGCGATCACGAATGACTGTTTGCGGACGAGGAAAAGCAAGAACTTCAACGTCATCCTTTTCGATTTTACGTATGGCAATATTGCCCGTCGTTTTTTTTATCAATGCTACCGGCGCAACAGGTTGCCCGACAAAATAATATTTGAAAATCCGTGCATGCCCTCGTGACATTCCCCTTAAGAACCGATTTAGGGCGAGCAAGACGGCATTAACGGTTCCCAGTTCCTGGATCGAAATTCTGGCACGAGTGATGGCGCTCATAAAAGACACGAGCCTTTAAGTTAGCTCGCGGCATTATACAATAGTAAG
>CAYYOS010000070.1:0-12719 GCA_964473355.1 uncultured Burkholderiales bacterium | reverse complement strand
GCTAGCGCTGACTTCCCGATTACTGGAATCTAATGGCCAAGAGGTACTTCGGGGTACTTTGGCGCAACGCTTTTATTTTGACCGGCAACGGGTCACGCTGGCCTCTGAAGCGCGCACCCGTGAATCGTCCGATGTTCTCGCTGCTATTAGCGCGCGCATACTCCCATCCTGGGTGATTGAGGGTGGCATACAATACAATACGCACCAGGACCGCTCGGAAAAATTAAGCGCAGCATTACGCTACCAGCCACAAGTGGGTAAAGTTTTAAATCTCGGATATCGCTTTACCCGCAATACATTGGAACAAGTGGACCTCTCCGCCCAATGGCCTTTATTTAATAATTTTTATGGCTTGGCGCGTTGGAATTATTCCTTACAAGACCATAAGATTTTGGAAGCGTTAGTAGGCGTGGAATATAATGCCGGTTGCTGGGCCATACGCGCCGTCGCGCACCGTTTTGCCACCGCCACCGGCAAAGAAAGCGACTCCATTTTTGTTCAGCTAGAATTGAACGGTTTAAGCCGTTTAGGGCCTAATCCCCTGGATGTACTGCGCCAAAATATTTCCGGTTACACCAAATCTGATGAGATACCTTATGCCAAAAATGACCCGTTTGTTCCTTAGCTCCACTATTTTTGCTTTAATTCTGACTCTCTCGGGCGGGCCCGCCTACGCGCAGACCGCGGCTAAGCGTAAGATTATTCCTGTGGATCGCATCGTGGCTATCGTCAACGAAGAACCCATAACCCTCTACGAATTAAATGACCGAACGCGCACGGTTATACAGCAACTACAGAGACAAGGCACTCCTTTGCCGCAACGCGCTGTCATTGAGAAGCAAGTTTTGGAACGCATGATTATGGACAGAGCGCAACTTCAGCTTGCCAAAGAAACGGGGATTAAGGTGGACGACACGCAACTGGCCACGGCCCTACAAAAGATAGCCGAGGAAAACAAATTAACCGTGGCAGAGTTTCGTCAAGCTGTGGAAAAAGAGGGGATTAATTTCAACAAATTTCGCGAAGATATCCGCAATGAAATTATTTTAGTGCGACTGCGGGAACGGGATATCGATAATCGACTGCTTATTAGCGAAAATGAAATTGATCAATTTTTAAAGACGGCGGCCGCTCAGCAGGGTGCGGATGTTGACTACAATTTGGCGCAAATTCTTGTGCGCGTACCGGAGCAAGCGACACCTGAACAATTACAGGAAAGAAGGAAGCGTGCCGAAGCCGCTTTAGCTGAATTGAAAAACGGTGCTGATTTTGGTCAGGTGGCTGCCAGCTATTCCGACGCGCCCGACGCACTCAAAGGGGGAGTGGTGGGCTGGCGCCCAGGCGGACAGATTCCAGCTATATTTTTGGATGCCTTGGCAAAGCTACAGCCTGAACAAATAAGCGGCGTCTTGCGCAGCCCCAACGGTTTTCATATCGTTAAATTGCTGGGCAAGCGCGGCAAAGATGCCCCGCTTGTTGTGCAACAAAGCCGGGTGAGGCATATTTTGATCAAATCCAATGAACTGGTTTCGGAAAACGATGCGAAATACCGGTTAGTACAATTAAAAGAACGTCTGGATAACGGCGCGGACTTCGCTCAAATTGCCCGACTCCATTCCGAGGATCCCTCTGCAAGCCGCGGCGGGGAATTAGGTTGGCTTTCTCCGGGAGACACCGTCCCACCCTTCGAAGCGGCGGTCGCTGCTTTAAAAATAAACCAAATTAGCGAACCCGTCCAAACGCCATTCGGCTGGCACTTGATTCAGGTGTTAGAACGACGCACTGAAGACGTCTCAGGCGAACGTCAAAGGCTATCTGCCCGTAACGAGATTCGCGCTCGCAAGTCCGAGGAAGCCTATCAAGAATGGCTGCGGCAATTGCGCGATCGGGCTTATGTTGAGTATCGCTTGGAAGAAAAGTTTTAGCAGCTCATTCGCCGCCCCGACAAAAACGAAAGAAATTTTTAGCCCCGTTAATAAGCCCGGGGCTTAACATGCGGGCGTTACGTGCATGAGGTAGAATTTGCTATGCTCGGTTCCCATGCTCACTCTACCGCCCACGCTCCCCTTGCCCTCACCTCCGGTGAACCTGCGGGTATCGGCCCCGATCTGTGTGTGCTGTTATCGCAACTCAATCTGCCCGCACGGGTAGTTATTTTCGCGGACAAGGACTTATTGCGCGCTCGCGCCGCCCTACGCCAAATCCATTTGCAAATTCAAGACTACTGTGCCGGTCAACCGCGCCCCACCGATCACCGTATATTGGAAGTAAGGCATTTTCCTTTGCGCGCGCCTAGTCATCCAGGTGTGTTAGCACCGGCTAATAGCCCTTACGTATTGGCCATGCTGGATGCCGCTATGGAGGCTACTTTAGCCGGGCAGTTTGCCGGTATAGTCACGGCACCGGTGCACAAGGGCGTCATTAACGATGCGGGATTTACTTTTAGCGGCCACACTGAATATATTGCCGCCCATACTAACGCCCCGCACGTTGTCATGATGTTAGTTGGCACGGGCATGCGAGTTGCATTGCAAACCACCCATCTACCATTAAGTTCGGTTGCCGCTGTCATCACTGCGGAGAAATTAGAATCGACATTAGGGGTACTGGTGCATGATTTACAAAGCCGCTTTAACATTCCCAATCCACATATTGCAGTGGCGGGCTTAAATCCCCACGCGGGCGAGTCCGGGTATTTGGGGCGCGAAGAAATCGAGATCATCACACCAGTGATGCAGCGCTTGCGTAAAACGGGTATGCGACTCTCCGGCCCCTTGCCCGCGGATACCTTGTTTAATCCGGTGTTTTTGCAGGAGGTAGATTGCGTCCTCGCGATGTACCACGATCAAGGATTACCGGTCCTTAAATACGCCAGTTTTGGCAAGGCGGTTAACGTGACCTTGGGCATTCCCGTCATCCGGACTTCGGTCGATCATGGTACAGCTTTGAGTCTGGCCGGTACGGGCAACATCGACACGGGGAGCTTGCTCGCAGCGATTAAACTCGCGGGAGAGTTGGCGGAGCGACGCACGTGAGACATATTCCACGGAAGCGGTTTGGCCAAAATTTTTTAGAAGATCCCAGCGCTATTGCAAAAATTGTAGCAGCCATACACCCCCAAGCCAGCGATCACATCGTAGAGATTGGCCCCGGTATGGGCGCCCTTACTCGGCCCTTAGCTAAGGTCACAACGCAACTGGAGCTGGTAGAGATTGATCGCGATATCGTGCAAGAACTTAAAACCCAATATTCGGCTCAACAAGTAGTCATTCATGAGGCGGATGTCTTAAAATTTGATTTCTCGAAATTAGGCGGAAATCTGCGCATAGTCGGCAATCTACCCTATAATATATCCACGCCCTTACTATTCCATTTAATTGCTTTTAACTCTAATATAAAAGATTTGCATGTCATGCTGCAAAAAGAGGTGGTAACGCGAATGGTGGCCAATCCTTCTACCGCGGAATATAGCAAACTATCCGTCATGCTACAGTATCGATTTGCAATAGAATGGCTGTTTACCATCGCTCCAGCTAGCTTTCGTCCATCCCCTAAAGTCGAATCTGCCTTTGTTCGCTTAATTCCCATCACACCGGGCATCGTCGCTAAAGATGAAACATTATTTTCGCAAGTCGTTTTTGCCGCTTTTGCTAAACGGCGCAAAACACTATTAAATAACTTGCGCGAACTTTTTTCTGTTTCCGATTTTAATCACCTCGGCATAGACGCCCAACAGCGCGCCCAGGATCTGCCATTAGAGAATTTCGTCACAATGGCCAATTATCTGCACGGCCGGAAACGAGTTTCCGAAATGCAGGGCACAGCTGCTGCTGGTTTGCTTAAAGGGGTTTAGTCATGAGTTTGATTGATACCGCTTCCGCATGTTTTACCGATTTACAGCTGGAAAGTAAAAAGGTCGAGGGCTTTCCAGTTTTAAGTCTGACAATCGAAGCGCCCAACGGCAAATTGGATATGTACGTGCACGCTCATGACGACAAACAACGCTTACTCATTTATCTTCGTCCGCAGGGCATAACAGTCGCAGAAGACAAGCTGTCGCTGCTCGCCGATTACATTACCCGTGCCAATTATGGCTTGCCATTGGGTAACTTTGAGTTGGATATGAACGACGGTGAACTCAATTTTAAAAACAGTTTAGACGTAAACGGCGGTACCCTCACCAAGGACATGGTGAAGACCTTAGTGTTGTTCGCCATTGAGTGTGTCAATCGCTACTTACCGGGGGTGCGCGCGGTATTGGACGGCGGTACACCCAAAGAGGCCATCGAGCAAATAGATGGGCCCAGCCGGATAATGATTACCTAACCCGTTATGCGCACCAGCTCCCTCACCTCACCCGTGGCCGATCTCAATTATCGGCGACTAAACAACGACCTTGCACTTTATAAACGCTATTTGGATGCGTGGGGAAAAATCACCACGTTACTACTTGAAGACCTCACCGATTATAACTGGGCGTCGGTCTTAAAACTATTAGCCGAAACCGCGCAATCCAATCACTGCGCGTTATTTTTTAATGAGCACGACAGTAGTTTCCGCACGATAGCTAAGCTTCGTTATACCTGGTCCGCTGAGACTTCCACCAGCCTGTTAACGGATTATGCCTTCCGTGAGATTGCCTATGAAGATTATCCTTTATTAAGCGACACGTTACACGTTGGCATGGTGCTAACAAAAAATCTGGTCGAATTGCCGACTGCGGAATTCTCGCTGTTTCACACCAGGGACATCAACAGCGTATTATGCATCCCGCTGTTGCTTAGTGGTGAACTAGAAGGATTTATCAGCTTCTTTAGTTCGCATGAAAAAAGGAATTTGGGACCAATTGAAATCGATGTGCTCTGCGCCATTGCCAGCGGTTTAGCTTTGGCGCTATCGCGTCATCGCGTACAACGCACCCTTAAAGCCAGTGAGCTGCGCTTACGAGCATTGGTTGGTGCCACCGAGGATATTGTAATTGAGTATGACAACAAAGGTTTAGTCATAAACGTCTGGATGGACAAACCCGGCTTAGGCCTGCATTCTCTCGACGCTACAACCATCGGCGCTCAACTCGTGGATGTGTTGCCCCCTGATGCGGCGCGCCCTTTGTTAGACGCCATACCCAAGCTGCTCGACGGCGGCGCGGTTTCAGAAACCGTTGAGTTTAATTTAGCCACCGCAACCGACGAACAGTATTTCTTGGGCCGATTGCAGACCGTGCCCTCAGAGAGCGGGCATGCGCGTCATATCGTGGCGCTCATCCGCGACATCACACTGTTGATGCAGAAAGAAGTTCAGCGACAAACCATGCTTGAAACCCTCAACCTGTTAGAAGAGGCCGTTATAGATATCACCCCACAGGGAAATTTAGTCGCGGTAAGTTCAGCGTGGAACAAGTTAGTAGGCGAGCCGGCGGGCTCGGATTTTAAGAATCATACTCTGCAGGAGTACGTGCACGAGGAAGATAAAAGCAATCTCAGTTCTGTCCTGGGGATTTTAGCTTTAGGCGTAAAACAATCGTTTGCGGTGCGTTTTCGATTTCTACAAAAGGCCGGCAAGTACATCTGGGTGGAAGCCCGCTTGCTGGCCAGCCCGTCTTCGCTGGGTCACATAACGAGCCTACGTGGAATTCTCCGGGATATTACCTCTGCATACTTGCAAGAAAAACGTATTACGGAAATGGCGCTACACGACGCCTTAACCCAACTGCCCAACCGTATTCTTCTCGAGGACCAGTTACAGCGGGCGATTGCCCGCTCGCAACGCAATCAAAGCAAAGTCGCGCTGGGCTTTATTGACATCGATCATTTCAAACAAATTAATGACACCTTGGGCCACAAGGCTGGCGATACCGTGCTTTTGGAACTTTCTCGCCGCCTACAAGCCGTCCTGCGGGATGCGGACATTTTGTCGCGGTGGGGCGGGGATGAATTTGTAGTATTGCTCGCTGATACCAAGGAAGATGCGGACTTCCGCGCTGTCGCGGGGCGCTTGAGGGAGGCCACAAAGCAAACCCTGAACTTGGACGGTATCGAAACCAAAATTACCCTAAGCATGGGATTCGCAATTTTTCCCGATGACGCCGATAACGCCGATACATTAATGAGCCAAGCCGACCATACCATGTTTCGCGCGAAAAGCATGGGGCGTAATAATGTGCAATTTTTCCGGGATATCCATGACACCGCGTTAGACCGGCAGAAAGTCATTTTGCAAGCGCGGCTGGGGCTCGCAGTGCAAGAAGAACTGCTACAAATTTTTTTCCAGCCGGTCATCGATGCTCGCAACGGTCAAGTCGTCACCTTTGAAGCGTTAGCGCGCTGGCACGACGAGGAACAAGGGTGGATTCCGCCGGATATCTTTATTCCGATGGCCGAACATTTGGGACTCATCCATGACATCGGTGACCAAGTATTAGAGCAAACCCTACGTCATCTACGAAACTGGCGCGATTTAGGTTATAGCGCTCGTGCGGCCATTAACGTTTCGCGCGCGCAACTTTTCGCACCCGGATTTGTAAAGAACTTGGTCGCTCGCCTGTCTAGTTTTAATTTGGTACCTCACGATTTAATTTTGGAGATTACGGAAAGCGTAGCCTTGTTGGATGTCGCTTACGAATCTAAGCGGTTAAATGAATTGTCCGAGGTAGGATTAGGTATTGCCATAGACGATTTTGGCACAGGCTATTCGGCACTCGCTCAGCTACACCAAATGCCCGTTGATATTTTGAAAATCGATGGGTCTTTTACTGCGCGGCTGCACATGGAAGACGGCCGCAGAATTATGCAAGCCATCGTGCAAATGTCTGATGGCCTAAACCTTAAGACCATCGTTGAAGGCGTGGAGCACGGTGCCGATTTGCGTTTCCTAAACAGCCTAGGCGTGTTTTATATGCAGGGATTTTATTTCAATGACCCCGTTCCTGCGGGAATGTGCGAAACCTTGCTTGCTAAAGGTCTGAAGGAAAAAATTTTCGACTAGACAATGATCGTAGAACTGAGTTAACCGCTCATCGCAAAGGGATACCCCCCGGTATTCATTTAATCTACACTTAGGCTTGTTACTAAAAACTAAGCCCGCTACCTACCAATTGCCGTTTCAAGAATTACCCATCCATCCCATAGTATTGAGCTTGCACTTCCCGCAGCTGGCGGCGCGCCCAATCATAGGGTGGATAAATACGTTCTACCAGTTTCCAAAATTTCTTGGAATGGTTTAATTCAATAAGGTGTGCCAATTCATGTGCCACAACGTAATCGATTTGCATCGGCGGTGCTTGAATTAAGCGCCAATTAATGCGAATTTCCCCTTTAGTGTTGCAACTGCCCCACAAATGTTGCGCGTTCGAAAGTCTTACGGATGGGACCGGGACCGCTAATAGTCTGGTGTAACTTTCCGCCCGCGCCGTAAAATGCCGAAGCGCCTGTTCCTTGTACCATTTTATTACTCGCGCACGCAGTGTGGCAGGGCTGCCCCCAAGGACCTCCGGTACCCAGAGATAAGGTGGGTTACAGTAGATCTTAGTTAGCGACATAAATCTAAGCTGCAAGGGCTGCCCTAAAAACAGTAATTTTGTATCTTCCCCCCAATGTATGCATGGAGGTTTATCTCGCGCGAGCTCACTTAGCTTTTTGTGGATCCATTGTTCATTTTTCAGTAAGACTTCATTGAGCCATTTCTCTGAGGCGCGCCAAGGCGCATGCACGGTCAAACCGTCATGATCTATTTTTAAGCCTATAGTTTTACGCTTGGCGCTGCGCTTCAAGGTATAGGAAATTTCCTCCTGTAAAATAGGCAGGCGCCGCAGTTCCAGCGTAATTTCGGGATTCATGCCAGGCCCGCCATTTGTCCTTCTATCCATGCTTCAACTCGTGCATTAATTTCCTTTGCGTGCAAACCTGCAGGATTAATGGGCGGTCCTACAATTACAGTGATACAACCCGGGTATTTCAAAAAAGAGTTGCGCGGCCAAAATTTGCCGGCATTGTGCGCAACCGGTACAACCAGCGCTTGTACGTCTTCGGCCAATCTCGCGCCGCCCAAATTATATTTTTTTCGTTCGCCCGGCGGGACACGTGTGCCTTCCGGAAAAATAACTATCCAAAAACCTAACGCTAAACGGTTTCGGCCTTGTTCTACCAAGTGTGGTAACGCCGTTTTTGTGTGACGACGATCGATCGCGATAGGGTTGAGTATGCGCAGGCCCCATCCAAAAAAAGGCACGTGTAATAGCTCCCGTTTAACCACCCACACCTGGGCAGGAAATATTTGTTGAAACGCCAACGTTTCCCACGCGGATTGATGCTTAGATAGCACGATACTGGGTTTATCCGGAATATTTTCCCGGCCCTGCACTTGGTATGTTAAGCCGCAGCTTACTTTCGCCCAAAAAAGCATGACACGAGACCAATGTGAGATCACCGCATAACGCTTCATTACCGGCAACGGAAGCGTGAAAAGGGCTATCACAAAAAAAATTGGTGTAACGAGCAATAAACCTAAGCTGAACAAGCTCGAGCGCAACATGATCATGGCGCATTTGCTATGAAATACTTGGCCGCCTGGGCTAAATCTGGAAAAATTAAGGTGTTGGGTGGTAGATGACCTGCAGCTTGTGTCTGTTGACCCTTACCGGTCAACACCAGCACCGGCTGGCATCCCATTTGGGCCGCACATTGTAAATCTCGTAACGAATCCCCGACGTTGAACACGCCGGTCAAGTCTAAGTTAAAGCGCTGCGCAATTTCACTAAGCAAACCTGGTTTTGGTTTACGGCATTCGCAGTCCGAATCCGCGCTGTGGGGGCAATAGAAGAGTGCCTCAATTCGCCCGCCGGCGTTAGCCAGCATTCGGTGCATTTTTTCATGAATGGCATTTAAGGTCGCCATATCAAAAAGCCCCCGCCCCAAGCCGGATTGGTTAGTCGCCAAGACCACTCGGAATCCCGCTTGGCTCAATGCCGCAATGGCCTCAAGACTGCCGGGGATGGGCTTCCATTCCTCCGGACTCTTGATAAAATTTGGGCTATCGTAGTTGATCACGCCATCGCGATCCAGCACCACAAATTTCATTCTTGTACTTTCGCCAGCAACGAAATATCTGCCACCTTATTCATAAGTGCGCGCAGCGCACGCAACAAGGCCAATCGGTTAGCGCGAACGGCGGGGTCGTCCGTCATAACCATTATTTTTTCAAAAAACAAATCCACCGCATCCGCCAGTGTAGATAACTCAAAAAGCGCGGCCTGATATTCGCCCCTCGCAAAAAATGCGGAGACGGTAGGTTGCAACTCAGTGACATTATTGTATAACGTGCGCTCCTCATTTTGCTGAAAGAGCGCGACGTCTATGTCGACCGCATCTGCGGGTGCTTTTTTTAAGATATTGCGAATGCGCTTGTCAGCGGCAGCTAAGCGCATCGCCGCGGGAAGTTTTTGAAACTCCTGCAAAGCTAAGATACGCGGGCGGATATTAGCAACATCTCCCGGCATTTGCGCTAACACCGCTTCAATATCGCTGGCAGTATAGGTTTGCGCTAAATAATTCTTTAAGCGCTCCAGCATAAAGGCATGCAATTTAGTGGGAAGGTCGGGGTCCAGTGGTATTGCGTACGAATCTTGCGCTTTATTTATCAACGTAAGTAGATCAACGACGACGGGCGTGGGGACAAGCTGGGGTAAGTTATCCAAAATACGCATGACACCGAGCGCTTGCCGGCGCAGGCCAAAAGGGTCTTTGTCCCCTGTGGGTACGAGACCTATGCCGTATATGCCCACTAAAGTATCGAGTTTATCTGCCAGCGCTACCACGTTTGCAATCAAGTTTTCGGGTAGGGCGTCCTCGGCAAAACGCGGCAAATAGTGGGTTTTAATGGCGCGACATACCGCGATCGGCTCGCCATCCGCCTCGGCATAGTAAGCGCCCATCACCCCTTGTAACTCGGGAAATTCTCCAACCATATCAGTAAGCAAGTCCGCCTTGCAAAGATGCGCTGCGCGTTGCGTTATTTTTATATCGGCTCCAATGAGCTCTGCGATGTGCGCCGCTAGGCTTTCGATGCGTAACACGCGATCCAATTGGCTGCCGAGTTTGTTATGGTAGATGACATTGGCTAAACTTGGCACGCGCTTAGCCAAGGTAACTTTCTTATCCTGGTTAAAAAAGAATTGGGCGTCGGACAAACGCGCGCGTAACACTCGCTCGTTCCCTTGGATAATCTTGTCTGGGGCTGTGGTTTTAATATTACTAACCATCAAGAAGTAAGCGGCCAAATCGCCCGTAGTAGTATATAAAGGGAAATACCGTTGATGCTGCTTCATGCTGAGCGTTAAACACTCAGGAGGCACGGACAAAAACCCGGGATCAAATTTTCCCCGATAAACCGCGGGATATTCCACCAACGCCGTCACCTCATCTAAAAGTGCGGCGTCTTCGCGTAAAAAAAGCTCGCCTTTTTCCGACTGTAGTTGCGCCAAGATTGAGGCCTGGCGTTTCGCGAAATCTGCAATAACCGCGCCATCGGAAAGTAGCCGCGCTTCATAGTCGTCGGCTTGCGGAATTGTGATGCTGGCCTTACCCAAAAATCGATGTCCGGCAGTGATTTTGCCGCTTTGTCTACCAAAAAATTCTCCCCGCACCAGCGCAGACCCATGAAGAATCATAATGCTGTGCACAGGGCGGACAAACAGAGTGCCGCCATTGCCCCAGCGCATTAACTTTTTAATTGGTAATTTGGCAATTGCAGCTTGTATCGCCAGATTAACGCCTGTTTCTATGCTAGCGCCCGGTACTCTCGATTCATAGGTATAACGTTGCTGATCATTCTGTAGCTCAGCGACACTCACGCCGCAGGACTTGGCGAATCCCTGCAAGGCGGGGCTTACCTTCCCAGCGGCATCAATACCGGCTGCCAGCGTAGGGCCCTTTCGTTGAATTGTGCGATCATTAGCAAAGGCTTTAACATCGGGGATAAGCACACTTAAGCGGCGTGGGGTGGCAAATAATTGCGCCGCGTTACCCTCGTCTTCTATGAACTCTTGTTCGCGCAGACTTTGGCAAACTTCCCGGCCAAAGGATTGCGCCAATTCCAAAAGGGATTTAGGGGGCAACTCTTCCGTCAATATTTCAATCAGCAAGCTAGCCATTAAGCTTTTACCAACGGAAAACCCAAAGCTTCTCTGGCGTTATAATAGTTCTGTGCGAGCTTACGGGATAAATGACGCACTCGGGCGATGTAGGCCGCGCGCTCAGTCACGGAGATCGCCCCTCGCGCATCCAACAAGTTAAACGTATGCGAACACTTCATAATCATTTCATAAGCGGGCAGCGGCAAACCCAAATCGAGTAGCCTCGCCGCTTGACCCTCAAAATCCGCAAACTGATGGACTAGCCAAGTCACATCGCTGTGCTCAAAATTATATTCGGATTGTTCCACTTCATTCTGATGGTACACGTCTCCATACGTGACACCTTCCGTCCAAACGATGTCAAACACGTTTTCTATGCCTTGCAAATACATGGTTAGCCGCTCTAAGCCATAAGTGATCTCACCCAAAACTGGGTGACAGGAAAGCCCGCCCACTTCTTGAAAATAAGTGAACTGCGTTACCTCCATCCCATTTAGCCATACTTCCCATCCTAAGCCCCACGCCCCCAAAGTTGGTGACTCCCAATCATCTTCGACAAACCGAATATCATTTTGCAACGGATCGATACCGAGTTCACGCAGTGACTCTAAGTACAAATCTTGGATATTTTCGGGCGCGGGTTTAAGGGCAACTTGATACTGATAGTAATGCTGCAAACGGTTGGGATTTTCGCCATAACGTCCGTCCTTGGGCCGTCGAGATGGCTGAACATAGGCAGCGCGCCAAGGTTCCGGGCCCAACGCTCGCAAAAAAGTAGCGGGATGAAAGGTGCCCGCGCCCATTTCCATATCGTAGGGTTGGAGCAATACGCAGTTCTGCTTGGCCCAGAAATTTTGTAATGCTAGAATGATTTTTTGAAAAGTAACCACGGTTTATTCGTCCAGCGCCCGCCATTTAGATTTTATATAAGGAGAAGCAATGCGAGCCCTTACAACAATGTTTATCGCGCTCACCGCGATTTGGTTTTCTCCCGCTCTTATTGCTGCTAACGATTCGGCACCCTGGGGGACCGCCAAATCGGTCGAGCAAAAATATGGCAAGCAAAAAGTAGTTTACGATACGGCGGTAAACTCCGTTGCGCAAATGACAAGCATTTTAAATCGTGCCAGCTATTTAAGCATCTTAAATGATGCCGACCCGTTTGACAGCAAAATTATTATCGTCATGCATGGCGATGAAATTCCATTCTTCGCTATAAAAAACTTAGCAAAGTATAAAGAACTCATGAATCGCGCGCAAAGCCTAACGGTGGGCGGTATCATAGAATTCCGCATGTGCGCGGTGGCGGCAAAAAGTAAAGGATTTGAAGCTAAGGACATACATGGGTTTGTTACCTTGGTGCCAATGGCCGACGCAGAAATCGTCCGCTTACAGCAGGACAATTTCGCGTATATGCGCTGAACCCGGTGCAGGGTTTCGGGTTTCGGGTTTCGGGTTTCGGTTTTAACTTGGGATCCCTTCCCCACCGCCGAGCAGCGCAACCAAGCCAGGAGAAGTCGGCGAGCACTGTGCGAATCCCGAGGCGCTTTAGCGCCGAGGTTGAGTTGCGCAGCCGCCTGGCTTGGTGAGC
>CAYYOS010000069.1:0-12899 GCA_964473355.1 uncultured Burkholderiales bacterium | reverse complement strand
TTACCCCAAGTTTTAATTTTCCCCCCTCATCCCGGCTAAGCTCGATGTTTTTATTAGCCTCCAACGCTAAAGTGTGTGCCGTGACCGCCGCTGCCACCGGCAGCTCGCGGCCGCCTCGATCAACGAGCACGGCGAGTGTAATGGAGGCGGGTCGGCCGTAATCAAACAACTCATTCATTGCCGCGCGAACAGTGCGGCCGGTGTAAAGGACATCATCAACCAAAATAATATCGCGTCCCTCCACATCAAAAGGAATAGTGGAAGGCTTGATTTGAGGATGTAAGCCGATGCGGCTGAAATCATCCCGATAAAATGAAATGTCCAGTACACCCAAGGGAAAGGAAAACTTCAGCCGCTTGTGCAGTTCTTCGGCCACCCAAGCGCCGCCCGTGTGTATGCCCACGAGCGCGGTATTCGCAGTGACAAACGGGCTCAAGTCTTGCGCCAAGCGTTGTAATAACGCCTCAACTTCAGGCAGTGGCATCGGGCTTCAAATCAAAATAACTTTGCAGAATGGCGAGTGCTGCTACTTGGTCGATAAACGGTTTTTGTTTTTGCCCAAATATGCCCAAATCATTTAGATCTAGACTAGCGGAGTAGGAACTTAAGCGTTCGTCCACCATCGTCACCGGCAATGTAAACCGAGCACTCAAGTTTTTTGCAAAGCGCCGGCAACGCTGGGTTAATTGATGCGCAGTGCCATCCATATGATAGGGCTCGCCAACAACTAATTGCACAGGCTGCCACTCTTTAATTAGCGCGGCAATTTTTTCCATGCACAGCGAGGGCGTGGCTGCGGTGATCGTAGTGAGCGGATGGGCAAGCCTAAGTTCAAAATTACCCACGGCCACGCCAACGCGTTTTACGCCAAAATCAAAGGCAAGTACCGCACCAGAAGACGGCTGCGGCGGTGGTATCGACGTAGATGCAGCGCTAGCCTCAAGCATGTCCTACCCCGGAGGCTAAGCTTAAGGGATCTATGCCTAGGAGTTCCATGGCAGCAGGGAAACGCTCTTCCGCCGGCAAATCGAAAATCACTTGGGGAGAGGCGGCGACGGTTAGCCACGCATTTTGCGTCAACTCATATTCCAATTGCCCGGGCGCCCATCCTGCATAACCCAAGGTCACCAATATTTTTTCAGGGGGTTCGCCTTTGGCTACGGATTCCAGAATATCTTTCGATGAGGTTAAGCCAATTTCGTCATTAATTGCTAAGGTCGATTGCCAGTTGCCCACCGGCGCGTGCAATACAAAACCGCGATCCATTTGTACCGGGCCGCCAAAATGCACTAAGGTTAAGGCCCCGACCTGAGCGGCTGCGCTAATGCCGATTTGGTCAAACAAGGTTTGCAAGGACATATCCACGGGCCGATTAACCACTAAGCCCAACGCCCCCTGATCATTGTGCTCGCAAATGTAGGTAAGCGAGCGTGAAAAATAGGGATCGGCCATCGCAGGCATCGCGATAAGAAAATGATTGGTTAAGTTGACGTTTTGCATACAGGAATTATCGCATATTCGCGTCGGCCATCTTATAACGTCTCATGATTCTTTTTCCCTACTTCTTCGCTCCTGCATAACTGGGAGGAACTTTTACGACTTGCCCTGAATGATACCCCTTGGAGTTACCCACTTGTGATCACTCTGTCCGCTTAGTTTTCAATTTTACTCAAACTACTTGTACCAGGTCACCATACCCTGCAAGTAGGGCATCATCGGTTACAAGTAGTAGCGGCTCCGTCAGCGCCTGGGCTACCAGCATACGATCAAAGGGGTCGTTGTGCTTAGCATGTAGTGGCAGCGTCGCAACCTTGGCAGCGTGTTTAGCTGTGATGGGCAATTCAATAAGGCCGGCCTGGGTAATGGCATTTACCAGGTCAGCTGAATTTACCTCCAACCTTTTTAGGGCGACCTTAATGGATATTTCCCACATTGAAGCAGCCGAAACATAGACAGCATTGGCTTCAGTAATGAAGCGTTGTGCCGCTGGCTTCAGTTTTTTACTATCACTCATTAACCACAAAAAAATGTGGGTATCTATCAGCACCTGCATTACTGCCCTTCAAACGCACGGCTTATCGTGGGAGGCAAGGGCGCATTAAAGTTACGAGCCATTTTTACTTTCCCTTTAAGCAGATCAAAGCGAATGACGGGTTTTTTTGGATTAAGCGCGCTGAGTTTAGCGACCGGCTTGCCCGCCTTGGCAATAATGATTTCTCCACCGAGGGCGACCTCCTCGAGAAGTCGCGAAAGATTGGTTTTTGCTTCGTGGATATTTATGACAGTGGCGCTCATAATAGTTTCCTATTTGCTATTTAGTTTAGCTAAGTTTAGTCTGTTTGCAGCTGGCTGTCAATTTAAAACGACGCAAATCAACGTTACTCGCTTCGACTTTGAAACTCGTCTTCGCGAGTAAACATCCAGGTGCGCGTGATACTTAAAATATCCGTATCTCGTCGAATGTCTTCGGGAAACGCCGCATACGGTGCGCCTAATTGCACGATGCGTATGGCTGCGGCGTCTAATATTTTGTGACCCGAGGAACGGCTGACCTCTACATCCTCTAGGGTGCCATCGGATTTTATTGATACGGTAACTTGCAACTGGCCGTACAGTTTCTGCGCGCGCGCGGCCTCAGGGTAATTATTGTTGCCAATGCGCTCCACTTTGGTTCGCCAGTCTTCCACATATCGGGCGAAGCGATACTCTTGAGTGCGGGCGCCGACGAAGCGTCGTTTGGGCCGCTTATTGTATTGATCCGTTTCGCGGGCAATTTGCGCTTCTAAGCGCGCCATTTCCATGCTTTTTTGCACCAGCTCTGCGGCATCCACCGCGGGCGTGGGGGTGGCAACGGTATCCGGTTTAGTTTGAGGTTGTTCGACTTGAGCACGAGATTTTATTTGCGTTAACAAGCGTTGCGCCTCTTGCTCCAACATTTCAACGCGTGCCTGCGCCTGCTGTGCATCGGCCTGAGTTTGATCTAGCTGGGTAACCGGTAAGGGGCTTTTGGCGCGACGGTCGGCGTCGGTGTTGCCGCCGCCATCCAAATTTGCTTGTGCCAAAGCATCCGCTTTGCTGGGTTTGGTTGCAGACTTACTATTCACCAATACCACTTCCAGCGGGGGCGGGGTACTTGGCGCCTTCTTTGCGTCGAAACCCTTAAAATGCATGGACAAAGGCACAGCGTGGAGTAGCAGAGATAAAGTGACGGCGATAGCCATGCGCGTGGCATAGAGGTTTTGAACGCTGCTATGAAACGTAGTGAGGTCTGCGGTTGCCGTTGTCAAAGTAGTAAGCCAGTCATGTCCCTGTGGCCGCCAAAAGCTGTTCTGCGGGCTTATGATAGCGGCATTCCACGTTAAGTTCCAATAGATCGACGCGCACAATATTCAACTCGACTTCTGCATCGGCCGGCAGCGACGGCAAATCATTAACTTTTGTGACCAAGGGCAAGGTGGCAAAGCGCACCAAATTATCGCGGATGACGTTACCGCGAACCAAAGCAGTATTTTCTTGGAGCAAATAGCGCAAACACCAATAACGTTCCATGTTGCGCTGAAAATCGTTATAGGCCTCGTAGGCTATATCAAAATTGCGCAGCGTACTGCTTAAATGCGGGTGCTCCTTGCTGTAGTAAGGCGACGCACCTTGGATGAGCGACATAATTTGCCGCTGATTAATCAGATCGATATAACGGCGCAGCGGCGAACTCGCCCACGCGTAGCGCGTTACCCCTAAACCTGAGTGTGCCCCCGGCGTGGTATCCATGCGGGTCTTGCCATTTTCTTGAATCCGGTAAATTGCTGCCACCCCTGCACTGGAAAGCTGTTCCGCCCATTTTGAGTTTACATAGATCATTAGCTCTGACACGACTTTATCGATGGGGGTATCGCGTTTGCGCTCGGTAATAATAATACGCTCGCCCTCTAGGACAAAGTCATATTCCTTAAAGTGACTAGTGTTCTCTTTGCCGCGCACGGCCACTAATTTTTGCGCGAGATGCCACAGCACTTGCAATTCTTCGCCAAAGGGAAAGTCGGTACGTTCTTCCACAACACTTAATTCATTAAATGACTCTGCCAATTGTCCATGCCGTAAATTAGCGTCGATGGCTATTTGTTCCACCCGACTCTCGATAGCCGTTACTGCATAATCGCTAGCGCTAACTTCCAAATACATCGAAACAACAGGCCGCACTTCACCTTCTAACAAGGAAAAATCTTTAACGACATCATCCGGCAGCATGGTGATTTTGTTGCCCGGCATGTAAACCGTCGATAAGCGCAAGGCGGCAAGCTCATCGAGTGACGAGGCGGGCAGAATGCCGACTGCGGGCGCGGAAATATGAATTCCCACGCGCCAGTTTCCCGAGGGTAGGCGCGCTACCGAAAAGGCATCGTCAATTTCGGTAGTAGAAAAATCATCGATGCTAAAGGCTTTAGCTTCAGCCAGCGGCAGAGACTCTCCGACATAACTGAGGGGGTCGGCGGCGTATTCCGGAAACTCGGTGGTGCCTTGCGGGTAATTTTCCAGGACAAATTTTTTGTGATGATAGTCAGCGATCGAAGGCAAAGCGCCGCACTTTTCCAGAAGCTGCAGCGGGCTCAGTTTAGTTATTGCCGCGGCGTCTAGCAGTGCTTTAAATTCTAAGCTATTGCGATCCGGCTTATAAAGCAAGGTTTCCAACTGCGATGAAAAATCGGGCGGCAAGGTGAATCTAACCAGCGCCTCGACGTAAGCTTCTTTTAATTCCGCCAACACGCGCTTTTTTTCAATACTGGCAAGGGCGGCTTTCAACGCGTCTTGCGGCGCTGCCTTATACTTGCCCTTGCCTTTCTTATAGAAATACATGGGCGAGTGATGCAGCTTTAGTATGACGCTAGTGGCTTCCAGCGCATCGGGCTTGCGGCCATAATATTCCTGAGCTAAATCGCCAAAAGCAAACTCCTCGGGACTCGCCACTTCCCATAAAAAATCCACGTCTATCTCCGCGGATTTTTCTTCAGCTTGCGCCATAAAATGCAAGATGTCGGCTTGCTCAAATTTAAGCAGCACGGCATTGGCCTTTATCTTACTGCGCTTGCCATGCGGCGCTTCCACCTGCAAGCTGGTGGTATTATCGGCCAACACACTAGCAACCTTAATGCTGCCGTCCTCTTCATATAGAATCTGCATTACAGCTCCGCAAACTTTGAAATTAACTCGATATATTGCGGAAAACTTTTAAAACTATGATCGCCGCCCGGTACTATCACTTGCTGCGCGCCCCGGTATCTTTCCACGGCCGAATTGTAATCCAACACTTCATCGCCGGTTTCCAGCATTAATAGGAAACGCTCAGGGCGACTGAATTCAGCGACTTCCAATTGCTCCAGCGCCTGCAAATACGCCTCAGTAAAATCATACTTCTCGTTTGTATGGTAGTTGCGTTGCTCGCCTAATTCGCCACGCAATAATTCATAAGGACGCACGGCGGGGTTCACGAGCACCGCTTTCAAGTCGAAACGTTCGGCAAGATAGGTCGCATAATACCCGCCTAAGGAACTTCCTACCAAGGTTATCGGGTTATCCTGACTACGCTTAATTTGTGCTTCAACCAATGCAATGGCTTTAAGGGGCTCCGCCGGTAGCGCGGGCGCCGAAAAACAGCCCGGGCCACGCGGGGCTAAATGCTCTGCCAGTAATTGCGCTTTATAGGATAACGGCGAGCTGTTAAATCCATGCAGATAAATAAGTTGTGGCATAAGTGGAACAGACATCAAAAGGCAAATTAAACAGCTAAGGCGTTAGTTAATTATGAAGGCTATTCGCGTTTTTGACTCTAATTTTGAATTTTTGCCTTTCGATTTTTGCCTTTTAATTTTTTGACTTTTGATTTTTGCCTTTTGCTTTATTTATTAACTCCCGCCCGCAAAGCCCAATTGACGCCAGGCTTCGTAAACGACAACGGCCGCAGCGTTGGCTAAGTTTAGGCTGCGGCTCCCAGGGCGCATGGGAATTCTAAGGCGCGCCGTAGTGGGAAATGTTTCAAGTATCTCTTTAGGCAAACCCCGAGTTTCCGGTCCCATTACAAACACGTCGCCCGCTTGATAACTTAAATCCGCGTAGTGTTTGGTGCCTTTCGTGGTAAGCGCAAAAAGGCGCTGTTGAGAAAAGTTCGCTACGCACTCCGTCCAGTTGGCAAATACGCGCAGGTCGGCAAATTCATGATAATCCAAGCCGGCACGTTGCAATTGCTTGTCTTCCAAGGTAAATCCTAGGGGTTGGATCAAATTCAAGCGCACGCCTGTATTGGCGCAAAGCCGGATGATATTCCCCGTATTTGGCGGAATTTCTGGCTGGTACAATATTAAATCAAACATTTAAGCTGTAATATATAAGAAAATACTTTAAGAAACCATTGTTAATGGCCTAGAATATGCTCACAATAGCAATTAAGTAGACGTAGAGGAGAGCGGCATTGCCACGTCCAGAGAAATTCCGAATCGGTGAAATACTAGTCCAGCAAAAAATCCTTTCGCAGGAGCAGCTGAAACTAGCACTGGAGGAACAAAAACGCAGCGGGCGCAAGCTCGGTCGCATATTTGTAGAAAATGGTTTCGTCACGGAGGAAGAAATCTCCCAGGCGCTGGCGAAGCAATTACGCATTCCTTACATGAACCTTAAGTATTATAACGTCTCGCCGGAGACCGCACGTAAAATTCCCGAAACACAAGCGCGGCGATTTCGCGCCCTGGCCCTAGAAGACCGTGGCACACGCATCTTGGTTGGCATGTCCGATCCCACGGATTTATTTGCCTACGATGAAATAGCCAAAATTCTCAAAACCGATATCGAAATTGCGGTGGTGAATGAGGGCGTCCTCATGCAGACCATCGATAGGGTGTATCGCCGCACGCAAGAAATCACGGGGCTCGCACAAGAGCTGGGGCAAGAGATTGGCGAATCCTATGTGGATTTTGGTGCGCTCGCCTCCAGCCAGAACCTTGAGGAAGCACCGGTTGTTAAGCTCTTGCAAACCATGTTCGAAGATGCGACCCAAGTCGGCGCTTCCGACATTCACATCGAACCGCAAGAATCGCAGCTGATGATCCGTTTCCGCATCGATGGTGTGTTGCATATGCAAATGCAAGCAGATAGCAAAATTGCCTCTGCGGTGGTGTTGCGCTTAAAGCTCATGTCGGGCTTAGATATTTCCGAAAAACGTTTGCCTCAGGATGGCCGTTTTAATGTGAAAATTCGCCAGGCACAAGTAGACGTACGGATTTCCAGCATGCCTACGCAATACGGCGAATCGGTGGTAATGCGCTTACTTAATCAAAGCGGCGGCATGTTAGGCCTGGAACATTTAGGCATGCCCGCCGAGATGCTGACAAAATTCCGCAATATTATTCGCCGCCCCACGGGCATGGTGTTGGTGACAGGGCCCACTGGTAGCGGTAAGACCACCACGCTTTATGCCGCGCTCTCAGAACTCAATTCGATACAAAGTAAGATTATCACCGTAGAAGATCCGGTGGAATATCGTTTGCCCGGCATCAATCAAGTTCAGGTGCACGAAAAAATTGATTTGAGTTTTTCCCGTGTGCTGCGATCCGCCCTACGTCAAGATCCGGACATTATTTTAATCGGCGAAATGCGTGACGAAGATACCGTGCAAATCGGCTTACGCGCGGCATTAACCGGGCATTTGGTATTGTCGACTTTGCATACCAACGATTCCGTTTCAACCCCGTTACGCTTGATGGATATGGGGGCGCCACGGTATATGGTGGCCATGTCACTGCAAGCGGTTTTGGCACAACGCTTAGTGCGCAAACTTTGCGAAAGCTGCATCGAAGACTACGCCTTGCGCGCTCACGAGCGCGAATGGTTAAGGCTGGAAATGGGTGACAAGGTCGATGAAGTGAAATACAGCTACGGTCGGGGCTGCACACATTGTAACGGCACTGGATACCAGGGTCGTATCGGCGTTTATGAATTACTCGAGATGACCGCGCCATTAATCATCGCCGCTAACCAAGAGAACCCCACACATTTCATTCGTTTAGCGCGCGGTCAATTGGCCGGGGAAACCATACGCCGCCAAGCAGTTCGATTAGTCACACGGGGTGCAACAACGGTAGCGGAAGCCATGCGGATTAGTAATCAGTTTGAAGACTGAGTAGTAAAGAAATCAAAAGGCAAAAATCAAAAATTAAAAGGCAAACTTAAAGGCTAAAAACAAAGGGCACGATTAAGGCAAATCAAAAGGCAAAATTATAGTGATGAAACGGGATTTGGATGAGCGATTATTAGTGTATGGAGCAACTATCGTTAGGTTGGTTGAGTCGCTGCCTGTCTCGATCGCTGGCCGACGTATAGGGGATCAGCTTTTACGCAGTGGTACCTCTGTAGGCGCGAATTTCCAAGAAGCGCAGGGAGCTGAATCAAAAAATGACTTCAGCCACAAGATGCAGATAGCCTTAAAAGAGCTGCGGGAATCTAACTACTGGCTTCGCTTGATAGAGAAAGCGGGGATACTACCGCAAGAAATACTTTTAGAGGTAATCGACGAATCTTGTCAACTAAGAGCAATACTTTCAAAATCCGTCGCTACCATCAAGGGAACGGCTAAAGGGTAAAGATGGAAATCAAAAATCAAAGGGCAAAAATTAAAAGGCGAAATGGTAAACCTGATTATAACCATTTAATTCTGCCTTTTAATTTTTGCCGTTCGCCTTTTTATTTTCACTCCAGTCTTTTGACTTGGCCTTACCTTTTTTGCCTTTTAGTTTTTGGCTTTCGCCTTTTGCCTTCCGGTTTGCGCTCTAATCTTTTGACTTGGCATTTCAATTTTTGCCTTTTAATTTTTGCCCTTTGCCTTTTGATTTCTTTTTCAATTTTGCCTTCTAGATCTACTCATGCCCTTCTTCGCGTATAAAGGCCGCAACATCCGTGGGGAATTAGTCCAGGGCGTGCTGGAAAATTCCGATAGCGGCGCGGTCGCCGATCAGCTAATGAATAACGGCATCACGCCGCTTGACATCAATGCGGCGAAGGGACCGGGCGGGGCTGAAGATAACTGGCGGGCGCAGTTATTTAAAGAAAAAATAAAACCGGTTGATATTATGTTATTTAGCCGGCAAATGCATACGCTATTAAAAGCCGGCGTTCCCATTCTTCGATCCCTCGCTGGCTTGCAAGAGTCGGCGATCAACAAAGCTTTTGCAAAAGCGCTAGGCGATATTCGCGAAAGCCTAGACGCCGGCCGCGAACTCTCCGCCGCCCTGCGTCGCTTGCCGGAAATTTTTTCACCGTTCTATGTTTCAATGGTTCGCGTGGGGGAAATGACCGGGATGTTGGAAGAAATTTTCCTACGCTTATTTCATCATTTGGAATTTGAAAAACACATGCGCGACCGGATTCGCGCCGCGATACGTTATCCGCTGTTTGTAATTATCGCCATGGCGGTGGCGCTGGTGGTCATTAACATTTTCGTTATACCAGCGTTCGCGAAAGTGTATGCGGGGTTTAACACTCAGTTGCCATTGATTACTCAATTGCTAATTGGGTTTTCTAATTTCATGGTGCGCTTTTGGCCCTTGATGCTGGCGGTTCTCGCTGGTGTGTTTATAGGCACTCGAATTTATATCGCTAGTTCAGTGGGCCGCTACAAATGGGATAAGCTAAAGCTGCGCTTACCGATCGCGGGGGGCATTATTACCAAAGCGACGTTAGCCCGCTTCTCGCGTAGCTTTGCCTTGACCATGCGTAGCGGCATTCCCGTGGTGCAAGGCCTAAGCGTTGTTTCCCAAGTGGTGGATAACACGTATATCGGTCAGCGTATCGAACAAATGCGTGATGGTGTCGAGCGCGGCGAGAACATTTTACGCACCGCCATGACCGCGGGATTTTTTAGCCCGATAGTTCTGCAAATGATTGCGGTAGGTGAAGAAACGGGCGAGCTCGACGATTTAATGCTGGAAGTTGCGGAAATGTATCAGCAAGAAGTGGAATACGAGGTCGAAAATTTAAGCGCAAAAATCGAACCCATTTTAATTGTGGCGTTGGGTGTAATGGTATTAATTCTGGCGCTGGGCGTATTCTTGCCCATGTGGGATTTAGGCCGCGCCGCCTTGGGTAAGGGCTGATGAGCGCCGCTCATATCTCGTCATTCCCGCGAAAGCGGGAATCCAGCCTTATCCCCTACCTGGATTCCCGCCTGCGCGGGAATGACGGCAAGGTAGTTTGTAGACCTTCCTTATTGCCGCGCGACATGCGGCGTCGGCAAGCGGCACTTTATGACGCCAAGCAGCACAAGGGTTTCACGCTATTCGAACTGATCATCGTCATTATTATTGTCAGCATACTTGGCGTGGTGCTTTTGGACCGTTTTTGGCGTTATCAAGAACAAGCCGAAAAAGTGGCCATGGAGCAACTGGTTGGCACGCTTAAGAGCGCACTCAACATACAAGTGGCGGGCCTCTTAGCAAAAGGCCAAGTGGAATCCCTCCCGCAACTATCCAAAGAGAATCCGATTAATTGGTTAACCGAAAAACCGAGTAATTATTTAGGTGAGTACTTCGCCCCAACCGCAGCGCAAATCCAAGCCGGCAGCTGGTATTTTGATTTAAAAGACCGCGAATTGGTGTATTTGCCTCGGCGCACCGAACATTTTACGGCTAAACAAGAAGCTAGGAAATGGATTCGGTATAAACTGGATTTGGTTTACAACCCCGAGCGTGCGCCGGGGGAAGCGCCCGAGGTGGGCGGCATCGTTTTGCGTTTAACCACACCCTATACATGGTTTTAGCTATCGAATTCACGGCGAGTAACGACGAAAGTTCGACGTCCGCCGGGAATGAGCGAACCAATCCTTGTTAAAAGATGGGAATATTGGGCCCACTAGCAAGGCTTTGATACGAAAAAGTCTAAAAAATCAAGACCGATAAGGGAGAAGGGCGAATGGCATGCTACTTGCTCGTACTCAAGGGTAGTTTTTTTATAACACTATTTAAGGAGAAGAAAATGCGTCAACATCAAGGTGGTTTTACTTTAATCGAGTTGGTCATGGTAATCGTTATTTTAGGCATCCTAGCAGCGACGGCATTACCCAGGTTTGTTGATTTAAGATCAGACGCCAATGCCGCGACTGCAAAAGGCTTCGGTGGCGCGTTAAATTCCGCCAATTCCATTAACTACGCGGCCTGCGCTGCTAAAGGGTTCCCTGCCACTGCGATTGCGGGGGTATGTGCCAAAGTGGACAGTTGCGCGGATATTGGCGGCGTGCTGAACCCCCCGATTACATTTGTGGTAGGGGCTTTACCGGCAACCACTGTGCAGGGTACGTTCTATCTAGTTGCTGACACCGCTTCCACGGCCACGGGCGTTACATGCAACGCAGTGATGGGCGATGGCTCGGCAGGCGGACAAGCATTTACATACATTGCTATTACTACCTAAGCGGTCATGGTATAGACAATAAAAAGGGGCGGTCATGGCCGCCCTTTTTTATTCGGAGTTGCCTTGAACATACATGCTTTTAAAGGTTACGAGCTATGATGCGGCGTATACGCGGATTCACGCTAGTCGAGTTAATAATCATCTTGGTGCTCGTCGGCATACTCGCCGTCGCCGCGCTTCCACGGTTCTGGGATAGAGATGTGTTTAATAGCCGCGGCTTTTATGATGAAACGCTCTCGGCACTACGTTATGCGCAAAAAACTGCCATCGCCCAGCGACGTAATGTGTGTGCGATTTTTACCGCGAATTCACTTACGCTTAGCATTGCTTCCGCCAACGGCGTTGCCGCAGCCTGTGACACGCCGTTAGCTGGTCCTAAGGGGTCTACGCCGTTTACCGTTTCAGGCGGTAGCATCAATTATTCTGCAACGCCCGCCAATTTTCAATTCGACGCCCTGGGTCGGCCTAGCCTAGGCCAAACTATTAACGTGACCGGTTCACCACTAAATATCGTTGTGACACCGGAAACCGGTTATGTTCACCCCTAGTCCTCGTCCCTTTAGAAACCGGCAGACGGGTATTTCCGTGGTCGAGCTGATCATGTTTATCGTGATTGTTAGCATTGCCGTAGTAGGCATTTTGTCGGTGATGAACATTACCACACGGCATAGCGCTGACCCCATGCAGCGCAAGCAAGCCATAGCCATAGCGGAATCGCTGATGGAAGAAATTACGCAAATGCCTTTTACTTTTTGCGATCCGGATGACCCCAATAATTTGCTGCCCACCCCACCAGCAAGCTCCGCGGATTGCACCGGCGGGGCCGGGGGTGGTAATGATGAGAGCAACCCGCTAGGCCCTGATGCTGGGGAGGGTAGAGCCACCGCTACTCCCTTTGACAACGTCGCTGACTATAACGGGTTCACTATGACGGGCATTCAGGATATTACGACGGGTACCGTCATTCCGGCATTGGCCGGATATAATGCTAATGTAACCGTGGCGCAATCGCCCTTGGGGCCGGCCGGTGCCCAAGCTTCTGGGGCGGCCTCGCTGCTAATTACCGTTATAGTTACACCCCCCACCGGTGCTGCCGATTCAATTACCCTGCATGGTTATCGCACGCGGTATGCGCCCAATGCCGGGCCCTAGCATGAAAAACCGTCTTCCAAAATCCCAATTCGGATTCACGCTTGTCGAGGCGATTATCGTCATCGTGATTACCGGTGTGCTGGCAGCCGGGGTCGCGGTATTTATTCGAGCGCCGGTGCAGGGTTATTTTGATTCAGCGCGCCGCGCGGAAATGACCGATACAGCTGATACCGTTGTACGGCGAATTTCGCGTGATTTACATTTGGCGCTACCAAATAGCGTGCGTGTAACGCCCGATGGTAGGGCCTTAGAATTTTTGTCGACTCGAACCGGCGGTCGGTATCGGGCAGAATTAGACGCGG
>CAYYOS010000068.1:5242-13164 GCA_964473355.1 uncultured Burkholderiales bacterium | reverse complement strand
CAATCTTTTAAAATCACCCAGAAAATGCCGCTCGGTGATCTCAAAAACGATGGATTTACGGTTGTCCCCCGCGTCGCAAAGCTGGCAGTTCACCTTGGCATACTCCAGAAGAGCCTCTACCAATTCGCTACGTGCCAAAAACTGCGGGGAAAGATTGATGAAATGGATAAACCCGGGCGGCTCTAGCCCGCCCATAACATTATCCAAGCAGCGCTGCATGGCATGTCTGGCGATGACTTCGTCGACTAAATGAATAAGGTTTATTCCTTCCGCGGCATCAATAAAATCCTGGGCGGGGACTATTTTTCCATCGGGGAGAATAATTCGGGCCAGCGATTCATCGGCCACCAATTGGTTATTGTGCAAGCTAACAATACCTTGATATGCCGGCACCAAGCGTTTTTCCTGTAAGGCATTTTGCAACATGCCAGCTCGCCACAAGGTACGATGCGCGCCCTCTATGGAAGCGACACGGTCGCGGCCCTGCTTTTTGGCATCGTAAACGCAACCATCCGCCTCCGACAATACGCGAGCGATGTCGACGTCATCTTGTTTGGTTACGCCTATGCCGATGCTAACGGTAATTTCTATGGTGCTATTTTTCACGCGAATGGGCGACGATTTAATAGCCACGCGCAGCCGTTCCATCACTACATATGCATCATTGATATCGGAACGATGCATGAAAATAATAAACTCCTCGCCGCCCCAGCGGGCAACCCAATCGCCATCACGGAGTGTGTTGCGCATAATGGTGGCGACCTGTGTTAAAACGCTGTCGCCCACGTCATGGCCATAATGATCGTTAACCAGTTTAAAGTGATCGATATCGCACAGCCCCACCGCGAAATTTTCTCCATTTCGTTTTGCTCGACTAATCTCACTCTCAAACTGCAGTTCCGCGGCACGCCTGTTCCATAACTGAGTCAAGCTGTCGGTCATTGCTAAAGACTTTAAGGTATCGCGTTGCCGCTGCGCAAACATGAGTTGACCGAACCAGGACGCGAGGAGCTCCACAAACGCTTTGTCGTCATCATTAAATTCCGCCGTCAAGGGACTTTGTCGCAGGAATACTAAGGTGCCGAAAATTTCCTCCCCCGCGCGGATGGGAATGCTGGTGTAAGCATGGATTTGTGTTTGGGTAACCGTGGGGTGTTGCGAAAAGCGCGCATCGGTTGCCATATTGGCGATAAACAGGCTTTTTTTCTCGAGAATAGAAAAGTGGCAGAGAATCTCTTTTAGATTCATTTCCATGCCGATTTGAAACCGTTCCGCGCGATCCTCCACGTGCCGCAAGATGTATTTGTCACCGATTACCTCGCCGATTAAAGCGGTTTCCATCTGTAAGGTATCCAGGCCTAAGCGCAGCATCAGGCTGGTTTTTTCCTGACTGGACATAGCGTGCCGTGTTTCTAACTGCCAAAGCGTTTGTAAACGCCGAGAGTGATTGCGTACTGCGCCTAAGAGCCGTTCGCGCTCGCTGACATTAATCGCCAAACCGTTGCGCACCGGCAACTCCAGCGAGTTATCAATGTACTCCGCGGTTGACACCCAAACAGCTTGGCCATTTTTGTGTCGCAAACACAAAATTCGGTGACCTAAGACCACTTCTTCTGAATGTTTACTACCCGCGCGCGGAATCGTGAGCTCGATAAACCGCCGCCCCAACAACTCACTTTCTTGCATCCCGAGCATTCCTAAAAAAACCGCATCCGCTTGAATGATGGCATCATCTTTTAGACTTACCGTATAGGTGCCGGCGTTTGCCGTGGCTAGCAATAATTTTTCGCGATTGCGCAGCGCCCGCTTTAATTTTTGCTGGCTATCCAATAGGGCTTCATATAAGTCATCGATTTCACCTACGCCACTAGTCGGCAGCAGTTTAGCTGAGCTCGCAGAAACGTCATCGAGGCGTTCCCGCATCACGCGCATGCGTCCGGCAAAATTTCGCGCGTGCAAGAAATAAGTAGCAAAAGCCGTAATCAAAAAAGCCAGCAGAATATAAACGGGTATCCTTACGCCCTGCCACCATAGTTGCCATATGTAAGACGTCGGCACAGATAGGAAAGCGTATAAAGGTAAGGTTTGAAACCGATGGTAGGCGCCTAAACGTTTTTCACCGGTCATCGTCACCCCGCCAAACGTGCCCGTGCCTGGGTTCTTATACACCGCTTGCACCAATGGGCCGCGCCAATTGTTAGTTCGATATAGTGCCGCGGGGTCGTCGCCGGGGAGCCGGCTGATTAAGTAACCGTTTTCATGTAGCAAACCAATGGCGGCCACACTTTCCAGCGGCAAGTTACGCCACAGGCTTTGCTGTTTTTCTAAAGGTAAATTGGTTTGCAGGACGAATAAGGGTGCGCCGCTCGCGTCCATTACCGTATATCGCAAAATAATCAGCCAGCGTTTTTGTAAGTACCCCACTTGCGGGCGGTTGACGCTAAACCCCGGTTTTTTTAAGTTGGCATTAAAATCCTCGCTCCAGGCGCGATCGGTATGCACATTTGGCAGCGGCTCGCCGTCTTTTTGTAACGTGGAAAAGCGCATTTGTCCGTCAGGCAGAATCACGCTGGCTCCGCCCAAATCGGGTTGGTTGCGCTTAAATGCAGCTAGGATAGGCATCGCGACTTCGGGTAATAAGTAACCCTGGTCTTGTTTAAGGGCTTCGGCCGCGCTTTGCAATTGGCTGCCTATGCGATCGAAATAATGTTCGGAATGTCCGGCGGCAAACCCGGCAATAATACTCATGCGGTCTAATTGCTGATCTTTGATGCGGTGCCATGAATGCCAAAGCCACAGGCCTATAAACACATGGGCTAGAAAGGCACCAATGAGCATTACCCGGTAGCCAAGCTGGATCATCGTCGGTGCAGCTTTGGCGGAATAATTGGTTTTAGTCATGGCGCCCCTGAGAAGTCTCCAGTTTAACCCAAAGCCTTTTACATTACATTCATTTAATGTGCCGTTAGTCGGCTCAAAAGTCACGTTGGGGAATATAGCGCCCCCTACGCGTTTTGCTATAGAAACCGCAAATCACGGCATAGAAGTTGCAAATAGAATGAGTGTGGTGTGCAGTAGAACAACGCAGCGAAATAGGTTTCCCGCAAATCCCATTTAATTCAGTCTTCTAGTGGGGCACCTAATCTGTGAGCTTTTAATTAGTGTCTACTTTAAGGAGTAAAAAGATGAAATATCGTCAATTACTACTGGTCGTTACCGGCCTGAGTTTTTCCGGCCTTGTTTACCCTCAAGGTGACATGATCGTGACCGGGAACGCCCACAATGGCAAAAAAATCTACGAAGCCAAATGTGTGGCCTGCCACATTTCTTTAGTCGGGGGCGATGGTATGGCGCTACATACCCGAGCCAACCGCCGCATAAAAACCGCTGAGGGTTTGTTAGGCCGCGTCAACGGTTGTAATCACCAAATAAAAGCCGGGCTCAACGAGGATCAAATTAACGATGTCGTCGGGTTTCTGTATGACGCCTTCTATAAAACCGGGGCCGGACGTGGCGTGAATCCATAAGCGATACCAGGCGATCACAGTGAATTTTTTTCGATCCCCACCCAGGCTTGCCGCCCGAGTCCCTGTGTTAGTCCACGGGTGGCAGGCGATACGCATGACGTTACCGAGCATGAGGGCGCGCTATCTCGCCATTGCCTTGCCTTTTGTGTTGATCTTGGTAATTTTAGCCTGGGTGGCCGAAGTTCGCGTAAATTCCGCGATAAACAGCCAGCTTGCCAATAGCGCCGCACGCCAACAAGCACGGCAAACGCTACGGCTCATTATGTATGACTTATGGAACGTCGGTAACGCTTTCCATGAGTACATGTTGGCACCGGATATCAATAATGACTCTGTCGCGCAACAATTAAGTCAATCCTTAGCGCACACGACTGAGTTGGGTAAACTGACGCTGACAAAACAGCAACCCAATTTCCAGGCGGGATTGTTAACCCTACAAAAAGACCTACAGTTATTGTCTATGGAACTGAAGAAAATAATGGCGCTTCGGGTTAACGCTGAAGAACTGTACCCGGCTTTGCAAATCATGGTCGATAAATTACTGCCCGCATACAATGATTTTTATACATCTTCTACACTGGCGATGCAGGAATCTGAAAAACTTGATGGCTCGCCCGGGCAACGTCAGGTGTATAAACAATTTTCCGAAGCGCGCCACACGTGGATTCTAATGGTGGGCGCGTTTCGCACGTACGTCTCCTACCGTTTTGGTATTTTTCCGGGGGATCCGCAGAATGGCATGGACGAACAGGCTTCAGCAATTTCTTTATACAAGGAACGGCTCACCGAGCAATTATCCGCACTTAAGATGCTGCAGCAAAACGGGCGCTTGTCAGCGGCGCAACGCTCCCGCCTTAGTGAATTGGAGACGCTGCACAATAACTGGCACCAAGATTACAATCGCGTAGCAACCATCTACTCCTCCGAAAACTGGCGGACTGATCTACCTATTCTGCGGGATCGTATTCAACCCTTGTTTGCGGCGGTACGCACGGATGTCAGAAATTTAGATAAGCAAATCGAGCTGTATTCAACTCAGGACATGCGCAAGCTGGCCTTAACGGCCGGGGGCTTATCGCAAACCCTGTGGATTTTTGTATTAACCGCCATCTTGGTGACGATTACCGTATTTCTGGTGATTGAATACTCCTTGCGGCGCCCGATTTCCCGAGTCACCGCCGCGTTGCGCAATGAAGCCCGCAACTTGCAGGGCAAACCTTTGCCACCCACTTACACGGTAGAAACAAATGAGCTGGTAATGGCCTTCACCGACATGCGGGAACACGTGCATACCCGCCAACAGCGCCTAGAGATTATCCTGGATAACGCTGCTGAAGGAATTCTAACCTTTGACAGGAGCGGCAACATCGAGAGCATTAATAAAGCCGCCGAAAAACTCTTTGGATATGATGAAACGGAATTATTAACGAAGTGTGTTTGCTTGTTAATACCGGCGGCATTTTGCGAAACGCGGTCAGGTACGCTTCCGCTATTTGTTGTGGAGAAGGTCAACGCGATGATGGGGCGCGAAAGTGAAGTGGCCGGTAAACATAAAGACGGTACGCGCTTACCACTGGCAATTAAAGTCAGCCGTATCGTGCTACAAGGGCGCGAGCTCTACACCATGCTCGTAGCGGACATTAGCGAGCGGATTGCGCTGCTTACCAATCTAAAAACCCTAGCCGAGCACGATGGTTTGACCCAGCTCTATAATCGCAGTTATTTCATGCAAGAGCTGGAACACATCGTCCATCGTAACGCGCGTGATCGTCAAGGTTACGCTCTTTTATATCTTGACCTCGACAATTTTAAATACGTAAACGACACCTTAGGCCACCTAGCCGGCGATAGGTTATTAATAGAGGTAGCGCAGGTTCTAAAAAAACGCGTGCGAACCAGCGATTTGGTAGCCCGCTTAGGTGGGGATGAATTCACCGTACTTCTTTACAATATATTGCCCGATCAGGTGTTGCCGGTGGCGGACTCCTTCCGCGAGGCTTTGAGTAATTACGTCTTTCGTCATGAAGGCTTAGTAGTGGACATTGGTTGCTCCATAGGCGCGGCGACCTTAAGTAACGATGCAATCTCGGGAGAACAGATTCTCTCTCAGGCAGATATTGCTTGTAATCTCGCCAAGCGTGCCGGGCGGAATCGCGTACACATTTTTGAGGCACAAGACTCGTCAAACGTAACCACCATGTCCTTGGACATGGGATGGTCGCGCCGCATCAAAGACGCCATTACCCACGATCGTTTCGTGCTGGTCTTCCAGCCGCTGGTAAATACCGACACCCGGGAAATTGAACACTATGAGGTATTGGTGCGATTGCGCGACGACGCGGGCGGCTTAATTTTGCCGAATGGCTTTCTGCCGTCGGCGGAGCGCTTTGGTTTAGCCACGGAAATAGACAAATGGGTAATCGCGCAGGCGGTTAAAACGCTAGCGCAAGTGCGCCAGCACTCCCCCCATATTCGCTTTTCGGTAAACCTATCCGGGGCAACGCTCTCCGAGCCCGGTGTCGCCAGTTTTATTCAGGATCAATTGATCGGATCCCAACTTGATCCTTCCTCACTTATGTTTGAAATCACCGAAACATTGGCTATCGCCGATATGTCGCGGGCAGAATCCTTAATATCGCGACTAAAAAGCCTAGGTTGTCTTATTGCCCTAGATGATTTCGGGTCCGGGCTCTCGTCATTCGCTTACTTAAAAGACCTGCAAGTGGATATCGTTAAAATAGATGGCCGCTTTGTAAAAAATCTTTCTCACAATCAAGTGGATTTCGCTATCGTGAAAAGTATGAACGAAATCGCCCATGCTTTAGGTAAAAAGACCATCGCCGAATGGGTGGAAGATGAAGCAACTTTTCAAGTTCTAAAAACAATGGGTGTGGATTCCGCGCAGGGATTCCATCTGGGGCGGCCGGCGGAAATGTCTTTGTTTGGAACGCCGACAGAGTTAATAAAATCAACCGGCGTCGGCTAAAGTAAGGGCAGAAGCCAGCCACCACCCACTTAACAATTGCGCGCGGCCACGGCACCTACTCTGTTGCTGGAACTTTCCCTTGAGCCGCAGGCAAAAACCAAGGCGCATTTTGGAGTAACGCAGTGAACGCCTCGGGCGGCAATGGCTTACTGAGATAATAGCCTTGCATGGTATCGCAGGCTTGCGCTTTCAAAAACGCGAGCTGCTCCACGGTTTCAACGCCCTCCGCCACCACTCGCATACCGAGAGTATGGGCCATCGCTATAATCGCTAGGGCAATGGCGGCGTCATCGGCATCACCGGGAATGTCGCGGACGAACGATTGATCAATCTTTAGGGTGTCAATGGGAAAGCGCTTTAAGTACGAAAGCGAGGAATAACCCGTGCCGAAGTCGTCGAGAGAGAATTGCACGCCCATTGCACTCACCTCATGCAACACGGCCTCGGCCTGCTCTCCCTCAGCTAAGATGCTTTCAGTAATCTCGAGCTCAAGATGGTGCGGGGCGATACCGGCTACGCTTAAGGCGTGTGCCACGATCTGCGCTAGCCCTTTTTGCTGAAATTGACGGGTCGAGAGATTCACCGACAAGCGCAGCTCGGGAAATCCGTTTGACTGCCACTGCCGTAGCTGGGCGCAGGCGGTATGCAGCACCCATTCGCCAAGCGGCAGGATAAGGCCGGTTTCCTCGGCGAGTGGAATAAACTGCATCGGCAGCACTAATCCGTGGCCGGGGCGCTGCCAGCGTAGCAGCGCCTCGACACCGACGATGCGGCCGTCCGGGCAACTCACAATAGGCTGGTAATGGAGTAAGAATTCCTCTTGTTTAATCGCCAGACGCAGGGCAGTCTCAAGCGCTAAACGCCTATCCGCTTTGGTCATCATTTCCGCGGCGTAGAACTGGTACCCGTTCCGACCCGCCTCTTTGGCGCGATACATAGCGATGTCGGCGTAGCGCAACAGCGCCTGGGTTTCCTGCGTGTCGAAAGGGAACACCGCGATCCCGAGGCTGGCACTCATAAAAAGATCGTGCTCGGCGATGCGAAAGGGCTGCGTGAAGATATCGAGGATTTTCTGTGCGACGCCCGCGGCGTCGTCCACATGCGCCATGTCGGCAAGCACTAGTGTGAACTCGTCGCCCGATAGCCGGGCTACCGTGTCGCCGCGTCGGACGGCGCCCCGCAAGCGCTCAGCAACACCTGTAAGTAGCAGGTCGCCGACCTCATGGCCGAGCGTATCGTTAATATCCTTGAAGCGATCGAGATCCAGAAATACTACTCCCACCAATCGCTCATCTCGCTCGGCCTCGATCATTGCCTGATTCAGACGAGCGTTGAATAACGCGCGATTGGGAAGTCCGGTCATATCGTCGTAATGCGCGAGAAACGACAACCGTTCTTCGGCGCCCTTA
>CAYYOS010000068.1:0-5232 GCA_964473355.1 uncultured Burkholderiales bacterium | reverse complement strand
TACGCGCACTAATATCCATGACCACACCGTTCATCCGTACAGCGTTATCCGCGGTGTCATAATAGAATTTGCCCTGGCTCGCCACCCAATGTTGAGAGCCGTCCGGCCAATTGACGCGGTATTCCTCGCGAAACAGGCCGTGCCCGACACGTGCATCGTCAATCCCCTGCTCGACCCGCGCCACATCATCCGGGTGCACACGCTGCATGAAAGTCTCATAGCGGCCGTCGAATTCTTCAAGCTTCATACCAAACAGGCGAGCGTGTTCCTCCGACCATGTGAGAACGCCGCTCCGAATATCCCAGTCAAAAACGCCCATATGCCCGGCACTAATTGCGAGCTGCAGCCGTTGCTCATTCGCCTGCAGCATATTTGCCTGTTCACGTAAATAGCTTGCACTTGTGATGAGCTGCTTGCGCCGGACGTTAAACGCTGCGACCAGGTCGTCGAGTTCGTCGCCTGTTTTGCCACGCGCCGCCCGTTTCAAAACAATATCGCCCGTCATGTTGGCGTCCCGCGTCTGCGCTACCACCGCTTGCACGTGCCGAGTCACAAGCCTGTGAAACAGAAACAGAATAAACACGGCGACTAAAAAGGTGCTAATACTATTGGCTATGAGAATAACTACGACTTTATCCAGGAGCCGCGCGTAAACACCGTCCAGAGAGGCGACAACGACCAATTCACCGATTACCCGCTGTTCACCGCGATGAGAATGGCGCAGCATGTAGCGGCGCTCGATCGCGTTTTTTGTGCGCCGCTGCCCGCTTTCCGCCCAGACTTTTCCTGAATCGAGGACGGCAAGATATTCGATATCACGTATGCCGCGCATACCATCCAGATGGACTTCCAACTCCGCTTTGTCGGTGGCCCACAACGCCGAAGCGAGTGTGCGTAGATGCACACGCTCGATCTCTGTGAACTCGGTATTGATCTGCGCCAGATCGAGCCGATAATCGCGATAAAGTTGGACGCCAGTCAGGATCAAGGTGATGACCGAACTAAACAGCACCACATACAAGATTAAACGCCGCGCCAGCGGTGAGTAGTGACTACGCAGAGTCATAGCTAGGTTGGGTTGATCCCCAGCGTCTCGCGTTCAAGGCGGGTATAAGTTCCGTCCGCTTTCATTTGCCTCAGTGTCTCGGCCAATTTTGGCACTAGCGAAGCATGTTTGTTATGTAAATAAACGAACATCTCTTGCGTAGTGAGGGGCGGACCCGCGACGCGCACATCCTCAAGCCCGAGCCGCCGCGCCTGCGCCTGACCCATATGCTTCGCATATAACACGACATCCACGCGGCGATGTTTCAGCAATTGGAATAACTGTTCCGCGTCTTTAACGACAGTAACGTCGGCGTCAGGCGGCACGTTTTGCTCGAGAATTTTCCAGCCCTTAATAAGCCCCACCGAACGTCCGCTCAGGCTGCGCCACCCCCGGTCAAAGGTAAGATCTGTTTTGCGCGTAAAGGCAACAAAATGCATGTCCATATTCTTTTCTGGCACCCGCATCAGATTCGGATACGCGCGCTCCAGCCCCGCGATGCGATTCAAGTCTCCATCCTCGATACCGGCATTGGCATTTACCAAGCCACGCTCCGCCGGTAAGTTGACGAGACGCACGCGTATGCCGGTACGGCGCGCGGCTTCCTTCAGTAATTGGTCAAGAAAACCGGTTTCTTGAGGGTTCGTTAGCGGGGGAGCGGTAGGATTGTTGAGTACTAAAACCGGCTCAGCAGCTGAGGCACTAAAAACCAGAACCAACGGGAGCAGAACAAATACACTGGGCCATTTCATGGCAGTCTCCTATACGGTGCGCAACCAAGGTTTGCGCTCGCGTTGCATATGTCCTAAATTGAAACCAGCTACGTTGTATAGTGCCAGCTGTAAGGGCAGAGTTCAGTATAGGTCATTCAGGCTCCGACATTCAACAACTAACCTTACGCTTGGATTACACAGGTTCTTAATTTATCGGCCGCCTCTTCCGGGCTGATCGTATTTACAAATAATCCGGAGCCTAGTTCAAAGCCGGTAGGGATGGAAGTTCGCGGGCAAATCTCAATATGCCAGTGATAGCTCGCTGCATGATCCCCGCGACTCTTGTCATGCGGAACCGAGTGTAAAAAATAATTGTATTGCGCGCCGCCTATGACGGCGTCTAAGCGGCTCATGGTGCGGCGCATTAGCTCCGCAAGGTCGGCTAGGTCAGCATCGGCTAATTCGATAAAATCACTTTGGTGTTGCAGCGGCAGAATGTGCACTTCCCATTCAAACCGGCTCGCGAAAGGTTTAATGGCGATAAACTTTTGCGTGCGCTCAATGACAAACTGTCCGACATTTATTTTGCGGCGTATCTCGCCCGAATCGCGGTCATAAATTGTCGCTTCAAAAGTAAGTGCCTCATCAATCAGCGAGCAAAAAATGCAGCGATGATGTTTCTGATAAAAAAGCTGGCTATTGGCAACTTCGTTATGTACATTTTCCGGTACCACCGGCATGGCAATAACCTGGCTGTGGGTATGCGCAATGCTAGCACCGGCCGCCGGGCCGAAATTTTTAAACACCAACACGTATTGCAGACGAACATCGGTTTCAAATAGCTGGCGCATGCGATCCCGGTACACGCCAAAAAGCATAGCGAGATGATTTTCAGTCATCTCATGCAGCGCGCGGCCGTGTTCGTTGTGATCAATAATCACTTCATGGCGCCCATAGCCATCTATGGTTTGTTGCAAACCAAAGTTCAGGCTGGTTTCTTTACGCTCATCACCCAATACGGGATATAAGTTTTCGACTATGCGTATGGCCCAGGGGCCAGATACCGGGTAGGCGGCGATTTGCGGCGGTGTCTTGTCTTCGTTGCCCGCACAAAATGGGCAGGTTTCCACATATTTACGGGTATCGCGCGGCGCCAATTCCTCGGCTTTTTTGGGGCGCATACTGCGGGCAGTGGCGACCAATACCGATTCGCTGGGCACAATCGGGTTAATGCGAATCTCGCGGATTTCTTTACGCGTCATAGTATTCCTTAGTTAGCCATATTTTTTGCGACCGTGGCGTCGCTGCCGGTGTAATTTTTTTTCTTCGCGCTCCGTTAAGGGCGCGGGCTTTCTTCCGGCAAAAGGATTTTGCCCTTGTTTAAACTGAATTGCCAGGGGCGTGCCCCTTAAATTAAGCGCGGTCCTAAACGTATTTTCCAGATAGCGGCGGTAAGTCTCCGGCAGACTTAAGAGCGCGGTGCCATGAATTACAATAAGCGGCGGATTCATGCCGCCTTGATGCGCGTAACGCAACTTCGGGCGGTGCGGGCCTATCTGTGGCGGCTGATGTTGTGCCGCGGCAGAGATAAGCAAGCGCGTGAGTGCGGGCGTGGAAAGCTTGGCCATGGCCGCCTTGTAGGCTTCATCGATGGACCTAAACAAATCGCCGACGCCGCTGCCCTCCAGAGCGGAGATATAGTGAAAGCGTGCAAACGATAAAAAACGTAGCTTCCGTGAGATCTCAAGTTTAATCAGCTCTCGCCTATCTTTATCCGCTACGTCCCACTTATTAATCGCCACCACCAGCGCGCGGCCGGACTCTAAAATAAAACCAGCGAGATGTGCGTCTTGTTCCGATATATCTTGGGATGCGTCTAACACCAGCAACACGACGTTAGCGTCCTCTATAGACTGCAAGGTTTTTATAACGGAGAATTTTTCCAGCGCCTCCCACACTTTTCCGCGCTTGCGTACGCCCGCCGTATCGATAATTGTATAAGGCTGATTATTGCGCTCGAAATCGATATAGATGCTATCGCGCGTAGTCCCCGGCTCATTAAACGCAATCACCCGCTCTTCGCCGAGTATGGTGTTCACTAAAGTAGATTTGCCGACGTTCGGCCGGCCCACGACCGCAAACTTAGGATAATCCTTTTCCGGCTCCGCTTCTTCTTCCGGAAATTTTTCTAAAGCAATGGCGATTAAATCTGCCACGCCTTCGCCGTGCGCTGCAGAAATGGCCCATGGCTCGCCCAGGCCCAATTCGAAAAATTCCGCTTTAACCACTTCAGTGCGCAGGCCTTCCGCCTTGTTCACAGCAACGATCGGGTGGCGATTGGATTTACGTAAGCCCTCCGCGATTTGTTGGTCCTGCGGCGTCAGCCCCTGGCGCGCATCCACTATAAAAATGATCACATCGGCTTCAGCGATGGCTTGCAGCGTTTGCTTAGCCATCTCCGCAAACACATCTTTTTTCGCCTCCGGTTCTAATCCCCCGGTATCTACCACCAAAAACGGCTTGTCATTCACCTTGCCGTGACCGAAATGCCGGTCGCGGGTTAAGCCCGGAATGTCGGCGACAATGGCGGCCCGGCTTTTAGTTAAGCGATTAAATAGCGTGGATTTGCCGACATTGGGCCGGCCCACTAATACAACCGTGGGTTTCATAGCGCAGATGCTAAAGCAGGGAAAATCATGATGGGATTAAGTGGACGAGTTTGAATTGAAAAACAAGTGCGATTGTAACATCGTTTCTAGTGAACTCGGCTCCAAGCAGGGAGCGAGTTTCGCCAGCTAGACGTAGAGCTAACCGGCGCGGCGCTGTTGGCCGCGTCCGGTTGAGCGCTGTGTTAGCGGTTTCTTTTTTGGACTGGCGTGCCTGGCCCCTTTTAACTTCCGAGAGCGGGATCAGGCAGCGGCTTAGGCCGTTGCTTTTCAATGCTTATGCGAGTGGCCGCCATGCCCAGAACCACTTTGTGACGTATAGCCACGAAGCTCATCGTATTTCGCGATTTGCGCTTTCGTAAGAACCGCCTGTTGTTCAATGTGAGCTTGGAGATGAGATCGACGAACCTCGGCTTGTAGTGCACCGATCTGTTTGAGGGTCGAGCGCAGACTGTCCGGAGTTGCCATTCCGGAGGCAAACAGTCGATCCAATTCCCGCTCTTTTTCTATCAGCGCCTCGCCTTGGTGTATCGCCTCTTTTTGCATGGAGTCGAAAATTGCTTTGGTGCGAGTCTTCTGTTCTTCGCTGAGTTGCAACTTGTCGGCCAGTTCCAATACGTGCGCCGGCCCCGGGTAATGATTCAACTCTGCGGCCTTGGCCAAGCCGGCTCCTTTGCCAGCGAGGTAACTCTGAATTTCTTCGGAAGAAAGCGCTTTAATTTGGCGTTGCTCCTGACCCGCATAGGAGCTGGGTTGTATTGCGGACGCGGTATTTACTAAAGCAAATGCGAAAAGAACAACACTGGAC
>CAYYOS010000067.1:0-13291 GCA_964473355.1 uncultured Burkholderiales bacterium | reverse complement strand
GGCTTCAAAATACGTGATTTTGTTTGACGGCACTTTCAAAGTTTTATAGTCTTAGGGCCGTGCTAGCTATAGCGTGCTCCGTGATGTGGCCGCTAACATTAAGTAAGAATGATGAAAAAATTAATTTGGTTAGCCTGCTTAAGTTTAGTTGCTTGTAGTTCAGTAAAAACTGGCGTGTCAACCGAGCCGAAAGCAATAGTTGAAAAAAGAGCGTTAGCCCGCTGGGATGCGTTGATACGCCACGATGTTGATTCCGCGTACAAGTACTTAACCCCGGCATTGCGTAACACTATGTCGTTGGAACGCTACCGGGACAAAGTAAGGCCCGGATTATGGCGCGACGCAAAAGTCAATAGTGTTAATTGTCAGGCCGATACGTGCAAAGCAAAAGTAACTATTCAATACGACGTACGTAACATTAAGGGCCTAGAAAAAGAGTTTGAAGAAACTTGGTTAAAAGAGGGCGATGATTGGTGGTACGTGTATAAGGACTAGGGTTTTATTGTCGTCACGTGTTTAAAAAGATTTTGTAAAATGAATCCAAATGTTATAAGATTCATTCGTGGTAGCTTCTTAAGATGGTGACTTTAAATTTTCACAGGAGTAATTAAAATATGAATACCTTTAAAAGAAAGTCTCTCTACGCTGCGGTACTGGCTGGTCTCGGTACTGTAGGTGTAGTCGGAACCGCGCAAGCTGTTCACATTAACCCCGATGGTTTGGGGCAGGCACTAATTTATCCGTACTACACTGTTCGTAGTGACGGCGGCAATGCTTACGATACTTACCTTACCGTAGTTAACACGACTGCCTCCACCAAAGCAGTTAAAGTACGTTTCCTGGAAGGTAAGAACAGTCGCGAGGTCTTAGACTTTAACTTATATCTGTCCCCGAATGATGTATGGACTGCCATAATTGAGGCGACCACCGATGGCGCGCGCATGAGAACTGCAGATCGTTCTTGCGTTACCCCAACCGTTCCTGCCACAGGCTTCCCGTTCGTCAACTTCGCATATTCCGGCGGCAGTGCCACGGATAACGAAACTGGTAGTCTAGATCGCACTCGTGAAGGCTATTTCGAGATTATCGAAATGGGTGACATGACAGGTACGATCACCACTGCAATTAAACACGTCGGAACACCTGCTACCCCGCCTAACTGCGCGGCGATAACCAATGCAGCTGCTTTCACCGCTACAGTAGCTGGATCGGGCGGACTGGCTGGTACTGCCACGTTGATCAATGTCAGAAACGGTGTTGATTACGGGTATAACGCTATCGCTTTAGATGACTTTAGCGATATTCCTTTGTGGTTTGAACCAGGTGACATCCTGCCTAACTTAACCCAAGTCAATCCTAAAGTTAGCAATGTCTTCAGAACGAGCGCCACTGCGCCAGCAGTAGTGACTTCCACTTGGTCAGGCGGCCCACCTTTATTTTTAACGGTTAACAACGCAGACCCGGTTACCGCTGTTTTCATGCGGGACAACATTATTAATGAGTTTATTTTGGATAGCCAAACACTGTCCGGCACAGACTGGGTTGTTACGATGCCAACAAAAACATTCTATGTTGGTGTAGATCCAGTGGTTTCCGGAGTGCGAGCGAACACCACTGCACAACGTCCTTTCCAGCGCAACTTCGGCCTGGGCGGCGCATGCGATGACTTTGGTATTGCGGTATTTGATCGTGAGGAGTCATTCGTGAGTCCGACGCTACAAGTATCACCTCGCCCACCTGCACAAGTTAACTCTTTCTGTTGGGAAGCGAACGTGCTGACCTTTAATGACAGTAATATTTTAGGGTCCATTAATAAAGTCAACGTTCCGACGCCTTTCCAAAATGGTTGGGCAAGGATCAACTTTGCTGTAGTCACTACCCCGGTTGGTGCTAGACATACCATGACTTCTAACGATGGGGATACCTATATTGGTCTACCGGTCGTTGGGTTTATGGTGCAAGACTTTGTAAATGGCACGCTAACCGGCGCGACTGGCTCAGTTCTGTCGAACTATGGTGGTTTATTTGACCATAAGTTTACGCGGAATATTACTCCCTAGAAATTAAAAGTAACCATCGTAGTAAGAAGCAATTTACAGGCGGATGCAAATCCGCCTGTTTTTTTTGCGCAATAGTTGGTCAGACAGTGACGCATTCCGTCACTCAGGCGTGAAGGCAGTCCGTCGGATCTCCTGCCTGCAAAGCCGCTTCCGCGACCGTAGTAAGCCAATGCCAATGGCACACATTATGCTTTCTTATCCACGGGAAGGGGCATTGAGACTTACTAACAAAAGCAAGTTGCCGTTTATCCTTAGCACCGTCCGTTTGTCAGGTGGCGCTTGTTTAAAGGGTTTACGGTACTTTATCATAAAGTATAGAGGTGTACTTATACCACGCAGCGTAAGCTGACTGACACAGGAGAATGACCATGCAATCCATAACCCCTAAATTGATTTTAAGTACGGCTGCGGGCGCGGTGTTTTTAGGTGCAAGTGCAGTTCCTTCCGCCTTTGGAGGGGCTGTCCTACCGACTAGCGCTTCATGTAGCACTTACAGCAGTTTTACGGTCAATAGTAACGGAGATTTGAGCATTAATTGTTCGGGCTCTACACCCACACCGACACCCACACCCACTCCGACTCCGACACCAACGCCGACTCCGACTCCGACTCCGACTCCGACACCCACCCCCCTTGGAAACTGTCCAACCGGGATGAAAATAGTGGACAGCGCTATTCAGTGGGGGGACGGCAAGAGTCACCAACCCGAGGTTACTACCGGCGTCGGACATGTCATTAGCTTTGTTACTGGCCCCGCTACCAACAGTATTGGTAGCTTAGGAATGGGCGAGTATACGGGTTACGCGGCTGAGCGTACCGTCGTTATTTCCAAAGAGCGGTGTCAGTTCGATATCTTTAAGGCGACAGTGGGAGCCGTGGGCGTTAAACCCGCCATATTCTTTACGGTGGGTAACCCAAGAGAGGGATACCAACATTTGGAAGCTAATACTCAGTACTACATGATGGTGAAAAGTGAAAACTATCAAAACCCCGGGTACGATACCTGTCCCGCAGGTGCCCGATGCGACTTCACATTCTCCATACGACCTTAGTAGTAAGCTTAGTAGTAGCAAAAAGCCCCGCTTGGCGGGGCTTTTTCTCGTCTGGAGAAAACACTTAGTAGCCCAAAGGCCCGAATAGTGTGGCGTGAAAACAGACCAATAAGCTACAATTAATATTTCCCAATTTTTAGAGGCGCGCATGAAATTTATTTTTATCGGTATGTTTTTATCTTCCCTGGCATGGGGTGCGGCACCGGCCAAAGACGAAGTGCTCTTAAAAAACAGCATGGCTTCAGTGACTGTGGCGGACTATGAAACCGAACTTTTAAGGCTACCAGAGGATTTACGGGGTGGCGTCGAGCTTAATGCGCAGCGAATCGGTCAAATATTGAATAATATTTTGGTGATAAAAACCTTGGCGGCCGAGGCAGTGCAAAAGAAAATGGACCAGGACCCGCAAACTCAGCGCCTGTTAAAATGGGCCACGGAAAAAAATTTGGCTATGTTGCGCATGGAAAAAATCGTCGCTGACGCGCAATCTGCGGTTACAAATAAGCCCGCCGATTTCACCGCTCGCGCGTTAGAGCTATATAAGTCTGAGCCGGAGAAGTACAAGGAACCGCCCATGGTCAAGGCATCCCATATTTTGATTGACAGCAAGAGCCGCACGAAAGAAGAGGCATTAAAGCGAGCAGAAGAGGTAAGAAAACTGGCGCTGTCCGGTAAATCCTTTGGTGATTTGGCGAAGGAATATTCCGATGATCCCTCCGCGCGGCAGAATTCGGGCGATCTGGGTTTTTTTAACGCCACTCAAATGGTCAAACCGTTCGCTGATGCTGCTTTTTCATTGGAGAAGCCAGGAGCGATTAGCGAGGTGGTAGAATCGCCGTTCGGCTATCATGTCATTTTACTGCACGAGAAAAAACCCGGTGGCATCCAGCCCTTTGATAAAGTAAAACCTCAAATTATGAATGCGCTAAAAGAAAAACAAGGAGCTGAAGCGCGGGCAGAATATATTAAGAAAACCACGGGTGACAGTAAATTAGTAGTTAATCAGGACGCTATTGTAAAACTAAAAAAACCCATTCCGGAAGTCCATATACATAAACCGTAACTCGCCAGGGCCTGACGCAGTCGGTTTTGTGCCGATGCAAAATCGAGGCGCCTAAGTGCAGGCGTTCTAGGTTTCGGGCCCGTTTCTCACCGGGCGAGAATTCATTTGCCGCACGCCGTGTACAGCCTACATCGGTAACTCCTTCTTGCAATAAATTAAACACATTTAACTGGACTGAATCGAAAAGGGTGCTATGCTAATGGCGTATGACAATTCGCTATTAATTTATAAGGGGTTATTTTCCCGTTCACCCGGCTTGAACAACACGAAGGAGAGAACAGTGATAATTAGCAAAACGGGTTTAAATTGTACGTTTGCTCTAATAACGACGCTATTAGCTTTCCAAGCCGCAGCGGTGGAACATGCATATGCCCATCAACGTCTCTATCGCACTTACAATTCAGCAGTCACGGATAATTTTTACACGATTAGCCTGGATCAGCGCAATTTAGCCATAAATCAACACGGATATCAGGATATGGGATATGTCGCATATATAACGTCGGTCAATCTGGGGATGGCAGCTCCTTTCTATCGTTTCTTCAAAGGGGCCCCGCAAATTGAGCATTTCTACACCGTCTCTGATTATGAATCGTCACTGGTGCAGAGCTGGGGTTGGATTTTTGAGGGCAACGAAGGCTATCTCTACACACAACAAGAGCGGAACACTTCACCGTTGTACCGCCTGGCAAAGTTCGATCATTGGACGGGAGATTTGCAGCATGCATATACAACGAGCAATGAAGAAATGAGTTCATACATTTCCCAAGGTTGGGGCTATGATGGACCAGCGGGTTATGTATTTGCACCTCCGTCCCCTTATGCTTCCCCTAACCCATCTGTTCATTTTGTGACCAGTCCCTCTTGTTTTGGTAGTGGATGTTATCAGGGCTATATTTCCGTACCCGCTTATTCCACGGGGATGTATACAGGTTTGTGTGGGGGCACGGTGATTGCTACCCAACTAGGCAATATGGTGGAGTATAATAATTTTCGATTTCAGTCGCATCCCTACGGCGGTCTGAATAAAGGGTGCTTTGCCCCGGCCCGTCTACAATTGGGAACAACCTTACTGGAATTTTCCGGTTATACGGTTGCCGATTATTACGATTCTAACAACCCTATAAAGTGGGTTCTACCTCCTTCTGCGCGGTTGGTTAACATTCGTTAGCTTAACTGCGTAATATTTCGGTTCTGTGCTTGCTATCCGTGCTGGTCAACGCGGAACCAACTCAGCAGCTGTTGCTTCAGGCAGTATGGCGACTGGCAGACAGTCCGAAGCGGGCTTGAGTACGCACGGTGATTAATGAGGAGCAATGCTTAAGCTTACTTGACTTAATGAGGAATCATCAAGTACTCTTAACGCACGCTATGAGCGATAGAAGTCGTAAACCGCAGGGTGCTATGGTTCTTTCGTAAAGCGAATGATTCGTTGGGCCTATCGCGTTTTCTGTATTACGTCTTTTTCTCTTTGCTACCGTAATCGGGGAAACAGACCAAGAACGCGGCAGATGGTAGGCGCTCTGAGCTCTACAACTAGATACGCTACTCCCTATTAAAATTTGCAATTAAAGCATGAACCCATGGTTGGCGCCCCGCTTTGGCCATTCCGCTGGCTGTTCTTAAATTTCTTATCGCGGGAAATTAAAAGCCGTTACGTCGGCAGCATTAGCGGATTTTTCTGGTCCCTGATTCATCCGTTGGCGTTGTTAGCGGTGTATGCCTTTGTGTTCACCGCCATTTTCCGCGTTAAATTTCCACAATTAGAAGGCCATAGTTTTGTCGTATTCGTAGCTATCGCCTTATGGCCGTGGCTAGCCTTCCAGGAGGGCGTGCAGCGAGGTGCGCTGGCCGTGCAGGGGAGCGCCGGGCTAGTCAAAAAGGTAGCGTTTCCACATGAATTATTAGTGCATGGGGCCGTAGGCGCAACCTACATTGTGCATGGTATCGGATTTTTGCTGGTACTGGTGGTGTTATGGTTAAATGGCGCCGCGCTATACTTATCAGTGTTACCCATAGTGGTCCTGGTTCTCGCTATGCAGTACCTGGTGACTAGCGGCTTAGCGCTATTATTGGGTGGGCTGCAAATTCTACTCAAGGATGTCGAACACTTTCTCGCCCCACTTTTTATGGTGTGGTTCTACGCCACACCGATTTTATATCCTGTCGGGTTGGTTCCGCCCGCGATGCAGCAGGTGATTGCTTTAAACCCAATGACGTACTTCGCCGATCGTATGCGAGATTTTCTGTTGTATGGGAATTTGCAGCCAAAGTTGGCCGATTTTGTGATGTTGGCGAGCAGTATGGTCGTTTTTCTAGCCGGTCGCTGGGTATTTAACCGCCTGTCCCCACATTTTGAAGATTTCCTATAGCTAAGGTTTTGCTTTAAAATAGTAATTTATTTTTCATCCCTTCGCCCTTCGTGCGCGCTCCTCTTATTCACTTAGAAAATGTCGGCAAAGATTATCCGGATATTAAAACCGGCAAGAGTCGATTGCTCACCATCTGGTCTTTGCTTTTACAAAACCATAAAGCGCCAAGCTTTTGTGCCTTGCGGGAGGTAAATTTAATGATGCGTCCTGGGGAATCTTTGGGGTTGATCGGGGAGAACGGCGCGGGTAAATCCACGCTCTTAAAAATTATTGCCGGCGTGGTAAAGCCTAGCACGGGGGCCGTCAGAATTAACGGACGTATCGGTGCGCTGCTAGAACTGGGAAGTGGGTTTCATCCCGAATATACGGGGCGCGAAAATATTCAATTGTCTGCGGCGCTGATGGGGTTGAGTAATGCAGAAATAGCCGGTCGGATGTCGGAGATAATTGCCTTTGCGGATATCGGCGAGCATATCGATCAGCCTATTAAGCATTATTCATCAGGAATGGTCGTGCGTTTGGGTTTTGCCGTCGCCACCGCCATGCAGGCGGATATATTAATTACCGATGAAGTGTTGGCTGTCGGCGACGAGTCTTTTCAGAAAAAATGTGTGGACTGGATTGAGTCCTACTTAAAGCAAGGTGGCACGCTATTGTTGTGTTCGCATAGCATGTTTCATATTCAAACACTTTGCGAAAAAGCGATATGGATACATGAAGGACGGGTGCGCATGGCTGGCAATAGCTTTGACGTAACACGGGAATATTTAACTTATCACGAAGAGAAGGGCGCCATCCATGCGGCGCCAGCCATGGCGTCCAACCCATCCTCACGACTTAATCCTTCAATCCAAAAACTTTGGGTAGAAAATGCGCTGGGCGTCGAGATATCCCAGTGCCCAATGGGCACAGATATCGCTGTGCATGGTGTGGCCTATTCCCCAGAAGGAAGGCCGCCCGTTATTCTTTTTGGCATAATGCGCGTTGATGGGACGTCTGTATTCGGTAGCCACTCCAATGACAGTCATTTTCAACCAAATTTAATATCTAAAGACTTGTATGCGTTTACCGTTACGCTGCCCTGTTTGCAGTTGCTGCCGGGTAAATATTTTTTGCGTGCACACGCTATGGATCCCCAGGGATTGAGGTTATTTGATACCGTCCAGATAGCGTTACGTGTAAGCGGGAAAACTCGGGATTATGGACTATGCCGATTGGAGCACGCATGGACATCGGGGAAGCCTCCCTCATTAGGCTCGCGGAATAGCTTGTTTATCGGCAACGAGGAGGAAGCCACTTAGTGGACTTCACCGGCGAAAGGTTTCTACCCGAACTGCACGGCGAAATTGCCTACGAACATTGGCATCGATACGCATTCGCTCGACAATGGATATCTGGAAAAAAAGTTTTGGATATTGCCTGCGGGGAAGGTTACGGCTCCGCGTTACTCGCGGAGACAGCCAGCGAGGTTGTCGGTGCTGATATAAATAAAGAAACCCTGGCGCTGGCTGCGCGCGCCTATCACACACGCCCAAACCTGCATTTTATGGCTAGTTCTTGCGATGCGCTGTCGCTCGCAACTGCAAGCTTTGACGTGGTGGTGTCTTTTGAGACGATAGAACATATCGCTACGCAGGCTGGAATGTTAGGTGAAATAAAAAGGGTGTTAAAACCCCAAGGAATCTTATGCATTTCGTCCCCAAATAAAGCGCAATACTCTGATGAGCGCAATTACAAAAACCCTTTTCACGTTAAGGAGCTTTATCAGGAAGAGCTCATAGATTTATTGGCCCCACACTTTCCCGCGACCCGCTGGTTTGCGCAAAAATTACTCTTTCATTCGGCCATATGGCCCCAGGAAGAAGTTTCCTCTTCGTTTCAATATCTGGAAGGGAACGGCCCCAACATTGAGAGCATGACCGGATTGTCTATGCCGGCAATGTATTTTGTCGTTGTATGTGCAAAGACCGAAGACTTGCTGCCTCGGCAAACTGTCACATCATTCTTTTCCGACCGCTCAGAAACGGTATACCACGCGTATGATCTCGCAGTTCGGGAACTCGTGCGTTTAAATGGATTGTTGAGTGAGCGCGAAAAAATCATCATAGAACGTGATCAGTCTCTGCAAGAGTACGCTGCGGAAATACAAACCTATTTAGGGTTAATCGCCGAGCGCGATGCGATGCTGGCTTTGCGCACGCGGCAAATGGCGGAGTGCGAAAGAATCATAAACGAACGCGATCAGTTCTTAGCATTGCGTACCCAACAAATGGAGGAGCGTGAAAAGCTGATTGAATTAAGAGATCAACAATTGGCGATGCTGCGGCGTAGCCCGCTACAAAAACTTAAGGTGTGGTTGAAGTAGTGGATAAAAAGCAGCTAGATATTATTATTCCCATCTATAACGCTTATGAAGATCTTCGGCGGTGTTTAGACAGCGTATTGTCTCATATCGAGCCGGATTGTAGGGTTGTGCTAATAGATGATGCCTCCACTGATAAGCGCATCGCAGGGCTTTTTAGCGATCTAGAAAACCGAGGACTGCCGTATCTTTCCTTATATACAAATTCCACAAATCAAGGGTTCGTTAAAACAGTTAACAGAGGGATGGGCTTAAGCGAGCACGACGTTATTTTACTGAATTCGGATACGATTGTGACTCGGCGCTGGCTTGAAAAAATGCGGCGTTGTGCGGCATCAAGCCCAAAAATAGGCACGATTACGCCATTCTCTAACAACGCCGAAATATGCTCATTTCCGGAAATTTGCCAAGAGAGTGAAGTTAAGGATCCCGAGGAATTAAATTCCGCACTCGAGGCTGCGGCGTTGCCCACGTATCCGGATATCCCTACCGCCGTGGGATTTTGCATGTTTATACGCCGCGCGGTAATTAAGAAAATCGGACTCTTTGACGAGGATACCTTTGGCTTAGGCTATGGGGAAGAAAACGATTTTTGCATGCGCGCCGCAAAGGCTGGATTTCGTAATGTCCTGTGCGACGACACGTATGTTGCCCATGTAGGCAATCGATCTTTTGATAAAAGCAAACAGGCCCTGTGCGAAGAAAACATGGCTAAGCTATTACAAAAACATCCACACTACATGAAAAATATCAGGGCTTTTATTAGCCAAGACCCTATCGCCCCCATTCGCGAAGTGGCTAAATCGTTTTTAAATTTTGCGGGGATCCGGTCCGAATTGCCAGGTGTGTTGCATATATTGCACGGCCGAAAAGGCGGGACTGAAAATCATATCCGGGACTTAATCTCTTCGGAGCGGGGCACCCTTCGTCACTATTTGCTGATAACTATGGGTAACAACTGGGAGCTGGAAGATGCTAACGGTTCTACCGTAGTCCGCTATCAATTGCAACCTTATAAGGATGAGTTATGGGGTAGCTTTTTTGACGGAATTTGTGCGACCTTCCACATTAATTTTTGTCATTTACACCATTTGTCCGGCTGCCGCGGCGGCCTGCTTGAAGCACTCGCGCATTCTAACGTTCCTTATGGATTTACGGTCCACGACTTTTATTTGGCATGCCCAACTATCAATCTGCTCGACGCGTCGGGTAATTTTTGTGGTGCCGAAACCGATGAAAAAAATTGCCAAACTTGTCTAAATTCCCAACCCCTGTTTGAGCAGATCGCTATCGATGAATGGCGACGTACTCATCAGCGGTTTATTGAGAAAGCGCAGTTTCTTATCGCGCCGAGTGCCTGGGTGGCGGAGACCTTCAAACGTTATTTTCCTCACCCCGAACTTAAATTAATCCCTCATGGTATCAACCAATCTCCGGGCATAGGGGATCCTTGTTCCGCCTTTTTAGTACCACAAGACGGGCGTCATCATATTGGTGTTCTGGGTGCAATTGGACCAGTCAAAGGCGCCCGTCGTTTGGAAAGTTTAGTCGCGCGCACAAAAGCGCGGAATTTGCCATTGCGTTGGATAGTTATTGGCTACTTGGATCGACAGTACTTGCCTCATCAAGACAAGGACAAGCTCCTAACAATTCATGGTCATTATCAAAACAAGAATGTAAGCGCCTTATTAGACCATTATCGAACTAATTTAATTGTTTTTCCGTCTGCCGGGCCAGAAGTTTTTAGCTACACATTGAGTGAAGCATGGGCCGCAGCTCGTCCAGTATTGGTTCCTCCCATGGGGGCACTAGCTGAGCGGGTGAGGGAGACGGGTGCGGGCTGGATAATGGAGAACTGGCAGGATGATGATTGCATTCTTGATCAAATACTTGACTTGGTGCGCCCGGAAAACGAAATTGAGTTTCAAGAGCGCACACAGATTGCGAAAAATGTTTCACACGCTAGCATGGACGATATGACAGACGCGACTTTAGCAGCGTATGCTCCCTTAATCGCAATGCCTAGATTTCGTGGCGCGCCTCTGACCAAAAAACGTTTGTATGAGGCGGCTAAAAACGCGCTAGAAGGAAGACGTGTAACCCAACCCCCGAATGTATTCAGATCCGGCATCACCTCAATATTGCATATCGCCTTACGGTTTCGTTACACGCGTCCAGGTCGCTGGTTATATTTAAATCTTCCACTACGCTGGCAACAGATACTGAAGCAAAGGTTGCTGCATAATTAAAATGGATGAACCTATATCATGGTTGGAACGTGGCGCATCTTTCTATCAAGCTGGCCAGCTAATAGACGCTGTAATATGTTATCGCAATGCAATAGCTTTGCGATCTGACGATGCGGTAGCCTTCTATAATTTGGCGCTGGCTTTTCAGGATTTGGGTAAAGACAGTGAAGCCGTCAACAATTATCGTCGCGCTCTGCAACTCAATCCGCGCCTCGCAGAGGCCCATACCAACCTTGGAAATATCTATTCCGCCCAGAACAGGTTTGGGGAGGCGCAGGCGGCTTATGAGACTGCCCTGCACTATAGGCCGGGGCTTCAGCAAGCGCAGATGGGTTTAGGACTAGTCCTAAGGAAACAACACGCTTTTGCTGCTGCAGCAGTATATTTTGAGAGGGTACTGGAAGCCTCTCCATCCAATGGAGAGGCCTTCGATAATCTCTGCTCCACGCTTATGGCTCTTGGCCGAACTGAAGAATGGTTAACCGTATTCCAGCGCTTTGAGGGGACGGCTGGGCGCGTAAACTGGTATTTTGTCGCCGGTCTATCAGCATGTCGACACCTTGGGGATTTTGCGCTGGAAAAACGCTATCTTCACGCGCTTGTCAGTCACTCCTTTAAAGACACCGATGCAGACGTTCTGGATGGTGTCCTAAGCACGATTCAATACTTCGACTTACCTCAATCGGAATTCTACAAACTCTATCAACGTTATAACGAGATTGTTAAAAAGACCTACTTTCCAGAATTTCCATTAGTATCACCATACCGGGTGAAGGGCCGAAAAGTTCGCATTGGTTACTTATCGGCGGATTTTAGAATACATGTCATGGGATATTTAATGTACGACGTATTGGCCGGACATAACCGGGAGCTCTTTGATATTTATTTATACTCGCTGGCTAGAAAAGAAGACAAATTGACGGCGAGGTATCGCGCTATCTCAAAGAACTTCGTCGTTCTAACCGACATGCCCGCTTTGGAGGCAGCCAAGCGAATAGCTGCCGACGAATTGGATATTTTAGTGGATCTCTGTAACCATACTACCGATTCTAATCCCTATATACTCGCGTATAAGCCCGCGCGCTTGCAGGTGACCCACTTGGGATCTCACGGTGCACTAGGGCTTGAGACCGTAGCCTACAAAGTGACTGATCATTACGCAGATAAGCCGGAAAATTCACAATTTCAGATCGAAAAACTCCTTCCTATGGATGGTTGTATTTTCCCTTTTCTTCGCATAGAGGCAGCATCGATTCACCCCTACACTCGCGCGCAACAAGCTATTCCAGAAAATTCAATTGTGTTTGGCGTTTTTGCCAATATCATGAAACTGAGTCCGCGATTGCTGGCCACGTGGAAAAAAATATTGGATGAGATACCCAGCGGCTTGCTGGCGTTTTCGCCCCTGAAAGAAGCGGAGCGCCCCAGCTTTATCCGTCAGGTCGGTGCGGCGGGGATTGCAAAAGAGCGTGTTATCTTTATTCCCACTTCTAAAGACGCCAAGGTTAATCGCGCACGTTATGCATTGCTGGATATGGCCTTGGACACATTTCCTTATAGCGGAGGTGATACCACCTTAGCAGCGCTGGATATGGCTGTTCCAGTTATAACCTTATGTGGCGAACGCCACGCCGAGCGTACTTCCTACAGCCTACTTATGAATCTTGGTGTCGCCAGTACCATCGCTTATAGCGAAGACGAGTATGTGCAAATCGCGACGCGCTTAGCGCGGGACGAAAGCTTCCGAAAGTCGGTAAAAGGGGAGCTGGAGCATGGATTAGCCAATGCCCCCATGATGAATATAGCCAATTATATTAAAAATTTGGAGTCAGCTTATGTCCGCGCCTTGGAGCCCATTCCAGTGAAGGAGACGGTGGACAGCGACGAGGTGAAACAGCGTTTTCAGGAAGCCGTGCGTTTACATCAGGCTGGAGAAATTAGTAAAGCAAGCGTAATTTACGATGACGTAATTAGTCAGCAGCCGGATTTCCCTCCTGCCCTGTATCTACGCGGCGTCATTGCCAAAGATCGGGGCAACTATGGCCGGGCTGCCGAACTTTTGCAGCGGGCGATAGCGATTAGCCCCGCTTATCTCGATGCGCAAAATGCGCTGGCTAATGTCTACTTAGAGCA
>CAYYOS010000066.1:0-13750 GCA_964473355.1 uncultured Burkholderiales bacterium | reverse complement strand
CTCGCCTATTTATGCAGCGCGGCGGTGCTTGTTCATTTATAATTCGGAATATATGAAAATTGCCATCCTTCCCGGTGACGGCATTGGGCCAGAAATCATGGCCCAGGCCAAAAAAATTCTGCATGCGCTTACCGCACATGGCATGGCGTTCGAGCTTGAAGAGTCGGCGATCGGCGGCGCCGGCTATGATAACGGCGGTGACCCCTTACCCGACGCCACGCTGCGACTGGCTCGGGCGGCGGATGCCGTGCTGTTAGGCGCGGTAGGTGGCTATCAATATGACAACTTGCCTCGCCCTATGCGACCCGAGCAGGGGCTGCTGCGCATACGCAAAGAACTCAATCTTTTTGCAAACTTGCGACCCGCAACGTTATACCCGGCACTGGCGGCGGCCTCATCATTAAAACCAGAAGCCATCTCGGGACTAGATATCTTAATTGTCCGCGAGTTAACCGGGGACGTATACTTCGGCCAACCTCGAGGCACAGCGAGTGGGCCTTTGGGTCGCGTGGCATTTAATACCATGACGTATAACGAAACGGAGGTGCGGCGCATAGCTCACGTTGCCTTTAAAATTGCACTGACGCGGGGCGGAAAATTGTGTTCCGTAGATAAGGCCAACGTTTTGGAAACCAGCGAACTGTGGCGGCAAGTTGTCAACGAAGTGGCGGCCGATTACCCATCCGTGTCGCTATCGCATATGTACGTGGACAATGCTGCGATGCAATTGGTACGCGCACCACAGCAGTTTGACGTGATCGTCACGGGCAATTTATTCGGCGACATTTTGTCTGACCAAGCCTCTATGCTTACGGGCTCGATCGGCATGTTGCCCTCCGCTTCTTTGGATGAAAATAATAAAGGGTTGTACGAACCCATACACGGTTCTGCCCCCGATATTGCCGGCAAAAATATCGCCAACCCGTTGGCAACCATATTATCCGTCGCGATGATGCTGCGCCATACCTTTAACCATGATGAAAGCGCCGCGCTAGTTGAATCTGCGGTAACTAAAGTACTGGCGCAAGGCCTACGCACGGCGGATATTTACACTGATGGCATGCAGAAGCTTTCTACTGAAAAAATGGGAGACGCGGTCGTTGCCGCACTATAATTTTATGTTTGATTTAAAGGGATTTTGAATGAGTAAAACTTACGATGTCGCCGTGGTAGGCGCAACCGGCGCTGTGGGGGAGGCGATGCTAGCAATTCTTGAAGAACGCAAATTTCCCGTGGGTAAAATATTTCCCCTGGCGTCAGAGCGCTCCGCGGGTTCACAGATTCGGTTTAACGGTAAAGATGTCACCGTACTGGAATTGGCTAAATTTGATTTTAGCCAAGCGCAAATCGGATTATTTTCCGCAGGCGGCAGCATCTCTGCGGAATACGCACCTAAGGCCGCCGCAAAAGGCTGCGTGGTAATCGACAACACCGCGCACTTCCGTTATGACGACGATATTCCTTTAGTCATACCGGAGGTTAATCCGGAGGCCATAGCCCAATACAAGAACCGAGGCATTATCGCCAATCCGAATTGCTCTACTATTCAAATGCTGGTAGCCCTAGCACCAATACATCGTCAAGTTGGCATAGAACGGATTAACGTTTGCACCTATCAAGCCGTGTCTGGCACTGGCAAGGAGGCAATTGAAGAGCTTGCCACACAGACGCGGGCAATGTTTAACAGCCAAGCCGTCAGTTGTGAGGTATACCCCAAGCAAATCGCCTTCAATGTGCTGCCGCAAATCGATGTTTTCCAAGAAAATGGCTACACCAAAGAAGAAATGAAAATGGTTTGGGAAACCAACAAAATCATGGAGGACCAGAGCATACTCGTAAACCCCACCGCGGTGCGGGTACCGGTGTTTTACGGGCACTCCGAGGCCATTCATATTGAGACCCGCGAAAAAATCAGCGTGGCGCAGGCTCGTGCCATATTAGGCGCGGCTGCCGGCGTGACGGTCATCGACAAGCGCGAAGCCGGCGGCTACCCTACAGCGCTTACCGAAGCTTCTGGCAAGGACGCGGTATTTGTGGGGCGCATACGCGAAGATATTTCCCATCCGCGAGGCTTAGACATGTGGGTGGTAAGCGATAACGTGCGCAAGGGCGCGGCATTAAATAGCGTGCAAATTGCCGAATTATTGGTTGAAAAATATTTGGATTAGACCATAATAATAATGTGTAAGATTAGCTTGCATCTCTAACTATATGATGTTATTTTAGTTACCGTATCAAAATTGGTTCTTGTGATCTAGGGCAGCAGAGGTATCCAATCGGTTATTGTGGGATAACAATAATGTAAGGATGCTGCAAATAACAAGATAAGTCAGGCACCGGGGAAAATTAGCGCGCCAATAGATGCGTGCCTTAACTGGTAGCTTAAGAACCCATTATTTGCGAGGTGGCAAGGTGAACACATCCAACTTAAGAACATACTGGGTAGCGCTCGTGCTGCTCTGTCTTCCCTCCGTGGTCTCCGCCGTCGGGCTGGGAAAGCTAACCGTACTCTCGTCTTTAGGTCAGCCGCTGCGCGCGGAAATTGCGCTGCTTTCGGTGCAAAAAGATGAGCTATCTTCCATCGTCGCTCGGGTTGCACCAGCCAGCGTTTACAAAGACGCTAACATAGAACGCACCGGGCTCGCTGCGAGCCTGAAATTTGTCGTCGCGCAAAGAAGTAATGGTGAGTCTTATTTAAAAGTCACGTCGACGCAACCAATCAATGAGCCCTTCTTAGATGTATTGATTGAACTAAGCTGGACTTCGGGCCGATTGCTGCGTGAATATACCGTTTTGCTCGACCCCCCAGGTTTTGTCGCGCCTGAGCCCGTGGCCCCAGTTGCGGCACCCCAAATTCGATCAGTGCCTACCCCAGCCGAACGCCCTGCGGTGACGCCTGCCCCGGTCGCTACGGCAGAGTCCGCTGCTAAATCCAGCACCTCGGTGGCAGCCACCACTCCCCCTTCGGCGAAAACCGGCAAACGTGGACGCGGCACACCGCCACCGCCTAAACCCGCGCTCACCCCAGCGGAACAAACCTTCCCCAAATTCGATGAGCCGGGTGCGCCTGTTTCTACCGACGCAAGTAGCGCCGCTCAGCAAGAGTATGCGATTAAGCGCGGCGATACCTTAAATAAAATCGCCAGCGAACTTAAAGGCGAAAGCTTAAGTTTAGAGCAAATGCTAGCTGGCCTATACCAGGCCAATCCGGACGCTTTTATAGGCAAGAATATGAACCGGCTGCGCGTCGGACAAATTTTGCGCGTTCCTCCCGCCCAGGAGTTAGCCGCTATCGAACCTGCCGCCGCACGCAAGCAAGTCAAAGCGCACGTCGCCGACTGGAACGCTTACCGGCAAAAACTCGCCCAATCAACGGAAGCTGCGCCCGCAGCACCCGAGGGCGGCAAACAGTCCGCGAGTGGTGCAATTACCAGCACGGTTGAGGATAAAGCTGCACTGGCCGCGACCAGTCAAGATGTTTTAAAATTATCCAAGGGCGAGACCAGTGCCTCAAAAACTACGGGCGGAACCGCTGGATCTGCTGCATCGACCCAGGATAAATTACGTGCCCTTGAAGAAGAAAATGTCGCTAAAGAAAAGAGCTTAAAAGAAGCGAATTCTCGTGTTGCAGCACTGGAAAGCAATATAAAAGATATGCAGCGTTTGCTGGAAATCCGTAATCAAGCCTTGGCAGACCTGCAAAAACAAGCAAACAAATCCGGTACGAGTGTACCCGCACCGACCACGCCCCCAGTTAAACCCGGTACAGGCTCCGCGCCGCAGGTGGGTACCACCCCGGCGCCCGTAAGCGGCACGCCGTCTGCGTTGCCGCCGGCGCCCAGCGTCACCCCGCCCGCATCTACGCCGGCGCCTTTACTGCGTGCGTTACCCGATACGCCTGGTTCGCCTAGCGTCCCAGCTATCACACCGCCACCCGCTACCCCGGCGGCGCCCAGCACCCCGCCGACCAGCAGTGAGCCGGTGACAACACCACCCGCGCCGGTAGTTTCCCCACCCGTGGAGACAAAGGAAGTCGCGCCTAAGCCGGCGGTCGCACCGGTCACCCCTAAACCGAAAGCCGAGGAACCATCTTTCCTTTCCTCGATAGCGGAGAATCCGCTGTATCTCGGAGCAGCCGTGGTCGCGCTGTTGTTGCTCGCGGCGCTTGCATTAATGTGGAGAAGTAATCAGCGCCGCAAAAGTCTTTCCAGTTTTGAAGACAGCATCATGACGGGGGGAGACTTAAAGGCCAACACCGTGTTTGGCGACACCGCCGGAGGCGTCATTGATACCGGTGACACCTCATTTTTGACCGACTTCAGCCAAGCCGGCATGGGGACCATCGATACCAACGACGTCGACCCCATCGCGGAGGCGGAAGTTTATATGGCGTACGGTCGTGACGCGCAAGCAGAGGAAATTCTCAAAGAAGCGCTCTCCAAAGATCCAAGCCGGCATGAAATTCAAGTCAAGCTTTTAGAGATCTATGCTTCGCGCAAAAACGTCGCCGCATATGAAACCTTGGCAGGCGAATTGTATGCCGCAATCGGCGGCCGTTCTCATCCATTGTGGCACAAGGTAGCCGAAATGGGTCGCGAACTCGATCCCAACAATCCCTTGTATGCCCCGGAAACCGGCGTTAAAACAACAGATATGGCACCGGTGGCTGCGGCTGGCGCGGCTGGCGCGGCTGTCGCCGCCGGTAGCATGTTAGCGGCCCGGGAGGATAATCGCACCAACGACGATACTTTGGGGGGGTTAGATTTTTCTGTAGACCGCGGCGAAGAGATCGACTTTGAGATAGATGAAAAAAATCCTGATACAGCAGATCTCCAGTTTGACTCCGCGCCTGAATTGCCGGAGGCTCGTGAGGTTTCCGCTCAACATGCCTCGCCTCAACCTCCCAATGAGCCGGCCGGTACCTCGTCTCTGGACTTCGATAGTATTATTCCACAAGCCGTAGACAAACAGGGGGCTTACGAACCCGCGGTGCACGAAGATAATATCGCCGATGAAGTTGATAACTCCTTTGACTTAGATCTGGATTTAGAAGAAAACCTGGAGGGCCCGCCGACTATCGCTCCAGCGGTGGAATCGCCTGCCAGTGATTTCGATGCGCTTTATAAGCCGGACGACACCGTGGCGACCCCGGCGCCAAGCGCACCGGAAGTTGACCTATCGCGAATAGACTTAAATTTGGGCGAGCGTTCGCAAGTTTCTGACAACTTCGACGCCGATATGGTATTTACCGATACCGAATCGCACTGGCAAGAAGTGGCCACCAAGCTTGACTTAGCGAAAGCCTACATGGACATGGGTGACAAAGACGGCGCGCGTGAAATTCTGCAAGAAGTGGTGGAAGAAGGCGAACCGGAACAAAAAAGCGACGCCAAAAAATTACTCGCCGCTTTGGTGTAACGCAGTAAGGCAGGGTTAGGCATAGCCTACCCCGCCAATCTCTCCGGGATAATTCTACCCGGTAAAAAATCAGAGCTCCCCCCAAATGAGAATAGCGTTAGGGCTTGAATACGATGGCTTTGCTTTTTGCGGATGGCAAAGCCAAACTCAGGGCTGCGGTATTCAGGATTATCTACAACGCAGTTTAAGCGAAATTGCCGGGCATGCTGTTACCGTCACCACGGCGGCACGAACTGATACGGGTGTGCACGCACTACTGCAAGTAGTTCATTTCGATACGACTGCCCGACGTCCCTTGTCCGCCTGGAAACGTGGCGTAAACAGTCTGTTACCCCCCAGCATTAGCGTACTGTGGGCGCAATCCGTGCCCGAGGATTTTCATGCCCGCTATAGCGCTCGCCAGCGCCATTACCGTTATATTTTATTAAATCGCGAGGCACGTGCCGGTACCCAATACGGCAAGGTAGGCTGGTATCACGCCCCACTCAGCTTGTCTGACATGCAAATTGCCGCGGCGTGTCTACTTGGTATACATGACTTTAGCGCCTTTCGGTCCAGCGAGTGTCAAGCCGCCACACCCGTTAGGCACATGCATGAAGTCAGTATTGTTCAACACCATGATTACTTTGTTTTTGCCTTTAGTGCCAACGCTTTTCTGCAGCACATGATCAGAAACATCGTAGGTTGTTTAATTTATGCAGGCAGTGGAAAATATCCCCCTGAGAAACTCGCTGAGATTCTCGCAAGCCGCGACCGAACCCTGGCAGCGCCCACATTTAGCCCGCATGGCTTATACCTATACGGAATCAGCTATGACGAAACATGGGAATTACCCAAAGCCAAGCCAGGGCTGGTGTTTGTTGATTAATTCTCTAGCGCCGCAAACCAGTAGCGATATTCACAATGCAAGGGCTAACGCTTTCTAACTGCCAAATTTATTTCTATGACCAAAACCCGTATAAAAATTTGTGGCATTACTCGCCCGCAGGACGGCCTGGCTGCCGCGCTCGCAGGCGCGGATGCCATTGGTTTGGTTTTTTATGCCGCTAGTCCTCGTAACGTAACCCCCGCTCAGGCCGTGGAGATATGTACGGCGCTACCTCCCTTTATCAATAAAGTGGGTTTGTTCGTTAACGCCGCCACGCAGGACGTGCAAAATGTTTTAGCAACCGTGCCGTTAGATTTGCTGCAGTTTCACGGTGACGAACGCCCAGACTTTTGCCAGCAGTTCCATAAGCCCTACATCAAAGCGATTAACGTTAAACCCGGCTTGGATTTGCTACAATATGCGTCTTTGTATTCCGAAGCATCCGGGCTATTGCTAGATTCTTTTGTTAAAGGCGTGCCCGGTGGCACCGGCATCACCTTCAATTGGGACCTTATCCCCGCAAAATTGTCGATGCCCATGATACTGTCCGGCGGGCTTAAGCCAGAAAACGTTGCGGCTGCCATACGCCAGACCCGCCCGTGGGCGGTGGATGTGTCGAGCGGTGTGGAGAGCGCAAAAGGCATAAAGGATGTGCAAAAAATTGCCGCATTTATAAAAGAGGTACGTGGTGTTGAACTATAACTTGCCCGATGAGACCGGCCACTTTGGCCCATATGGCGGAATTTTTGTCGCCGAAACGCTGATGCACGCGCTAAAGGCGTTGTCCGAGGCGTATCATCGCTATCGCGCTGATCCGGAATTCTTAGCAGAATTTCATTACGACTTAAAACATTACGTGGGGCGTCCCAGCCCCATCTATCACAGCAAACGTTGGTCGGAACATTTAGGCGGCGCGCAAATTTTATTAAAGCGCGAAGACCTAAACCATACCGGCGCGCACAAGGTTAACAACACTATTGGTCAGGCGCTACTCGCCCGGCGCATGAACAAAACCCGGATCATCGCCGAAACCGGCGCAGGTCAACATGGGGTGGCAACGGCAACCGTAGCAGCTCGGTTTGGCTTGGAATGCGTGGTTTATATGGGCAGCGAAGACATTCAGCGACAAGCGCCCAATGTTTACCGTATGAAGATGTTAGGCGCCAGCGTGGTGCCTGTGGAAAGCGGATCTAAAACCTTAAAAGACGCGCTCAATGAAGCCATGCGTGACTGGGTTGCGAATATTGATGACACATTTTATATAATTGGCACGGTCGCTGGACCCCACCCGTATCCTATGATGGTCCGCGACTTTCAGGCGGTCATCGGGCAGGAAGCTAAAGTGCAAATGCAAGAAGAGTACGGCCGCCAGCCGGATACACTCATAGCCTGCGTGGGCGGCGGTTCCAATGCTATGGGTTTGTTTTATCCTTATATCGAAGATGCCGGAGTGCGCATGGTAGGCGTCGAAGCCGCCGGCCTCGGAATAGCAACCGGTCGACACGCCGCGCCCTTAAATGCTGGGACGCCAGGAATACTTCATGGCAATCGCACCTATCTCATGCAAAACAATAACGGGCAAATTATTGAAACGCATTCGGTATCCGCTGGCTTAGACTATCCCGGTGTGGGGCCAGAGCATGCCTATTTAAAAGATAGCAAGCGCGCGGAATATGTCACCATAGATGATAGCGAGGCCTTACAGGCCTTCCATGACTTGTGCCGGTTCGAGGGAATCATTCCCGCCTTGGAATCATCGCATGCGCTAGCCTATGCGGCTAAAATCGCGCCACATATGCCTAAGGACAAACTGTTATTGGTCAATTTATCAGGTCGTGGCGATAAAGACATCAGCACCGTCGCCGCCGCAGCCGCGATTAAGCTCTAGCGGTCCCGACACCAGTCCCTCGCACATGCCATTAATCACCAGCACTTTTCAAACCCTTAAAGCCCAAGGTAAGAGGGCGCTGATTCCGTATATCACCGTAGGCGATCCGCAGCTGCCGCTAACCGTCCCCCTCATGCATGCCATGGTACACAGCGGAGCGGATATCATCGAACTGGGCGTGCCTTTTTCTGATCCGATGGCCGATGGCCCGGTAATCCAACGTGCCAATGAGCGGGCCTTAACGCAGGGCATTAGCCTTAATGACGTGCTGCAATGCGTGGCAGAATTCCGTCAAAAAAATACCAACACACCAGTGGTGCTCATGGGCTATGCTAACCCCGTTGAAGCTATGGGTTGTGCAGTATTTGCTGAAGCAGCGCGACGTAGCGGCGTTAATGGCGTGATCACTGTGGACTATCCGCCTGAGGAATGTTCAGACTACATACGTTGCTTAGTCGAGCATGACGTAGATCCAATATTTCTATTTTCGCCCACAACCGAAACCAGCCGTATAAGAACCCTATTGAAGTCAGCGCGGGGTTTTATTTATTATGTCTCACTTAAGGGCGTTACGGGTAGCGCCAACTTAGATTTAAACCCAGTAGCGAAGCGGCTTACCGAAATTCGCGGTTTAAGCAAGCTTCCCATTGGTATCGGTTTTGGCATACGCACGCCCGACGATGCCTATGCGGCCGCCCAAATTGCGGAGGCGGTCGTTATCGGCAGCCGTGTCGTTCAAGAAATCGAAAATAGCGGCCCCCAAGATGTTGTGGCTAACGTCGGAGCTTTGATTAAGCGTTTTAGGGAAGGCATAGACCGCGTATGAGCTGGTTTCAAACACTGTTACCGCCAAAAATTAAGCGTCGCGATGACGGGGACGTCAAGAAGAATGTGCCGGAAGGCCTATGGAGTAAATGTCCTTCTTGCGAAGCGGTGCTATACCACGTTGATCTGGACAAGAACTCTGAAGTTTGTCCGAAGTGTAATTTCCATAACCGTATTAGCGCGCGTGCCCGTTTGGAAATGATGTTAGATCCGGAAGGCCAATACGAAATCGGCGCGGAAGTTCTGCCGGTAGACAAACTAAAATTCAGGGACAGCAAAAAGTATTCAGATCGCCTAAGCGCGGCGCAAAAAGAAACGCAAGAAACCGATGCATTATTAGTGCGCCAAGGAAGTATACGTGGCGTGCCAGTGGTCGTTGCGGCATTTGAATTCAAATTCATGGGTGGCTCCATGGGTGCGGTGGTAGGCGAACGCTTTGTTCGTGCATTGCAAATATGCGTGGAACAAAATCTGCCATTCGTATGCGTCACTGCCAGTGGCGGCGCCAGAATGCAAGAAGGGTTGTTTTCTTTATTGCAAATGGCAAAAACCAGCGCGGCTTTAACCCAGCTTTCGGCGGCGCACCTCCCCTTTATTTCGGTGTTGACGGATCCAACGATGGGGGGCGTCTCCGCCAGCTTCGCTATGTTGGGAGACGTTATTATCGCGGAGCCCGGCGCCCTAATTGGATTTGCGGGCCCTAGGGTAATCGAACAAACGGTGCGCGAAACATTGCCGGAGGGGTTTCAGCGGGCCGAATTTCTGCTTAATCATGGCGCCTTAGATATGATTGTCGATCGTCGGCACATGAATGAAAAAGTTGCCGCCTTAATCGCATATATGATGCGCACCCCGGCGTCTACCGATCCCAAATAACTTTGCGTCACTGCTCCGCAGGCACGTATCGCACGTGATGGTTCCTATGGGTAACTCCCTTTACAATCAAAAATGACGCGAAGGCGAGCGCAACAGTATGAATAATATCTCGATCCCACCCGACGGGACGACGAAGCTGACAAAGTCAGTTTTGATTTAGGGGAATTCATGACGAGCGCAAAGCGGACTTTAAGCGATTGGTTGGACTATATCAAAACCGTGCACAGCGCGCCCATCGAAATGGGCTTGGAACGCATTCTCGCCGTTAAACAACGACTAAACATTGAGATCAATTTTCCGCTAATCACAGTAGCGGGCACCAATGGCAAGGGTTCCACCTGTGCATTGCTAGAAGCGATATGGCGGGCCGCGGGGTACTCCACCGGCATGTTTACGTCGCCACATCTATTACGTTATAACGAACGAATTCAGATCGATGGTCAGCAAGCGTCGGATAGTCAGTTGTGCGCCGCGTTTGCGGAAATCGATGCGGCCCGAAACGACATCTCCTTAACTTATTTTGAATTTTCCACATTGGCCGCGCTTATTCTTTTTAAAAAGCGTGGCGTTCAAATCGCCATTCTAGAGGTGGGGCTAGGCGGGCGCTTGGACGCCGTCAATGTCTTTGATTGCGACTGCGCCATCATTACTAGTATCGGCATCGATCACGTGCATTATTTGGGCAACACGCGCGACGCCATTGGTTATGAAAAGGCCGGGGTCGTCCGTGCGCAGAAGCCGCTGGTATGCGGGGACCCGGACCCGCCAGCAAGCGTTATTAGCTATGCCAATAAAATTGGTGCACCGTTAAGGCTAGTCAATCGCGATTTCGGGTTTAATAAACAGGCGTCCGGTTGGGATTTTTGGCACCTGCACACATCTTATTTTGCGCTGCCTTATCCCGCCTTGTTTGGTGAATTTCAACTCTATAATGCCAGTGCCGCCTTAGCCGCGATTAATGAATTAAATACGCGCTTACCCCTTAATATCGCGGACATTCGCCAGGGTTTATTAAGCGTGGCTTGGCCCGGCCGTTTTCAAGTTAAACCGGGTCGCCCCATGGTTATCCTGGATGTGGCGCACAATCCGTTGGCGGCAACAGCTTTGTCTGCCGCACTCAATTCCGCACCACCGGCGCAAAAGACTTACGCGGTGTTCGGGATGTTAAAAGATAAAGATATCTCGGCTGTGATCGAAACCATGGCGAAGCATGTCGATGTCTGGCTGCTAACCGAACTGGCCACACCCCGTGCAGCCCGGGCCAGTGATCTGCGACGCTTGCTGGCACAATACAGTCCAACCGTGCACCTGCAGATTTTTCCCAGCCCGCTTGCCGCCTATACGGAAGCCTGCCGTGTCGCAACGGAAAATGATAGAATCTTAATTTTCGGTTCGTTTTATACTGTCGCCCCCATTTTAGAGCTGATACAAGGTGGATAAATGGCCCGCACGCCGATTTCCGACGAAGAAATTCTCTTAAAAAAACGCGCACGCCAACGTTTAATTGGTGCCATCGCCTTAGTACTCGCGTTGGTAATTTTTTTGCCTATGCTGCTTGAGGAAAAGCCCAAGCCGGTGGGGCAAGATATCGCGATTACACTGCCGCCTCCGCCCGACACTGAATTTTTTCCTAAGGTGACACCCGCCGCACCTTCCCAAGATCGGCCCACCCCTGCGGTAACGCCTATGCCCGACGCGCTCCCCAGCGCGCCTAGCGAGGTTAAAAAACCGCCGCCCCCTGTTAGCGAAAATACCGCCTATCTCGTGCAGTTGGGCGTATTTTCAAACAGCGCCAATGCCGAAAAATTGCAAGCGACGGTCGCGCTTCAAGGTATTACCAGCGACACCGAAACAATAAATTCACCGCAAGGTACCAAAACTAGAGTGCGGGCTGGTCCTTATAACAGTAAAGATGAGGCGCAGCGTATTCAGGCTAAATTGAAAACTGCCGGCATAAATAGTGTGGTTGTAACGGAGAAGCAATGACCTATGACGGGCTTCGATTATCTGGTTATAGGGATTATGCTGATATCAGTCTTGCTGGGATTTTTGCGCGGCGTGGTGCGCGAAGTACTCTCGCTTCTATCGTGGGTTGCGGCATTTTGGGTGGCAAAAACTTTTGTACTCGACCTAATGCCGATGCTAGCGGATGTAATTCCGGCGTATCCACTGAGAATGTTTGCCAGTTTTTTACTATTATTTGTGGTAACGCTGCTCGCCGCCAAGCTGCTTACTTTAAGCATTTCCAGCGTACTCAGGGGGCTGCGTCTGGGTGGCGTGGATCGATTTTTTGGCGGTTTATTTGGATTAGCGCGTGGAGTATTTTTAGTGGCTTTAATCGTCATGCTCGCCGGCCTAACCGCCCTGCCCCGCGAAACCTATTGGCGGGAGGCTGCTTTGAGCAGGCCCTTTGAAACCTTAGTGATATTTGTAAAACCTTGGTTGCCCAACGAAATTGCTAAACGGATAAAATTCTAATGTGCGGAATTTTAGGTATCGTCGCCAAACGCCCCGTTAACCAGCTGCTCTATGATGGTTTGCTGGTGCTGCAACACCGCGGACAGGATGCGGCGGGTATTGTCACGTCCGATGGCCATACTTTTCACATGCACAAGGGTAACGGCATGGTGCAAGACGTTTTTCACACGCGTCATATGCGCTCCTTAATGGGTAATATGGGTATTGCCCACGTTCGTTACCCGACGGCGGGATGCGCTTCCAGCGCCGAGGCTCAGCCTTTTTACGTCAACTCCCCATTTGGCATTGTGTTGGGACACAACGGCAATCTCACCAACGCCGACCAACTTAAATTAGAGCTTTATCGTCAAGATTTGCGCCACGTCAATACCAGCTCCGATTCCGAGGTATTGTTAAATGTATTGGCGCATGAGCTTCACGCCCATAGCAAAGGTCACCATCTTGCACCCGCGGCAGTGTTTGCCGCAATCCAAGCCGTACACCGGCGCTGCCACGGTGCCTATGCCGTGGTGGCGATGATTGCCGGTTTTGGCGTCGTTGCTTTTCGCGATCCGTTTGGCATTCGTCCTTTAGTGGTGGGGCGACATCAAACCGAGCAGGGTGAAGAATATCTGGTTGCCTCAGAAAGCGTCGCCTTAGACGTGCTGGGTTTTGAGTTGATGCGCGATGTTGCCCCGGGAGAGGCCGTGCTCATTGATGAACTGGGAAATTTTTACAGCCAGCAGTGCGCCGAACGCACCAGCAATAATCCCTGCATTTTTGAATACGTTTATTTAGCGCGGCCGGATTCGGTAATCGACGGTACTTCCGTTTATGAGACGCGCTTGCGTATGGGTGAACGGCTGGCCGATAAGATACGCAAAGATTTTAGCCACTTAAAAATTGATGTGGTGATCCCTATACCGGATACCAGCCGCCCGAGCGCGTTGCAACTCGCCAACCAATTAGGCTTGCCGTACCGGGAAGGCTTTATAAAAAACCGTTATATCGGTCGTACTTTCATTATGCCCGGGCAAGCGATGCGCAAACGTTCCGTACGTCAGAAACTTAATGCGATAGGCATTGAGTTCCAGGGCAAGAATGTATTACTCGTCGATGACTCCATCGTGCGTGGCACCACTAGCAATCAAATTGTGCAAATGGCCCGCGAATCCGGCGCCAAAAAAGTTTTCTTCGCTTCCGCGGCACCACCCGTGCGTTTTCCTAACGTCTACGGCATAGACATGCCGACTAAACATGAGCTATTAGCCACCGGGCGCACCGATGAAGAAATCGCACACGAAATTGGCGCCGACGCCGTCATTTATCAAGACCTCAACTCCTTGATTGCCGCCGTGCGGGAAGTTAACCCGCGCATCAAACAATTCGAAACCTCCTGTTTTGATGGCCGCTATATT
>CAYYOS010000065.1:0-14008 GCA_964473355.1 uncultured Burkholderiales bacterium | reverse complement strand
TTTGATTGTTGCGCGCGTCTGATTTAGGTTCGCCGGCAAAACGCGCCGAATGCACCCCCGGCGCACCCTGCAAGGCGTCCGCACAAATCCCGGAATCGTCGGACAATGCCGGCAGACCCGATTCGCGGCTAGCGTGACGCGCTTTTACCAGGGCATTTTCCACAAAGGTGTGATAGGGCTCCTCCGTCTCGGGAATATTTAACTCTGCCTGGGAAATAATCTCGGGGAAATACGGCAATAAGATACGTTTAATTTCCTTAATTTTACCGGGGTTGCTGCTGGCAATGACCAGTTTTTCCACTACGGCTGACTAAGCGCGGCTTGTTGCAGTAGGATGAGTTGCGCTATGCCTGCTTGCGCGAGATTCATCATGCTATCCATTTCTTGGCGGGAGAAAGGCGCGCCTTCCGCCGTGCCTTGCACTTCTACCAACCCACCTTGGCCGGTCATCACGATATTCATGTCGGTATCGCAAGCGGAATCCTCTAAGTAATCCAAATCCAGTACCGGTGTACCTTGATAAACACCAACGGATATGGCGGCGACGTGATCCATTATCGGCGAACTTTGCAACACGCCTTTTGCCAATAAAAACTGGATGGCATCCGAAAGCGCAACAAAAGCGCCAGTTATGCTGGCCGTGCGGGTGCCCCCGTCTGCTTGAATGACGTCGCAATCGATTTGAATGGTGCGCTCGCCGAGCTTAGTAAGGTCAGTGATTGATCTTAAGCTGCGTCCTATCAAGCGCTGAATTTCCTGGGTGCGCCCGCTGGCTTTACCCGCGGTGGCTTCCCGCTGCATGCGGCTGCCGGTAGAGCGTGGCAACATGCCGTATTCCGCCGTTAGCCAGCCTTGATTTTTGCCGCGCAAAAAATTAGGAATTTTTTCATCAATACTTGCGGTGCATATCACTTTGGTGTCACCGAATTCCACCAAAACCGATCCTTCAGCGTGCTTAGTAAAGTGGCGAGTGACGGTTACCGCGCGTAATTCGTCCGCTAAACGCCGGCTGGGACGATTACTTTTATTTTGCATGTTTCCGAATCGCAGCCTGAATTTCCTGAATAGCCTTTTCGATATCTTCTTCCGTGATCGTCGCGCCGCCAGGTGCCTCCCGGGAGCCAGCGAACCCGGCCATTTCCGTGGTAAAGCTATCCATGGGCATGGTAAGCGTGGAAACCCTATCCAGGGCAATCTCGTGTTTATTGTCACCCCATGTCATGCCGATGGCACTGACATTATCGCCATCCATGCCGCCACGCGTTTCGGCATTTGCTACGATTTGCGGGATTACTTCGGTGATGGGCAATTTGTGCAGCATGGCCAACATTTCGCTTAAACGTATAGTGCTCCATAATCCATCCGTGCACAGTAAAATGACATCGCCTTCCTGCATGGCCACCGGACGTGATAACTCAATTTCCGGCTGAATAATACCTCCCAGGCAATTGTAAATTTTATTGCGTTCCGGATGAGTGGTCATCTGCAACTCGGTGATCTTGCCCTGATCAAATAGTTGCTGCACTTTGGAGTGATCCTGAGTGCGAATTAACAGTCTGCCATCGCGAAACACATATAAGCGCGAATCGCCAATATGGGCCCACCACGCCTTATTGTGTTGCACAACACAGGCCACGCAGGTGGTGCGCGGGCTTTCCAAAAACTCATGTTCAATAACATATTCACCAATGGCGTTGTGAGCGCGCAGCAAACTTTGCTCCAAAAAATCTTGGGGGTCTTTAAGTGTGGTTTTTGCTTGTTTTTGAAAAAGCTCAGCAACCAATTGCACGGTAATCTGAGCGGCGACCTCGCCATGAAAGTGTCCGCCCATGCCGTCGGCTACAATCATAAGCAACGCATCCCGGCTATAAGAAAAGGCCACGCGGTCTTGATTATATTTTCGTCCGCCCTGACGGCTTGCTGAAAGTATGGAGAACTTCATAAATTAGTTATTTATTGCCAATTTTCCCGAGCTTGCTGCGCAAGCTATGCATGATGGAGGCTTTTTTTTCTGGCACTGAGAATTTTTCCATCAGGGCTTTTTGTAAGGCGAAAACGCTTTGCGGGCGTTCCATATAATCTAGATGCAAACACCAGTCTAAGAGTTCCAGTAGCTGGTCGGAATATTGGCCACCCCAAACTTTTTTCGCCGAGGCCAACTTATCCAATTCCACGCGGGCGTCGGCCGCTTGCGGCGCAAACCCGGAGAGGCAAGCAAAAATACTCGCGCCCACGCTGTAAATATCCGTCCACGGACCGAGGCGCTCGCGATTTTTATATTGCTCTGGCGCGGCAAAACCCGGCGTATACATGGGTGAGAGCTTACTGCGTTCACTGGTTAACGTTTGCCGCGCCGCGCCGAAATCCAAGAGAACCGGCGAGCCATCCAGGCGGATATATATATTGGAGGGCTTGATATCAAGATGGAGGATTTTATGGGTATGCACTTCGCGCAGGCCGTTTAACAGCTCCGCAAAAACGCGGCGTATGAGCGTCTCCTTTAGCATGCCTTTTTGCGAGTGTATGTGTTCCTGGAGGGTTTTACCGCGCTCGTATTGCATCACCATATATACGGTATCGTTAGCGCGAAAAAAATTTACGACCCGTACAACATTGGGGTGTGAAATTTTAGCTAGCGCCCGACCCTCCTCGAAAAAACATTTCATGCCGTAACGGAAGGTGGAAAGATTTTCTGCGGATGTTGCCATTACCTGGGAACCTTCTTTACGCAGTGCTAACGCGTTGGGCAGGTATTCTTTTATAGCCACCGGCGTGCCATTCTCGTCGTAGGCAAGGTAAACAATGCTAAAACCACCACCGCTTAGCTGTTTGGCGATTTTGTAATTTTGGAGTTGGTACTCTTTTGGTAAAGCCTGATTTGCCTGCGATGCCATATACCGGAAGTCGTTTCCCTAAGGTTCGTTATTTTCTGTCATTTGATGCGTCAAAGTAAAGCCTTGCGGGGCAAAGTCGCAGCACCTCGGATTAAATCGAGCAAGCATGGCCCTCAGAATACGCTACAATCCCTAAAAACAACATGCGCTCAGCTTTAATGTTAGCGAATTATCCTTAAAACTCCAGGCGCCGCACCGCCGGCATTCCTTGGCTGGAATCACCATGACGAGCGGGAACAACCTATGATACAGAGTATGACGGGCTTTGCCGAAGCAACTACGGATACCGCCTTCGGCGTTCTGCATTTGGAGTTGCGCGCGGTGAACCATCGGTTTTTAGAAATTCATTTTCGCCTCAGCGATGAATTTCGCAGTCTGGAATCACTATTGCGCACGGCAATTGCAGCAAAATTGGCGCGCGGCAAAATCGATTGCCGCTTAGGGTTCGTTGCGCAAAGCGGCACGAAGATCGAGGGCGAAGTCAATCCCGCGGCGTTGGCGCACCTTTTAAGCCTGGCTGAAGCCGTCCAAAAGCAAGCCCCGCAAAGTCAAGCGCTGAGTGTCGCGGAAATACTCCGCTGGCCGGGTGTGATGGAGTCTCCGGCGCCTCAAACTGATGCGCTCTTGGATACTGGTGGCGCACTTTTACAGCGGGCTTTGGCAGATTTATGCGCAAGCCGCGCACGCGAGGGGGCCCAGTTGCAGACGATTATTTTAAAACACGTGGCGGACATGCACCGTTTGGTCGCAAAGGTTCGCCCGCACATTCCCCAGCTCATCAAGGGGTATCAGGACAAACTGATTTTGCGCTTAAGTGAGGCGGGTTTGACCAATGAGGGCGACCGCATCCATCAAGAATTAACCCTATTTGCACAAAAAATAGATGTGGAAGAAGAGCTCAATCGAATTTCGACTCATCTCGCCGAAGTGGAGCGGGTGCTAAACTCCACCGGCCCCGCGGGAAAAAGATTGGATTTTTTAATGCAGGAATTAAACCGCGAAGCCAATACCTTAGGCTCAAAATCGGCTCTCAGCGAGGTATCGCAGCTAGCGATGGACTTTAAAATCTTAATTGAACAAATCCGCGAACAAATTCAAAACGTTGAATAGGTCCTACGAGGAGGACTAAGCAGCATGGCCAATTTATTTATCATAACTGCCCCCTCGGGGGCCGGAAAAACCAGCCTGATTCGCGCTGCACTGGACCAAGATAAAGCGATACGACTGTCCATTTCCCATACGACGCGGCCCCCCCGCCCGGGCGAAGTGAATGGGCGGGATTATCATTTTATTTCCCCGGCGGAATTTTTAGCCATGCGCGAGCAGGCATTGTTTATCGAGAGCGCGGAGGTTTACGGGAATTACTATGGGACCTCGCACGCGGCCATTAACACGTTGTTGGGAGAAGGGGCGGACGTCATACTTGAAATTGATTGGCAGGGTGCTGAACAAGTGCGGCGTCTTTTCCCTCATGCAATTGGAATTTTCATCCTTCCTCCTTCCGTCGATGCGCTGCTCCAGCGGTTACGTGATAGAAAACAAGACGCCCCAGAAATAATTGAACGGCGAATCCAGGCAGCATACGACGACATGAGCCATGTATCTGAATTTAAGTATGTTATTATAAATCACTTGTTACCGGAGGCGGTCCAAGATTTACTGGCGATTGTTCGCGCGGAACGTCTCACGCTGGATCGGCAGGCAAACGCGATTGAATCGTTGTTTCACCATATAAAATTTTCTTAAGGATTAAAATGGCACGCATTACTGTTGAAGATTGTTTGAAATATATCCCGAACCGGTTTGAACTCGCACTGGCTGCGACCTATCGCGCGCGCCAACTGTCCTTGGGCGCAAGCCCCATGATAGAAACCAACAAAGATAAGCCTACGGTTATTGCCCTTCGTGAAATAGCGAGCGGCAAAATCGGTGTGGAAGTGTTACAAAAACCGCCGCTGTAACATGAGCGAAGGCGGGCAGCCATTGCCCGTGCCGCAAACCGCTGATGCCGACATGGAAGCCACCCAGCCGCTGACTAAAAAGCTGAGCGCTTATTTAAAGCCCAGCGACGTTGCCCAGGTTGAAGCCGCATATCGCTTTAGCGAAGCAGCTCATACCGGGCAATTCCGCTTAAGCGGCGCGCCCTATATCTCCCACCCCCTGGCGGTCGCTACTATTCTTTCTGATTGGCACATGGACGCGCAAGCCTTGATGGCGGCGTTGCTCCATGACGTGGTGGAAGATACGCCCACGACCAAGCGGGAAATCCGCGCGCAATTCGGCAAGCCGGTAGCGGAATTAGTGGACGGCGTTAGTAAACTAGACCGCATTGAATTTCAAACCGAAACGCACGCCCAGGCAGAAAATTTTCGAAAAATGTTGCTCGCCATGGCGCGCGACGTTCGGGTTATTTTAATTAAGCTTGCGGATCGCTTGCATAATATGCGTACGCTGACCGCGATGGCTTCGGAAAAGCGCAAACGCATCGCCCGGGAAACGCTGGAGATTTATGCGCCCATTGCCAACCGCCTTGGGCTAAATAGCATTTATCAAGAGCTGGACGATTTAAGCTTTCGCTTTTTGTACCCCAACCGCTATCGCGTACTTTCTAAAGCGGTGCGCGCCGCGCGTGGAAACCGCCGCGAGGTAGTGGGCAAGGTATTAGACGCCATAAAACAAAAATTACACGAGGGCGGCGTGGACGCCGCCGTTGCGGGGCGCGAGAAACACCTCTATAGCATCTACAAAAAAATGCAGGGTAAATCGCTGGCGTTTTCGGAGGTATTCGATATCTATGGCTTCCGCATTATCGTCAAAGACGTGCCCAGTTGTTATTTAGCGCTGGGCGCGCTGCATACTTTATATAAACCCATCCCCGGGAAATTTAAAGACTACATTGCCATACCCAAAGCCAATGGCTATCAGTCTTTGCATACCACCTTGTTCGGTCCCTTTGGCACGCCCATAGAAATCCAAATTCGCAGCGAACATATGCATAAAATCGCCGAAGCGGGCGTTGCCTCACATTGGCTATATAAAAGTGGTGACCCGCACTTTAATGATGTGCAAATGCGCACCCATCAATGGCTGCAAAGTTTGCTGGAAATTCAAAGTGAGAGTGGTGATGCTGCGGAATTCTTAGAACATATTAAAATTGATCTCTTCCCCGATGAGGTTTATGTCTTCACGCCCAAAGGACAAATTAAGGCATTACCGCGGGGTGCTACGGCTGTCGATTTTGCTTATGCAGTGCACACCGATATTGGTAACCGCTGCGTGGCGGTAAAAATTAACCAAGAATTGGCGCCATTGCGCGCCGAGCTCCATAACGGGGATCGCGTAGAAATTATTACTGCTGCGCATGCCAACCCGAATCCGGCGTGGCTCAACTATGTGGTAACCGGCAAAGCGCGCTCGCACATACGCCATTTTTTAAAGACCATGCAGTACGCCGAATCTATCAGCCTGGGCGAAAACTTGCTGCACCAGGCGGTGCGCGCGCTCGGTGAAGATCCGGAACAAATTGACGCGGCCAGTTGGGATAAACTATTGCGTGACACCGGCTTAAAATCTTCCAAAGAAGTTTTGGCGGAAATCGGCTTAGGCAAACGGCTAAATGTCGTCGTCGCCAGGCAACTACTAGCCCTCGCGGAATCCACCAAAGACCATAAAGTAGAAAAGCTAGACGCGATTGTCATTCGCGGTAGCGAAGGCATGGCCATTCAGTTTGCTAAATGTTGCCGTCCCATTCCGGGCGACCCAATTTTGGGTTTCATCAACAAAGGTAAGGGCTTACTAATTCACACCCATGATTGCCCTTCTATTGCGCAATTCCGCGACGACCCCGATAAGTGGGTAGATGTCGAATGGGACCCTTTAAAAGGCAAAGTTTTTGAGGTTAAAATTAAATTGGAAGTGGCTAATAAGCGCGGCGTATTAGCCAAAGTTGCGGCGCGCATTGCGGAGAACGAATCCAATATCGATAATGTCAGTATGGAAGAAGAAGATGGCAGCGCCTATACTTCAATTTATTTTACGCTGCAAGTGGAAAACCGCGCGCATCTTGCCAAAGTAATGCGCAGCCTACGGCAAATTCCCGAAGTAATTAAGATTACGCGCGTGCTGGGATAAATCAAAGGGAAAATCCATGACCAAAAAAATTGTGCAAACCGCGAACGCGCCTGCCGCCATAGGTTGCTATTCGCAAGCCGTGATTTGCGAGAAAACTGTTTATCTTGCCGGGCAAATCGGCCTCCACCCAAAAACCATGGAATTACAGACTGGCATTGCCGCCCAAATTCAGCAAGTGCTGGAAAATCTGAGCGCCGTGTGTGTAGGTGCAGGGGGTACGCTCGCGAATATTGCTAAGCTTAATGTTTACCTAACTGATTTATCCCATTTCGCCATGGTAAACGAAATGATGAGCGGCGTATTCAGTGCGCCCTACCCGGCACGTGCTTTGGTTGGTGTGGCGGCGTTACCGCGCGGCGCATTAATTGAAATGGACGCCGTGATGGTGCTAGATTAACGTGCGCGGACTCGTTACCGGCTTGCCGGCCGTTTGCGGGGAGCGCACTTGGAATAAGCTCGCACTCGGTCTTGCGATAAATCTAACATAAGGTTCAAGTCTGTTCTAACCTCACCATAAATATCCCTGCTAAACCCTCCCCCACCCTAACTGCAAAACTCGCTAAGCTCGGCTTACACACCTCCGCCGATTTGCTGCTGCATTTACCGCTACGCTATGTCGATGAGACCAAAATTCAAGACATCGCAACAGCGCGAGCGGGAGAATGGCTGCAGGCGGATGTCGCGGTGGTATCGAGCAAAGTACAGTTCCGCCCGAAAAAAGCTTTGGTCTGCCAAGTGGAGGATAGTAGCGGCTCGCTGAGCTTACGTTTTTTCAAAGCCTATCCGTCCCAAGTTGCGGCATTAAAATCGGGGGTTAAGTTGCGAATATTTGGTGAGGTACGGGAGGGTTTTTTAGGCTTGGAAATGATTCATCCGCAATGGCGGGTGCTGTATAAACCGGAACCTTTACCCCAGAATCTAACGCCCATTTATCCGACGACTGCGGGATTATCCCAACAAAGCATACGCAAGCTTATTAAGGCGGCTATCGCTCAAGCCGATTTATCGGATACCTTGCCCCCGGCTATTTTGGCCGCGCTGGGCCTACCCGACTTTAAAACCAGTCTGAGCTACGTGCATGAGCCACCCGCGAATGCGGATCTCCGCACGCTTTCCACTCACCCCGCCATGCAGCGCCTTAAACTGGATGAACTGTTGGCGCAGCAATTGTCCATGCGTTTATACCGTCAAAAAAATCGCAGTGAGCGGGCTTTTCCGCTACAGCCGCGCGCGACATTAGCGAAGGCGCTGCTGGCCGCTTTGCCTTTTCAGCTCACCGCCGGGCAAACCCGCGCCTATCAGGAAATTAATAACGACTTATTACGCCCTTTTCCCATGCAGCGCCTGTTACAAGGTGACGTAGGTAGCGGTAAAACCATCGTCGCCTTGCTGGCTGCGTTAACGGTTATTGAAAACGGCGCGCAGGTGGCCCTGATGGCGCCCACGGAGATTTTGGCGGAGCAGCATTTTCGCAAACTAGATGGGTGGCTTGCGCCATTAAAGATAGGGCTCGTTTGGTTGACGGCGCGGCTCACCAAAAAAGAGAAAATGGCCGCGCTACAACAATTGGCCAACGGCAGCTGCCGCCTCGCCGTTGGCACCCATGCCCTATTTCAAGAACAAGTGGAATTCTCCAATCTCGCTTTAGTTATTATCGACGAGCAACACCGTTTTGGCGTAGAACAGCGCATCGCCCTGAGGAATAAGGCTGAGCTTCGGGCACATCAATTAATGATGTCGGCCACGCCCATCCCACGCACCTTGGCAATGAGCTATTATTCAGATATGGACGTATCTACCATTGCCGAGCTGCCGCCTGGGCGCAGCCCGGTCACCACCAAGTTGTTTTCCGAGTCTAAACGGCCGGAAGTGGCGCTGCGCATAAAAAGCGCTTGTCTTGAGGGTAAGCAGGCTTACTGGGTATGTCCCTTGATTGACGAATCGGAAGTGTTGCAGTTAAAGGCCGCGGAGCAGACTTTTATTGAGTTAAAAACCTTGTTGCCAGAATTAAATATCGGACTGATTCACGGCCGTATGGCGGCGGCCGACAAAACCGCCATCATGATTGCGTTCCAGCAGGGTGAAATTCAATTGTTAGTCGCGACTAGCGTTATAGAAGTCGGTGTAGATGTGGCTAACGCTAGCATTATGGTCATTGAACACGCGGAGCGCTTAGGCCTGGCCCAGCTGCATCAGTTGCGGGGGCGGGTTGGCCGTGGCAAGACGCAAAGCACCTGTATTTTGCTGTACCAAAGCCCGTTGTCGGAAAACGCACGAGAACGTCTGAAAATCATCTATGAACAACACGACGGCTTTGAGATTGCCCACTTGGACCTCGCCATGCGAGGTCCCGGCGAGCTGCTAGGGGCCCGCCAAGCGGGGGCGCCCTTACTGCGCATTGCTGATATCTGTACGGATCAGGCGCTTCTGGTCAAGGCGCAGGCGCTGGCGGCGGACTTGTTAAAAGCCCATCCAGATCTGGCGGAAAGACATTTGGCGCGCTGGTTACCCGCCGCGGCCGCATACCTAGGCTCGTAGGGCGATAATTGGGCAAGCTGGCCCAGAACTTGCTGAACCTAGCTGGAGTTGAGGCTTTATAGATTGAACTTAAGGATTTGGAGGTTACGATGAAAAAGTATTTGTTACTCGTTTTGTTTTTGGTCTTTAGCATAGGGCAGCCACAAGCTGCCAATAACTATTATATTTTAGGTATCCAGGATTACGTAAAAAGCGCGATTACCCTGACCAGCGAATACGAAGCGCTCACTAGCTACCTAGGCAAAGCCTTGGGCAAGCCAGTGCGCGTGGAATCGGTAAAATCGGCGGACGAATATTTGAAAAAAGCCGACGCTAAACGTTACGATTTCATGTTCGGCCCGCCAAGTATGATTATGGCCGCGAATAAACGTGCCGGTTACGAACCCTTGGTTAAGGTACCGGGTCTGCTTTCGCATTCTTTCATGGCCTTATCTAGCACTGGGATCGCTTTCCCCGAAGACATGAAGGGTAAACGCGTGGGCTTTTACGAGAAAGACGCCATGATTACGCAACTGGCTCTTGCGCAATTAAAAGCAGAAAACATCGACCCTGCGACTTATTTCTCGAAAATTACTTACTACCGCGACTTTAACGACGTCTTGACGGCCATGAAGTACAATGTCATCGATGTAGGTGTGGCCAATGCGACCTTATACAATGTGTGGACCGGCCGCGGTAACGACTTAAATGCCATTATGTCCGGCAAGGGTGTGCCGCATTTAACCTTTGCTATCCGCCCTGACTTTCCCGCTGCGCAGCGCGCAGCAGTGACTCAAGCGTTATTGAAGGCCCATTTGGACGGCGACGGCAGGGTTTTCTTTAAGTACAATGGCTATCCTAATTTCGAGCCCGCTGCAATCAAGGACTATGACGAATTGGTGGCAACCTTAGGTATTAAATGATCTTCACCCAGAGTGCTTAGACTTGTGTAACTCCCTTTTCCTCGCCACTTGGCTCCGCCGGGGGCGAGGTTTCCTCATTTATGTTCCCTTGGTATTTGCAGCGCCGACCGCTTATGCTGCGCAGGGCGGATTATTGTTTGGCGTAAATGAAGGCACCTCGGGAAATGTTAGTTTTACGGAGCGTCAAGAAAAATACCAAGGACTCGCCGACTATTTGGCAAGATCGATAGGCACGCCACTTAAGCTAGAATCGGCACAAAACTTAACTAGCTTAACCAGCAATCTACAAAAATCCCGCTACGGTTTATTGTTTGTACGGCCCTCGCATATTTCCGCTAAAGCCATGCGCGATCAACACTACGTGTTGGTCGCCTCTGCTAAAGGCGACGCCTACACTTACTTTTTAACGCCACCCAATACGCCCTTAAGCAAACCGGCTGACATCCGTGGCAAGCGCATTGTTATGCCAGACCGCTTGGCTTACCCCACGCAAGTTGCTCATGCCATGCTGCGCGATGAAGGCATAAATCCATCGGGCGAAAATATTACGTACCTGAGTTCGCAAGAGGCGGTGGGCTTCGCAGTAGAAAAAAATTTAACGGATGTTGGGGTTGTCGTGTCTTATTCCAAAACGGCTAAAGAATGGAAGGCAAAAAATAATCCTATTGTTTGGCAGAGCAAACGTCTACCTTATTGGTCTATCATTGCCTCCCCGAAAATTAGCAGTGCCGATATTAATAAACTTCGCGCGGCGTTAATTGCGCTGGAAACCAACGCGGCGGGAAAGAAAATTATGGGGAACATTGGCGTAAGCGGTTTTGTTGCCGGGAAGCAACAGGATTATTTGGATTTACTAAATTGGGTTGAACAATAACGCGCCGGCTATTCGGCATGAAAGCGGGCAACCGCTTTTTTTGTGCGTCTTTTCCTGGGCGGCAGTGGGTCGCTAAAACGTAACTGTATGAAAAAAACTGCGTTGTGGTTGCGACATCTACCTGAGGACCCGGGCCCATTTCATTCCTGGTTAATTCATCAGGGATCGTTAACTCGGCGGATAGAATCCCGGTGTCATCACTATGCTGTAAAAAACGTCCAACAGCGCTACGACAAGGCTAACTTGGACGAAATATTTAGCATGGGCTTGCCAGCTAATGCTATGGTATTGTTGCGCGAAGTGAACTTATTCTGCGGAGACATCCCCTTGGTTTTTGCGCATAGTGTGCTGCCCTTACAAAGCTTGCAGGGCGAGTGGCACGGACTTAGGAACCTTGGCAATAAACCATTAGGCCGCGCTTTGTTTGCCGATCCGCGAGTGAAGCGCACACCTTTAGAATACAAAAAACTACGTAGCTCGCACGCTCTTTATCAAAATGCTTGCCGAATATTAAGCACTGCGCCCGAGCACTTGTGGGCGCGGCGCTCAATCTTCAGTTTGCATCACAAAAAAATTATCGTGACGGAAGTATTTTTACCGGGAATTTTGTCGTTATGAAATGGACCGAGCGGCTGACCTTGTACGAAAAATTAACGCGCTTGGATAAACCCATTGGCATATTACTCTTGCTATGGCCGACGCTGTGGGGAATGTGGCTTGCCAGCGCGGGGCAACCAAATTGGATCATTTTATGGATATTTGTGTTGGGTGTGGTCTTGATGCGCTCCGCGGGGTGCGCAATCAACGACTACGCTGACCGCGATTTCGATTCCAAAGTTGCACGCACCAAAAATCGCCCGCTGGCGACTGGCTTAATCAGTAAAAAAGAAGCGATAATCGTAGCCGCAAGCTTAAGTCTCTGTGCTTTTCTATTAATATTGCGCTTAAATAGGCTTACTATTTATTTGTCCTTAGCAGCACTTTTTTTAGCCTTAACTTATCCTTATACCAAGCGGTTTTTTGCCATCCCCCAAGCCTATTTAGGTGTGGCCTTTGGCTTTGGTATTCCCATGAGTTTCGCGGCGCTCACTAACACCGTGCCATCGATCGCCTGGGTTATGCTGCTGGCTAACGTTTTTTGGGCCATCGCCTACGACACCGAATATGCGATGGTGGACCGCGAGGACGATCGCAAAATCGGGATCAAATCCTCGGCCCTTTTTTTTTGGCCGCTTTGATGTAGTCGCGATCATGCTATCGTTTGCCAGCATGCTAGTAATATTGGTATTCACGGGCCTGCACTTTAAATTGGGTGCACCTTATTACGTCGGCTTAGGCGTAGTAGCGGTGCTAATAATTTATCAATATTTCTTAATAAAAAATCGCGATCCGGTGAATTGCTTTAAAGCCTTTCAATTTAATAATTGGGTGGGCATGGCCATTTTTGCCGGTATTGTTTTTAATTACGGAATGACGTTTAGCATATGAATTATCACGACTTGCGGGATTTTATTAAACAGCTAGAGGCCAAGGGCGAACTCAAACGCATCACCCACGAAGTCAGCCCGAAGTTAGAAATTACAGAAATTGCCGATCGTGTTTTGAAGGCTGGCGGTCCCGCCTTACTCTTTGAGAATGTCACCGGTCACTCAGTACCCGTGCTAGCGAATTTGTTTGGCACGCCTAAGCGGGTCGCGTTGGGTTTGGGCGAAGATTCCGTGGCGGCGCTACGCGAAGTCGGGCGTTTGTTGGCATTATTAAAAGAACCCGAACCCCCGCGTAGCTTAAAAGAAACCTGGGATAAATTACCGTTGCTCAAGCGCGCTCTGGATATGGCGCCAAAGGAATTAAAGAACGCGCCCTGCCAGGAAATTATCATAGAAGGCAACGCAATTGACTTAAGCCAATTTCCTATCCAAACCTGCTGGCCGGGGGACGCCGCGCCACTTATCACCTGGGGATTAGTCATCACGCAAGGCCCGCACAAGAAGCGGCTGAATCTCGGCATTTATCGACAACAAGTGATTGCGCCTAACAAAGTGATTATGCGTTGGCTAAGCACGCGCGGCGGCGCGTTGGATTATCGCGAATGGTGTGAAGCAAACCCGGGTAAACCCTTTCCTATTGCCGTCGCCTTGGGCGCTGATCCCGCCACCATGCTGGCCGCGGTCACCCCGGTGCCGGATACCTTAAGCGAATATCAGTTTGCGGGCTTACTGCGCCACGCCAAGACCGAAATTATAAAATGCATAGGCAACGATTTGCACGTACCGGCACGCGCGGAAATTATTCTGGAAGGCGTCATTCATCCCGGCGAAACAGCGCTGGAAGGTCCGTTTGGCGATCACACCGGCTATTACAACGAGCAAGAATATTTTCCGGTATTTACGGTTGAACGTATCACCACGCGCAAAAATCCGATTTATCATTCGACTTATACCGGTAAACCACCGGACGAGCCCGCCATTTTGGGCGTGGCTTTAAATGAAGTTTTCATTCCTATTCTGCAAAAACAATTTCCGGAATTAACTGATTTTTACTTGCCCCCGGAAGGGTGTTCCTATCGTCTGGCCATCGTCAGCATGAAAAAACAATACCCCGGCCACGCGAAACGCATGATGTTTGGCGTGTGGTCTTTTTTACGGCAATTCATGTACACCAAATTTATT
>CAYYOS010000064.1:12867-14049 GCA_964473355.1 uncultured Burkholderiales bacterium | reverse complement strand
CCGCCGTGCACATCCATCGCATCGTTGATGACTTTACGGCTGCGTTCGGTAAGGTGGTATTTGACCATGGCGGAAGCAACCGCGGGCTTCTCGCCATTATCGACGGCGCCCGCCGTCATCACGCGGGCTGCGTCTATGAGGTAAGTATTGGCGGCAATGCGCGCCAAGGCTTCTTCCACGCCCTCGAAATAACCGATGGGCATTTTAAATTGCACCCGAACTCGGGCATAGGCCCCCGTGGCACGCGCTGCCAATTTTGCCGCCCCGGTGGCATTTGAAGGCAAGGAAATCGCGCGTCCAGCAGCCAGGCATTCCATTAACATACGCCAGCCTTGGCCTATACGCGCTTGGCCGCCGATAATCCAATCCATAGGAATAAATACATTCTTGCCCTGGGTAGGACCATTTTGAAAGGCAGCATCGAGCGGCACATGCCGGCGGCCGATTTCTACGCCCGGTGTTTCGGTTGGTATTAGCGCGAGGGTAATGCCTAGGTCTTCTGCGTTACCCAATAAGTGATCAGGGTCATGCAAGCGAAAAGCTAAACCTAGTAATGTCGCGATGGGCGCTAGCGTGATATAGCGCTTGTCCCAGTTCAGCAGAATTCCCAGCGCATTCTTATTGCCCGCGAATTCTTGGCGTACCACGATACCTTTATCCGGCATGGATGCCGCGTCGGACCCCGCCTCCGGCGAGGTAAGCGCAAAGCACGGCATCTCCAGACCTTTTGCTAGGCGCGGTAAGAAATATTGTTTTTGCAGGTCGGTTCCATAGTGCAGCAATAATTCCGCCGGGCCCAAGGAATTGGGAACCATTACCGAGACCGCCGCTGCGCCGCTACGGCTAGATAATTTAGCGATCACCTCGGAGTGCGCTAACGCCGAGAAGCCCAGGCCACCATACGTTTTAGGAATGATCATCCCCAGAAAACCCTGGGTTTTAATGAACTTCCACACCTCAGGCGGCAGATCGAAAAGCTCGTGGGTGATTTGCCAATCGTCTAACATGCCGCATAGTTCTTCGACCGGACCATTGATAAACTCGACCTCGGCGGGGCTTAAAGTCGGCCGGGGCAGTGCCAGCAAACGCCGCCAATCAGGCTTTCCCTTAAAAAGCTCACCCTCCCAACCGATGCTGCCTGCCTCTAAGGCCTCACGCTCAGTTTGCGAAACGCTTGGTAAC
>CAYYOS010000064.1:0-12857 GCA_964473355.1 uncultured Burkholderiales bacterium | reverse complement strand
GACAGTAAGCGCCGGCGGACAAAATTGACGTTGAATAAGGAAAAAAAGACCAGCCCAAACCACAAAAGAACCAGCGCGGGAGAAAAACCGCCGAGATAGGTGGCCAGCAAAAGCAACAAGCCCGCAACGGCACTCCACAGCCAGCCGCTTGCCGAAAAATAAGCGAGCACCCCAGCTGAACCGATTATTAGAGCTATCCACACTGGAGCTGTCATATTTTCCTCAAATAGCGTGAGCGTAACTATAGTATAGGTCTATTTTGGCGTCAGTAAGTCGGAAGGTAAGCCGTCTATGCTGGTTTGATTTTTTTCCTGCCAATAAGCTAATAAACCGGCGGGGCCTTTTTTTTGCGCCCAGCGCATCAACGTGGGCCGCTCCCCCTGGTACGTGTATTCGGGCACGGCGTAACCGCAAGAAGTCTGAACAGACTCCACGCGTAAACCGATTATTTGACGCTCCCCAGGCAGGCTGGGAAAAAACGGCCGATAGAATTCCCAAAGCTCATCTTGGCGGCGCACCACAAAACCCTTTCCATAGAGTCGCAAAATAAGTGGATCCGCGGCAAAACTGCAAAACATAATGGTTAGCCGCCCATTTTGTTTTATGTGCGCGGCGGTTTCGTTGCCGCTACCGGTTAAATCCAGATAAGCTACTTCCTGAGGGCTGATGACGGCAAAGCTGTCCATACCCTTGGGGGAGACATTAATTCGCCCCGCTGCCGGGGCGCTGCCGGTGAAAAAAATGCGTTGCGCCTGAATAAACGAGATGAGATTTGTATCAAGTGCCGAACAAAATTTAGCCATGTGTTAGCGGATCACCAAGGCACTGCGACGCAGAGGTTATAACGCCTCATGCGTCAAAAAATCCAACGTCATGAGGTGCTTAGCCTAAGATAATACCAAGATGCCTTTTAAACGCAAAGCCCGGATCTTATTTGCGAGTGCTACGCCATATCCAGCATCGGTTGCAGAGCGATACGCCAATCGCGCGGTTGCTGAGTGGCTCATCGCCTTTGCGGCAGCGCCGCGGTGTAGTGGTAATAGCGTCGATGTAAATGAGGTTGATAATACCTGCTTGGTGCTCGCGGATACTTTGCGTTTGGAACTTGATCTCGTAATTACATTAGATGAACAGGTGATAAGTCGTTGTCCGGATTGGCCCAGCGCCGTGCGCCGTCGTCATCACCCGATTTCCATGCAAGGCTTAGCCTTGAACGCGGAAATTCAGGGACTCATAGACGGGATAATCGGGGGGTTTAAATTACTAGAAAAAAGTGCAGCGGAATAACTGCGAGATCGTGCTAGTTTAAAGCGTACTGATTGTTGGTAGCGGTTTTATGGGTGGGACTTTTACCCAACTTTACCAAGTCTAGGGAGACCGGGGTACGCCCGGAACGAATAAAGCCCAGTTTTTGAGCAGCGCCCACCGATAAATCGATAATCACCCCTTGTTTAACTATCCGTTTTACTGGGCCGCGATCCACAATACGCACGTTGACCGAGCGCTGATTTTTGTGGTTGGTAACCCGCACGATGGTGCCAAAGGGTAAGGTGGGATGCGCCGCAACTAATTGATGCATATCATAGATGCTACCACTGGCGGTTTTTTTGCCATGGAACCCGGGGCCATAATAAGAGGCTTTACCCGTTTCAATGGTGGTTGAGCCTTCTCCGGATAGCGCTTCGGCAGGACCTAATCCATCACTAGGTCGGCTTAATAAATCGACCGCGATCGAGCTGTTTAACGTAACGCCGCTAGCCACCGCTGGTTCCGTTAGTGGCGCCGTATCCGCGACAAAAGCGTTATCAACTAAAATGTGCTGCGTAGTTTTAGCGTCACCGAGGGTCGTTTGCCTCGGTACACACGCCGCCACGCTTAAAAGCGTTGCCACGGAATAAGATAACGTCATTAATATTTTCATAGTCATGCTAGCATCATTACATTAATTGTTGAAAACAACCAGGAAATTCTCTTTATGAGGGTATTACTGATTTGACCCGCGCAGTATTAAGAAAATTCCACTTGCGAACCTAGTTCAGCAACAATATGTAATAACCATATGAAATTTAAAGAATAAAAATTAGGCTTGGCCAAAAGTCGCACCTCCATGTGTCATATAATGCAGCTCCTCTTCGGTGGAAGCTCGACCAAGAATTTTATTTCGGTGGGGAAAGCGTCCAAAGCGAGCAATAATGTCTCTATGCATTACCGCATAGTCTAGAAAAGTGTTTAGCCGCGTTTTGGCGGGCTCGTCGCTTACAGTAATCACCGTAGTGAGCACTTCCACGCAGCGCTCCTGGGCCTCCAGGTTTTCGGCGTGCTCTAAGGGAAAGTAAAAAAACACGCGCTCGATGGGGGCAAGTTGCTGATCCATCCCGAGGTCGATGCCCGTTGTGCAAAGTTGCAGAGCTTTATCGTCTTGCATAAACGCGGCCGGTGTGGCTCGGTACATATTGCGAGAGAATTGATCGCATAAGACGATTAGGGCCAGACGCCCACGCGGCGTCTCGGCCCAGCTATCCAACTCGCCAGCGATGGCGGCTTTTAGATGGGGTTCAAAGTAAACGCGGATAATTTTATCCGCAGTAGCGTCCTTCTGAAACCAAAATGTAGAGCGTGTCGGGCGCGGCAGCCCGTGTTCATTTAAGCGGCCGAACCAAAAATTTAAGACTTCCTCAGCTTGCATAGCGCGCGTTCAGGAGCTGACTCTTGTGCTTAATTAGCTAAGCCTTGTTGAATCAGAAAGTTATGAAGAATTTCAATACGCATGGCAGGATCATTCATCTCCAGCATTTGTTGTTTAGCCAATAATTTTAAGGGCAATACCTCGGCTAAGCGATAACTCACCCATACGGCGTCGTCGTAAGCCAAAGGACTATTAAAATTTTCCGGGCCCAGCCGCTCTATAATTTGTTGGAGGATTTGCGCGCAGCGCTGATTCTTTGTCGCCAACTCGGTTGCAGGCTCAGCAGAGACGCGATTCACCTTCGCCATCATTAGCCCCCCATCCAGTATCCACGTGTCCGCGATGACAAAGCGTTCGACTTCAGCCACATTTTTTGAGGGTTCGACACCTAAGGCTTTGACGTTAAGTATACCCAGTTCCTGCATATCCCAATCAACAACGGTGGCCACGCAGCCCACTTCTTCCGTCGTTGCAGCACCCGTTTCCGAACCATCTTTAATGAGCGCCACCCCGAACGGCCGATCATTTTTTAAGCACGCCTTTATCATGTCCATATAGCGTTGCTCGAAAATACGTAGCGGAAGTAGGCCGCCAGGAAAAAGCACGGCGTTCAAGGGAAAAATCGGTAATTCAAACGGGTCCAGACTACCCTTGCGCTGGAAGAAAGTTTCTAATTGTTGCCTTAGTGTAGGCCGTGCCACTATGCTTCCAGTGATGTTTCGCTACCCCAACGGGGCAATAAGGTATGGGGAATTTCTAAGTGATCCAGTATGCGTGCCACCACGAAATCCACAAGATCATCGATGGTTTTGGGATGATGATAGAAGCCTGGATTAGCGGGCAAGATGACGCAACCGGCGTTGGCTAATGTCAGCATATTATTTAGATGGATGGCGGAAAACGGCGTTTCCCGCGGGACAATAATTAGCTTACGTTTTTCCTTGATCATCACATCTGCTGCGCGCGCGATTAGATTATCGCTTAAACCCACCGCCACTGCCGCTAAGGTTCCCATGGTGCAAGGACAAATCACCATAGCGTCGGCCGGGTTAGAGCCGGATGCCGCGGGGCAAAACCATTCCTCACGGCCAAAAACGCGTAGCAAACCCGAAGAATTCGCATAACGGGTTTGCAATAGACGTTCTAAGTCCTGGGCTCGTGACGGTAATACAAGATTCATTTCCTGCTTGGCGACAATTTGCGCCACCTGCGAATAAAGCAAATAAACATGATGCCCGCTGGCCAATAGCAGCTCCAATAGACGCATGCCATAAGGCATGCCGGAGGCGCCGGTGAAGGCCAGCGTGATGGTTCGGCTGTTGCCGTCATACCTCATTGGGCCTCCTTTTTAACTCGCGATGCCGAACCAGTACCCGTTGCTTTGCCGAGAAATACTCACCCAATTTTTCTACCATATAGACCGAACGATGTTGACCGCCAGTGCACCCTAGGGCAATGGTCAAATAACTGCGATTGTCCCGAATGTACCAGGGCAGCCATTTCTCAATGAACGCTTTAATATCGGCGAGCATATCGGTAACTTCAGTTTGGCTTTCTAAAAAGCTAACGACCTCGCCGTCCTTGCCGCTCAGTGGGCGTAGTTTGGGATCGTAATGGGGATTCGGTAGGCAGCGCACATCAAAAACAAAATCGGCATCCAAGGGAATGCCATTTTTAAAACCGAAAGATTCAAACAGCAAGGTTAAGCCAGAGCGGTCTAGCTCCACCAGATCTTTTATCCAGCTGCGCAGAGTATTGGGACTCAACTCGCTGGTGTCAATGCGGTGCGCAATGGCCGCTATACCTTCCAACATTTCACGTTCGTATTGTATGCACTCTGGCAGCGTGAGATGCTCCGCGCTGAGAGGGTGGCGCCTGCGGGTTTCGCTGAAACGCTTGACCAAGGTTACGGAACTGGCCTCGAGAAAAAGAATGCGTAAATCGATTTGCTCGGAATGACGTATGACATCAACCTGGGCGGGTAGCTCCGGTGCGGAAATGCCGCTGCGGGCGTCTACACTAATGGCGGCATGATGGTAGGACTCATCAGCCAAAAATTTTGCGGTGGCGGGCAGCAGTTTTATTGGGAGGTTGTCGACGCAGTAATAGCCAACATCCTCTAAAACCTTTAGCGCGATACTTTTCCCCGAGCCAGACAAACCACTGATAAGTATGAGACGCATACTTATCAGTCTAGGATGCAGAATCTGAGTTAGGGAAAGGCGCGGTGGTCTCGGCGATGCGCTGCTGTTGACGCTGAATGAATTCCTGAGTGCTATTAACGCCACGCTCCAACATTATATGGTTGCGCACCGCGACTTCCACCAGGACGGCTATATTGCGACCTGCCGCCACCGGTATACATACCGTCGGAATGTTTACACCCAATATCATTTCGCTAAATTCGCGCATTTGTAAGCGATCTTCATCTTGTGGCTTTACCTCTTCTTGGCGTTTTAGGCTCACAATAAACTTCAAATTCTTTTTGCGTTTTATAGCATTTTCGCCAAACAAATAACGTATGTTAAGTACGCCCAAACCTCGCACTTCGAGAAAATCTTGGAGCAAGGTCGGACAGCGGCCCTCTAGGGTATCGGGGGCGACTTGATAAAACTCTACGATGTCGTCGGCAATGAGGCGATGACCGCGCGTCACGAGCTCCAGCGCCAACTCACTTTTACCGATAGCCGCATCTCCAGTAATGAGTACCCCGGTTCCTTGTACCTCCATGAACACGCCGTGGCGACTAGCCGAATCCGCAAGTACATCAGATAAGTAGTGGCGCAACACATTCATTAGGTGCGCACTACTTTGCTTCGAAGTAAAAAGCGGCGTATGGCTTTTATCCGAGGCGTTTAAAAGCGGCGCAGGCACGGGCTCGCTATTGGCAACGACGATAGCAGCGAGTTCGGTGGAAAAAAGGTTGCGGATGGATTGATCGAGCGATGTTTCGTCTAGCGTACGCAGATAATCCATTTCTGTCGACCCTAAAATCTGCACGCGATTAGGATGCACAAAATTCAAGTGGCCAATTAACGCGAGCGAAGGTTTTTGTACGGTGTCGCTGGTGAGTTGCTTGGTCCCGCCAAAACGACCGGCAACCCAGACCAACTCCAATTTTTCGTGGGTGTCATCATAGAGTTGCTGAACGCTGATTTGTGTCATGTGCCACTAACAAACCGTTGGTAAAGTTCTGCGCCAGAACTGGCATTCATGAGACTTTGCCGCATCTGTCGATCGCTAAACCGCTGCGCCAGTTCACCCAAAATTTGCAAATGCATTTCGGCTGCGCCAGAAGGCACAAGTAACACAAAGAAAAGTTGCACCCCGATTTTATCCGGTGCGTCGAAATCAATGGGGTTTTCAAGTTTAAGTAGCGCCCCCGAGGAAGCAGGCAAGCCTTTAATCCGAGCGTGGGGAAGCGCGACGGCGTGGCCCAGCGCTGTCGAACCCAACTTCTCCCGTTCCACCAGACCGTTTAAAACAACTTTACGGGGTAGACCATTATTTTTCTCAAACAAGGACGCTGCTTGTGAGAAAACCTCGTCTTGGTTTTTAGCATCCAAACCCGTTGTCACATTCTGCGGAGACAAGAGCGAGGAAAAATCCATTAAGTTCTCTTATTCTTTGACGGCCTGATGTTTGAGTGCGCCGAGGGGGGAGTGGTCTTTACCGACTTTTTCCTTGTGTTTAACAATTTGCCTGTCCAATTTATCGGCTAATAAATCAATGGCGGCATACATATCACCGTCTTCGGCTTGAGCAAAAATATCTTTGCCACGGACGTGCACGTTCGCCTCGATTTTCTGGTTGAGCTTTGCAATAGATAAAATAACATTAACATCGATAACGTGATCAAAATGCCGGGTAATGCGTTTTAGTTTGGTCGTGATGTATTCACGAATGGCAGGCGTAATATCGAGGTGGTGACCGGTTAGTATGAGATTCATTATGCCTCCTGGTTATAATGATTTGCGCAAATTCACGGGGGGGATCTGCAGCGCTTCGCGATATTTTGCGATCGTGCGGCGGGCGACAACGATGCCCTGATTACCTAATATCTCAGTAATTTGACTGTCGGAAAGCGGTTTTTTTTGATCCTCGGCACTCACCAATTGGCGGATTAGCGCGCGAATAGCCGTTGCCGAGCAGGCGCCCCCGGCCTCGGTGGCGACGTGGCTACCGAAGAAATACTTGAGTTCAAATAAGCCGCGGGGGGTTAACATATATTTTTGGGTGGTGACGCGTGAAACCGTTGATTCGTGCAAGCCCACCGCCTCGGCAATCTCACGCAGCACTAACGGACGCATGGCGACTTCACCGTGCTCGAAAAAATGTCGCTGCCTATCGATGACCGCTTGAGATACTCGCAAAATGGTATCAAAACGTTGCTGCACGTTCTTAATCATCCAGCGGGCTTCTTGCAGCTGGCTTGCCATTTGCTGCATGGAACTATCTCGATTGCGTTGCAGTATGTCGGCATACATGCGGTTAATGCGCAACTTAGGCATGGCGTCAGAATTTAGCGTTGCCACCCACAAGCCTTTTATCTTTTTCACTACGACGTCGTGTGTGATATACCGGGTATGGGCGGCGCCGAATTTGGAACCGGGTCGCGGATTAAGCCCGGTGATTAAACGCTGCGTCTCACGCAAGCAAGCGTCATCGCAATGAAAAATTTTCTTAAGTTTTGCATAGTCGCGCGCTGCTAAAACCTCCAGGTGATTTTTTACTAACAATTGAGCATTGTCACGAAAAGGTGTATCCGATGGCAAAGCCTCTAACTGCAAGCTGAGACACTCGGATAAATTGCGGGCACCCACGCCACACGGATCTAAAAACTGCAGATGTTTTAAACCCGTTTCGAGTTCAATTAGCTCGATCTCTAATTCTTCCGGCAATAACTCTTGAAGCTCGGCCAAATCTTGGGTTAAATAGCCGTCGTCATTTAACGCATCAATTAGCAGGGACACGATGGTTTTATCGCGGGCCGACAATTGCAGCAAATTAAGCTGCCAATTCAAATGCTCCCGTAGGCTGATTTCCTCCGATGCGTATTGGGAAAATTCTTGGTCGTCATCATCGTCATTATTATTCGAGGTGCGAGGCGCACTAAATTCATCCCAGCTGGAGTCTGAAAAATTGTCATCACCACTTTGATCTGTATCCGCCCGCGGTTCTTCTGGCGCGCTTTCTTGAGGGGCCAGCTCGTCTTTAGCTGCGCCGTTGGCCGGTGCGTCGTCGTCGGCATCGCCATCAATACGCTCCAGTAAGGGATTTTCTTGAAGAAACAGATCGAGCTCTTGGTTAAGTTCTAAAGTGGAGAGTTGTAGTAGACGAATGGATTGTTGGAGCTGGGGAGTCAGCGTGAGATGCTGAGATAACTTAAGTTGTAAGCTGTGTTTCATTGGCCGATCAATCTGAAGCAAGGCGCCGGGCCACGGGCTGGGCGGCCTGGTACCGCGCAGGCATTTTTTTCGATATTTCCTTGGCGTCCGGTTATCATCTTGGTTGCGGGACTAGATAGGCTGAAACAAAATTTCAACTGGGATTAGAGCCTAAAATGCTCTCCCAAATAAACTTTCCGTACACTTTCATTATAAACGATTTCTTCCGGTTTGCCGTAAGCCATTACCCGGCCCTCGTTAATAATATAAGCCCGATCGCAAATTCCCAATGTTTCACGCACGTTATGGTCGGTAATTAAAACGCCTATGCCCCGATCCGTTAAAAAACGGATAATATTTTGAATATCTAAAACCGCGATAGGGTCGACACCCGCAAAGGGCTCGTCTAGCAAAATAAAACGCGGGTCCGTGGCTAATGCCCGGGCGATTTCCACGCGGCGCCGCTCCCCGCCCGAAAGGCTTAGGGCCGCGTTGTTGCGTAGGTGATCAATGTGTAGCTCGACCAATAGTTCTTCTAGGCGCTCTTGAATTTTCTCCGGGGATAAATGTTGTAATTCCAAAATCGCTTGAATATTTTCCGCGACATTAAGCTTACGGAATATCGATGCCTCTTGAGGTAGATACGACAACCCCAGGCGCGCTCGCCGATCAATAGATAAGTGACTGATTTCGCGGTCGTCTAAGCGGATGCTGCCACCGTCAGCAGTGATAAGGCCCACCATCATGTAAAAACTGGTGGTTTTTCCGGCGCCGTTAGGTCCCAATAACCCGACGACTTCGCCGCTCTCAACGTCTAAAGAAACATCATGGACTACCTGCCGCGCTTTATAGCGTTTTCTTAACGCTGTGACCCCAAGTTTACTCATTGTGCGCGAGGGTTAGCAATGTCTTCCGCGGGTTTGAGCGTAGCGGGCGCCAGGCTATCGGCTTTCGGTTTCGGTAAAATCATCACGCGCACCCGGCCTTGCGGATTATTAGGATTCGCCACTTTAGTGCCGCCCCCTAACACCTTAAAGAATTCAGTTTTAATATCGTAGGAAATATAGTCGCCACGCACTTCATCTTGGTCGCGCTTCATACGCGCTTGGCCAAAAAGCTCAACCTTTTCCTGCTTGCCGTCATATTCAATACGCCCCCCGTAACCTTCAACATAATCGTCGAAGCCCTCGCGTTTTTGCCGGAAGTAGGCCGGATTACCATGAGCTATGCCGTGTTGAAATCCCTGCTTATCTTCGGAAACCGAGAGTTTATCGGAACGAATAAGCAAAGTACCTTGGGTGAGTTGGACGTTTCCTTGATAGATGCTTACCCGCTTTATGTCGTCCAGGGTGACAGTATCGGCTTCCAGATTAATTGGCTTTTCGCGATCCGCTCGCTCGGCGCTGGCCGCGCTTATTAAAAACACAGTGCTCGCCACGTAAACCCAGCAGCTACGCCGCAGCTTAGTTTTGTCGAGGATTAGCATATTGGGCTCTGACTTTCGAAAATAATTTGGCCACGCGCGTTTTACTATTAATTTCAAGACCGGTGGCATTAATAGTTGTTGCATTCTCTTTTATTACGATACGCTTATCGGTTTTGGCTAGGTGTAAATCAGGGATGATATGCAAGTACGGTGTGGTAAGGGTCAGCGCACTTTGAGCGCTGTTTGCTTCCCTTAACACCTGCACATCGTCCATAAAATATACATTCTCACCATTTTTAGAAACCAAACCGCGCTTCGCGCTGATGTGCAATGGCGGTTGCGGCGGCTCGAATTGCGTGAAATGTGGCGTCGTTAAGTGCGTGCTCTCATCGTCCGGGTAATGCACCATTTTGCGCGCGGTGAGAACATATATGGGTTTGCCCTCCGGGTTTAGGCGGGTCGCGGAGAAATTTTCCACCATATAGTCCATATCGTGACGCAGCATGCCGTCACGCCTAGCCTGTGGCTCTTGAACCACGTGATCCAACCAGAAAGTAATGCCGGCGAAGATGACCAGTAAAATGACGGGCAGCCATAAAGTAAGTTTCATGACTTACTTTAAATACGTAGCAAGTTGCTCGGCCAGAGTGCCTTGCGCCAGCATAATTAATTCGCACACTTCTCGGGCTGCGCCTCGGCCCCCGGATAAACCTGTGACATAGTGCGCGTGTTTTTGCACGATAAGCGGCGCTTCGGGGACAGTCAGGGCCAACCCGCAGCGCTTTAATACCGGCAAGTCCACCACATCATCACCCATAAACGCCGTTTGATGCGCTTCTAATTTTAAGGTTGCAATGAGTTCTGAAAACGCCAGCAATTTATCCTGTGCGCCTTGATAGATGTGCGTTATCCCCAAATTTTTGGCGCGCGCGGGTACTACCGACGACGTACGGCCCGTGATGAGCGCTAACTGCACACCGCTTTGCATCAGCATTTTCATGCCGTGTCCGTCGCGGGAGTGAAACGCTTTGTATTCCTGGCCGTCGTCGCCCAGATATAAACTGCCGTCGGTTAACACACCGTCGACATCAAAAATAACCAATTTGATATCGGCGGCGCGCCGATCCAGCTCTGGATTACCGGTGTCCGAATGGGGAAGGTTGGTTTTAGCCATAGAAGCGCTTGCCGATTGGCGTTGTCACCATTACACCACACCCGCTTGAAGTAAGTCATGCATACCCAGCGCACCGACTAGTTTGTGTGCCTCATCAACCACAGGCAACACATAAACTTTGTGCTGTTGCATGAGCGCCACGGCCTCGGCTGCGAGTCTTTGCGGGGTGATGGCACGAGGTGCGGTAGTCATCACTGTGGCGATCGAGGTATTGTGAATATTTAAGTTGCGATCCAAGGCGCGGCGTAAATCGCCATCGGTAAAGATGCCGAGCAGTTCTGCGGCTTCGTTCGTGATCACCACCATGCCCATACCTTTGCGCGACATTTCTAATAGCGCTTGAGACAACGTGGCTTCCGCCAATACCCGAGGAATGGCGTCACCGGTACGCATAATATCCGCGACATGCAGTAGTAAGCGTCGACCCAAGGCGCCCCCCGGGTGCGTGCGCGCAAAATCCTCGGCGCTAAACCCGCGCAAATCTAAAAGTGCGAGCGCCAGCGCGTCACCTAAGGCAAGCGTTGCCGTGGTGCTGGCGGTGGGTGCCAGCCCTAGTGGGCAAGCCTCCTCCGCGACACTGGTATCCAAATGCACGTCCGCTTCGCGCGCTAAAGTGGAGGCGCTATTGCCCGTCATTGCGATCAGTTTTACACCGTGGCGTTTGAGATAGGGCAGGATAGTCAGTATTTCACTGCTTTCCCCCGAGTTTGAAATGGCGATCAAAACGTCGTGCGGGGCGATCATACCCACATCCCCGTGGGCGGCTTCACCAGGGTGCATATAAAAAGCCGGCGTGCCGGTGGAGGCAAGTGTGGAGGCGATTTTGCGCGCGATGTGGCCGGACTTCCCCATGCCGCTAACCACAGTGCGGCCCCGGCAGTGTAAAATGTTTTCCAGCGCACGGATAAAGCGTTGATCCAGCCGTGAGGTTAAAGCGGCCACTGCCTGTGCTTCTATCGTCAACACTTGCCGAGCAAGTGCCAGCGCGTGGGAAAAGTCTTCGGCGTGCGCCGAAACGGTAGCGGAGCTCATCGTCAGCGGATCGGATACATAATTAGTGCTGCTATTTTCATCCCCAAAGTATAAAGGATAGCCCTTTCAAATGCACTCAACTCTGCAGCTTATCCTGATTCTTCTGGCCGCCGCGGTGCTGGTAGTGACATTGTTTCGCACGCTAGCACTGCCTTCAATATTGGGTTATTTGCTCGTCGGTATTTTAATCGGCCCCAGTGTTTTTGCAGTTATTCCCGACACCAGCGCCACCCGTTACCTCGCCGAATTTGGGGTGGTGTTTTTAATGTTCAGCATTGGGCTGGAATTTAGCTTGCCGCAGTTTTATGCCATGCGCCGCATTGTTTTAGGTTTGGGCGGCGCGCAAGTGGTTGTTACCGTATTAATCACCTTGATTACCGCTGCTCTCTGGGGGATGCATTGGACTGGCGGCCTCATTTTGGGCGGGGTTTTGGCGATGTCGTCAACGGCAATCGCTAGCAAAATGCTCGCCGAGCGCGGTGAAATCCAAGCACCGCACGGCCGCCAAGTGATGGGCGTGTTGTTGTTTCAAGATCTGGCGGTGATACCGTTTCTTATTTTAGTTCCGGCCTTAGCCGGCGGCACCGAAGCCATGGCTTGGACCTTGGGACTGGCGGCCATAAAAGCGGTGGTGGTGCTGACAATTCTGCTATTCGTAGGGCAGCGCCTCATGCGGCCCTGGTTTAACTTGGTAGCGAAGCGCAAATCTCCCGAACTTTTTATGATTAATTTGTTACTGGTGACGCTCGGCCTTGCTTATTTAACGGAACTGGCTGGATTGTCATTGGTACTGGGCGCGTTTTTGGCCGGTATGCTTATTTCCGAAACCGAATATCGGCATCAGGTTGAAGCGGATATTAAGCCTTTTCGTGACGTGTTACTCGGCCTATTTTTTATCACTATCGGCATGATGTTGGACCTTAAGGTGGTGGCGCAACATTGGGTTTGGGTGTTGTTGCTGGTAGCCGCCATTATTTTGGTAAAAACGTTGGTGGTGTGGGGTTTAAGTCGCCTGTTCCGCAATGAAGCCAGCGTAGCATTACGCACCGGCCTATATTTGGCGCAGGCGGGGGAGTTTGGTTTTGTCTTGCTAGCTCTGGCCAGTAATCACAATTTATTAAATACCTCGCTGATCCAAATTAGCTTCGCGGC
>CAYYOS010000063.1:0-14068 GCA_964473355.1 uncultured Burkholderiales bacterium | reverse complement strand
TGGGCAGAAAAATTTGATCAGCTTGCGGCGTTCCAAAATTTCATTATCTTGCCCTTAACATTTTTGTCGGGGGTATTCTACTCCATTCATTCATTACCCGATGTTTGGCAGCAAGTCTCCCACTTTAACCCGTTTTTTTATATGATAGACGGCTTCCGTTTTGGTTTTTTCGGCATTTCGGATTTTTCTCCCTATTTGAGCTTAAGCGTTGTCGCGCTGTGCTTAATGGTTTTAACGTTTTTAACATTGATGCTCTTAAAAAGCGGCTATAAGCTTCGCCACTAGAAAGGTTTTTATGATCACACCTGAAGAAATCAAGAATTTTATTCAACAAGGGTTGGCCTGCCAACATATAGAGGTGCGCGGCGACGGCCATCATTTTGAGGCACTAATCGTTAGCGAAGCATTTACCGGAAAAAGTATGGTGCAACAGCATCAATTGGTTTACGGTGCGCTGGGCGAACGCATGAAACAAGAGATTCACGCACTCTCTATGAAAACTTTTAGCCCGGAACAGTGGCAAAACGCTAGCGCGGCCGGTTAGTGGATAAGCTGGCGATTCAAGGGGGCGTAGCCTTAAAAGGCGAAATCCGCATTTCCGGCGCAAAAAATGCGGCATTACCTATACTTTGCGCAAGCATCCTCACGCCGGAAACGCTTTATCTCACCAACGTCCCGCACTTAAGAGACATCACAACCACTCTCCAACTTTTGGCGCAAATGGGTGTGGCGGTGTCAGTGGATGAAAAAATGGGAATACAGCTGCAGGCGGCGAAGCTGAGCAACTTATTGGCGCCCTACGAATTGGTGAAAACCATGCGGGCTTCGATTTTAGTTTTGGGTCCTTTAGTGGCGCGGTTTGGTGAAGCTCGCGTTTCCTTACCGGGTGGTTGCGCCATTGGCTCGCGTCCCGTAGACATACATATTAAAGGTTTGCAAGCCATGGGTGCCACCATACACGTTGAGCATGGCTATATTAATGCCCACGCGAAACGACTCACGGGCGCGCGTATCGCCATGGAAACCGTGACGGTGACCGGCACCGAAAACTTAATGATGGCGGCCGCGTTAGCGGAAGGCACGACACATCTTCTTAATGCCGCGCGCGAACCTGAAGTTGTTGACCTTGCATTATGCTTATCACAAATGGGGGCCAAGATTGAAGGCGCGGGGACCGAAGAAATTATTATCCACGGCGTCGAAAAACTAGGTGGCGCCCATCATAGTATTATCCCGGATCGCATTGAGACAGGCACGTATTTGGTTGCGGCCGCCATTACCCGCGGCAGCGTGCGCTTGCGTGAAGCGCGTGCGGAAACACTCACTTCTGTTCTTGAACACTTGACCCGCGCAGGCGCAAAAATTACCCACGATAAAAACAGCATTGCTTTAGAAATGCTGGGTTTACCCCAGCCTGTGGATATTGTCACCGCGCCTTATCCCGCTTTTCCCACCGACATGCAGGCACAGTTCATGGCGCTCAATGCTTACGCACAAGGCGAGTCCACGGTAACCGAAACCATATTTGAAAATCGTTTTATGCACGTGCAAGAATTGCAGCGCCTAGGGGCCAATATAAAAGTGCATGGCAACACAGCCACAGTAAAAGGGGTAGCGCGCTTAGATGGCGCTACGGTGATGGCAACCGATTTACGGGCCTCTGCCAGTTTAGTTATCGCCGGATTAATCGCCCACGACGACACGGTGATAGAGCGTATTTATCATGTAGACAGAGGCTATGAATGCATAGAAGAAAAGCTATCGCAATTGGGGGCGAAGATTAAGCGTGTGCATTAGCGTTCATCGTTGCAAAAAAGCTCTAGCTAATAAGTTTCTTGCCCTCTAATTCTTACCTTACAATAGCAGCATCAACACATTTCATTGTTTGCCGCACCTTTGCTAGCCTAGCGCGACTGAGGAATTCATTAACACGTTTAATTATCGGGGAGAATAATTCAATGCATCCACTTAGCCGGGGCGTCGCGCATCATGCCCTTCTTGGTTTAAAGCGGTCTAAATTTAGCGCGGCGTGCCTGGCGCTTCTGCTTACAGTCTCAACGGGCGCGCAAAGCGCGGTGACCGTAGTCGAGTTCTATCATGCGGGTTTGAATCACTACTTTCGAACGTCCGATGTAAACGAGGCTAGCGGCATCGATAGTGGAGCTGCCGGCCCGGGTTGGATACGTACGGGTGACAATTTCCTGGCTCATCCTGTAAATAATTTTCCAGCGGGGGCAGCGCCGGTGTGCCGCTTCTACGGCTCTATTAATCCCGGGCCAAATTCTCATTTTTATACTTCTGACAGGGTGGAATGCGATGGCCTGAAAGCTATGCAGGCCGCTATCCCGGCAACCCAGAAACGCTGGAACTATGAAGGGTTAGCCTTCGCCATTGTGCCCAGTTCCGGAAACTGCGCCAATGGCCTAAAACCAGTTTATCGCTTATACAATAATGGAAACACGCTGGGAATAGATTCCAACCATCGCTACACCACGTTGCTAAGTGAATACACAAGGTTGATCGCGAATGGCTGGAAGGGCGAGGGAGTAGTGATGTGTGGTGCGGTTGAAAGCTCGGTTGGGCCGACCAACCCTCCCCCCACTGGAAATCCATTGCCGCCTGGTTTTCCCGCCAATGTCCCAGCTGGAATCTACACTACTAGCACAGAAGTGTGCGTTTCTGGGGACTGCCAAACCAATCGCGGCGAAACGATTACCGACGCGGATTTTACTCACTTGGGCGGTACGATTACTGATGCGGAACTGAATGAGTTATCGCAGAGTTGCTTATCCTATGGTTTCACTTGCACACTCTCGGACGTGACGTTTAGTTTTACGCCCTGGAACGGATCTTCATTTGGCATGGAAGGTAGCCTGACGCTAACCGCGTGCCTTAATGGCGAATGTGAAGCTGTAATGGGTACATGGCGTACTACATTTACTAAGATCTAGGCGATCTCGTACGTTTGAGCCCTAACTAAAGAGACCGGACTAAGTGTTCGATACACTTGCGAGCGCCACGCCAAAAATTTGGCTTGATCTCGAGTTTAAGCGAGTGTAGGACGGCGGCCGCTGGTGATCCCGGCCTTTCTCCAATTGTAGGCTTATGAGGCTACCTACATGGGCTTTAACGCGGTTAAGTAGGACCGCTTTACTCAGGCTGCATACGCATCCCAATGCGGCTGTACTTCTTTATCCAACCGCCCTGTAATTCAGCCTGTGCGCCTCCATGTCGTAGTGCCGTATCCGCGGTCATCGCACGAGCCCATGCACGATTTCGCTAATTCGACATGGCGTCACGTTGATGTCCTTAGCAAGCGATGCTGGGTTACACCGATCGGTTCTAAAAATTACTTTAACAAAATCACGCCAGGGGGAATGGGTTCGACGTCGCGTTTATGTTTAGTCATAATTACCCCCGAAACGCCAGCGAAACTTATTGGGGTGACTGGTCATATTCTTTCCCTTGCATTACACTCCCATCCCTGATCCTAAAACCCAATCAACATGTCTGATATCACCATAGCCATTGCCAAAGGCCGCTTGTATGACGAAACCGCACCACTACTTCGGGCGGCCGGGATTGTCGCGACTGAGGATCCCGAAACCTCGCGCAAGCTAATCATCGACACAAATCAAGCTGGGGTTCGTTTGATCGTAGTTCGCGCAGCCGATGTGCCCACTTACGTGCAGCATGGCGCGGCCGATTTGGGTGTAGCCGGAAAGGACGTGTTACTTGAGCACGGCGGCGAAGGTTTATATCAACCGTTGGACCTAAAAATTGCGCGCTGTCGTATGGTGGTGGCGGTGCGTAGTGGATTTAATTACGAGCAATTTGTCACACAAGGTTCGCGATTACGGGTAGCCACAAAATATCTTAATACCGCCCGCCAGCACTTTGCGCAAAAAGGCGTACACGTCGATTTAATTAAGTTGTACGGATCTATGGAATTAGCGCCTTTAGTGGGTCTTGCACAAGCAATCGTGGATTTGGTGAGTAGCGGCAACACGCTAAAGGCCAACGGGTTAGAAGCCGTGGAAGACATAATGGCGATTTCAGCCCGACTTATATTAAATCCGGCGGCGTTGAAATTAAAGCGCGATCGTTTGCAACCTGTGGTGGACGCCTTGGCCGAGGCCGCGGGGTGATGGTTAACATGCAGCGTCTATCTACCGTACAAAACGATTTTTCCGCTCGTTTGGACACCTTGCTTGCTTATGAGAGCGCGGGCGATGAGGCCTTAAATACAGCGGTGGCAGCCATAGTCGCAACGGTTGCCAAACGCGGTGATCCCGCGCTACTCGAGTACACGGAGCGTTTTGATGGCGTTAAGTCCGCCAGCGTCGCCGCTTTACAAATTTCTCCGCAGCGCAGAGAAGCCGCTTACCTCGCCTTACCCGCCGCGCGTCGCAATGCATTAGAGGGCGCGGCCGAACGCATCCGTCTATACCATCAAAAACAATTACAAACCTCCTGGCGTTATGAAGAGGAGGATGGCACAGTTCTAGGCCAGCAAATTACGCCGCTGGAGCGTGTGGGGCTTTATGTGCCGGGCGGCAAAGCAGCTTATCCGTCCTCCGTCTTGATGAACGCCATTCCGGCTAAAGTGGCGGGTGTGGCTGAATTGATAATGGTCACTCCCGCACCCGGCGGAGAAGTTAATGACATGGTCTTGGCTGCCGCGCACGTGGCTAAGGTGGATCAAGTATTTACCATAGGCGGGGCACAAGCCATTGCGGCGCTAGCGTTTGGCACAGCGACGATTCCTCAGGTTGATAAAATAGTTGGCCCGGGTAACGCCTATGTGGCGGCAGCCAAGAGACAAGTTTTTGGCCGAGTTGGCATCGATATGGTTGCGGGGCCCTCGGAAATTTTAATTATTTGTGACGGCAAAACGGATCCCTTGTGGATTACAATGGATTTATTTTCGCAAGCAGAGCACGATGAAGTCGCCCAAGCAATTCTAATTTCTCCGGATGCGAATTTTTTAGATGCCGTGACTGCATGCATTGAACGAGAACTACCGAAAATGCCACGACGCGACATCATTGCGGCGTCGTTAGCAAATCGCGGCGCTTTAATTCAGGTGAAAAATCTCGATGAAGCAGTGACGCTCGCCAACAGAATCGCGCCCGAACATTTGGAATTATCGCTTGAAGAACCACGCTTGTGGTCTGAAAAAATCAAACACGCGGGCGCAATTTTTCTTGGCCGCTTAACCGCCGAGGGTTTGGGTGACTATTGCGCTGGCCCCAACCATGTATTGCCCACATCACGTACGGCGCGTTTCTCATCACCCTTGGGTGTTTACGATTTTCAAAAACGCTCGAACTTAATAGAAGTATCATCGCTGGGCGCGAAAACTTTGGGCGAAATGGCCGCGGAATTAGCGGATAGCGAAGGCTTGTTTGCGCATGCTCAGTCGGCACGGCTGCGCTTCAATTCCAATTCGAAATGAAAATAATAGCTGCGTTGGCAGGCGCGCGGGCTCGTCACCGCTTGCCGGCCATTTGCGGGGAGCTCGCCCTTACCCACCTCACGCCCCCGGATGTCATCATAAACGCCGTGTTGGCGGGGTGTCTTCGGGTCCTTGCCGTCCCGTCACGCGGGATCGATATACGAGTTGTACCGGCACCAAAGCCTGATCCTTGTCGCCTTGTTCTCGTTTTATTGCGCGCTGGAACAAAACATGCGTAAAGCCACATTTCCGCGCGATGAGATAGCTGCCTTAACGGCGTACCATGTCCCGGATGCGGCGGGCATGGTGAAGTTGGACGCCATGGAAAACCCTTACAGCTTACCTCACGAGCTTCGCGAGGAAATCGCGCAACGCCTGACAGGCGCCCCGATTAACCGCTACCCCGACCCGGAGGCGCGTGCTTTAAAAACAGCGCTACGGGCAGAGATGGGCATCCCCGGTGAAGCCGAGATTATGTTGGGCAACGGGTCCGACGAGTTGATTCAAATTATCGCGCTGGGTTTAGCTAAACCCGGTGCCGTCTTGCTGGGCTTGGAGCCTTCGTTTTCGATGTACCCGCTCATTGCGGCAGTGGCGGGTCTGCGCTACGTCGGTGTGCCGCTCAACAAAGATTTTAGCCTTGATCTACCTACCGTCTTGGCAAACATTAAAAGCCAGTCCCCGGCAGTGATTTTCATCTCGTACCCCAACAACCCCACGGGAAATTTATTTCCCGAAGCCGCGCTCCTGGCAATCGTCAAAACAGCGCCCGGTTTGGTGGTAATCGATGAAGCCTATCACGCGTTCGCGGAAGCGAGCTTCCTCCCACATCTCAAGCAATTTGATAATTTGATTGTGCTGCGAACTTTATCTAAGCAAGGTTTAGCGGGTTTGCGTTTGGGCTTTATGGTAAGCGCGCCGGCGTGGCACGCCTATTTCGACAAAATACGTTTGCCGTATAATGTAAATAGCTTAAGCCAACTTGCGGCTTTAGAAATTTTGCGGCACGGTGCGACACTTCGAGAACAAACCGCGCGGCTGGTGGCGGATCGCGAACGGTTGTCGCTAAGTCTGCAGGCTATTGCCGGGGCACAGGTATTCCCGAGCAGGGCAAATTTTATTTTGTTCCGCGTACCGATCGCGGATCAGGTTTTTTTAGCTTTAAAGACAAAGGGCGTGTTGATAAAAAATTTGCACCAAAGCCATCCTCTTTTAGACAATTGCTTGCGCGTTACCATAGGCACCCCCGAGGAGAATGGCATTTTTTTAACCGCGCTGAAAGAAAGTATAGTCAATGCGACGAGCCCAAGTTAAACGTAACACGGCGGAAACCCAGATTGAAGTCCAGTTGGATTTGGAGGGTGCTGGCGTATCAAAGCTGAGTACCGGCGTGCCTTTCCTCGATCATATGCTTGATCAAATTGCGCGTCACGGAATGGTCGATCTGGAAATTACCGCCAAAGGCGATCTACACATCGATGCTCATCACACCGTAGAAGACATTGGCATTACCATGGGCAAAGCGTTCGCTGAAGCCATCGGCGATAAAAAAGGCATACGCCGGTATGGTCATGCCTACGTTCCGCTGGATGAGGCGCTCTCCCGCGTGGTACTAGATGTTTCCGGGCGGCCAGGGTTAACTTACAACGTGGAGTTCACCCGTGCCGCGATTGGGGAATTTGACGTGGATTTAATTCACGAATTTTTTCAGGGTTTCGTCAATCACGGTTTGGTCACGCTGCATATCGATAACTTGGCCGGTGACAACGCCCATCATCAAGCCGAAACTATTTTTAAGGCCTTCGGCCGCGCGCTGCGTATGGCAACCGAGAAGGATGCACGAATGCACGACCTGCTACCTTCGACTAAAGGAAGTTTATAAACATCCGAGTTTAAAATGGTTTGGGTGGGGAAATCCCGACCCCTTGGGCAAAGTCCATGCCCACCTCCCTAACGTGTTTTAGAATCTCTGGCGTTTCAACATACTCAGCGATAGTCTGTATTCCCATAATATGTCCCACTTCGTTAATTGCTTTCACCATCGCCTTGCTCACGGGGTCCGTGACAATATCTTTAATGAAGCTGCCGTCTATCTTTAGATAATCCACGGGCAAAGTTTTTAAATACACGAAGGAAGATAGGCCGCTGCCGAAATCATCCAGAGAAAACCGGCAACCCAGCTTTTTCAATATGCCCATAAAATGGATGGCTTTAGATAAATTGGCAATTGCCGACGTTTCGGTAATTTCGAAACAAATCCACGCTGGCGCCACTTTGCCGTCTCTAAACTGATCAAGGACGAACTCCAAAAACATTTCGTCGTTGAGCGACGTACCGGACAGGTTCACTGCATAGGTATGCAAGCCTTCTGCCAATTGCGGTCTGCCGCGTAGTTTTGCAAACAGCGTGCGGATTACCCAGCGGTCGATGCTGGGCATTAATGAATAGCGCTCGGCCGCTGGAATAAAAGCCATGGGTGGCAACAGGCCTCCGCGCTCATCTCTCATGCGTAACAAAATTTCGCAGTGCGCCGTCACAGGCGTCTCTTTTCCCAGCGCGATAATCGATTGCGTATATAAAAGGAATCGGGCATTCTCAAAAGCATCATGAATGCGCGACACCCATTGCATCTCTCCATGGCGTTGTTGAAGTTCGCTATCGCCGGGCTGATACACTTGCACGCGGTTTCGGCCTTTGTCCTTTGCAGCGTAGCAAGCAGTGTCGGCAGCACTGAGCAGGGCGGTAATGCTTTCGCTTTGCGAATCGATATTGACCAAGCCAATACTTACCCCGATGTTAAAGGGTTTTCCTTGCCAGGCGAAGCGATAATCCTGCACCGCCTCACGAATTCCGTTAGCAATAGTTAAGGAGCGATCCGGCGGGCAGTGGCGCAACAGCACGCCAAATTCATCGCCTCCCAGACGTGCAAGCACGTCGCTGTCTCTCACTAGGCTTTGTAATAGCCCACTCATTTGGCGAAGTAATTCATCACCCGCTAAGTGCGCGCAAGTGTCGTTTACTATTTTAAATTGATCTAAATCCAAATACAGTAACGCGTGTTGCATGTTGTTTTGACGGGCGCTTAATAGCAACCCTTCCAGGCTTTGTTCGAATTTACGGCGATTAAATAACTCGGTTAAAGGATCATGGCACGCTTGCCAGGAGAGCTGGTTAGCCATGCTGCGCGCTTGTGAATCGTCATGAAGAATCACCACTACCCCTACTACTTGGCCTTCCCGATCCCGAATCGGTGCGGCCGAATGCTCAATTGCGATTTCACTGCCATCGCTGCGTCGCAAAACGATGTTTGCCGATGCCGTGAACAGCGTTTGCCCCAGCAGGCACTGTGCAACAGGATCGCTTACGGCTTGGCCGGTTTCTTCAAAAAATAAGTTGATGATCTTGGACGAAGCCAGCCCTCTAGCTTGAGCTGTGCTCCAACCCGTTATCGCTTCCGCCGCGGGATTTAAATATTCAATATTGCCTTGGGCGTCTACCGTGACCACGCCATCACCAATGGACTGCAAGGTCACTTGCGCGCGCTCTTTTTCCTGAAAAAGCGCAATGGCCGCCCGTTTTCGCTCCGTGATATCGCGATACTGCCATAGATGCCCCACGTAACGCTGCTCCAAAAAAACCGGCACGTAGTCGCGCTCAAAAATGCGTCCGTCAAGCAGCAATAATTCTTCACCGCTGACCAACTGACGGCCCTGGATTATCTCCTCAGCTCGCGCAGCAAATTGCTCCGGTGCAGCAAACATCTGCTTGGCCTCAGCGATTAAAACGTGACCCTCCGCGCCGATAAGATCGGGCGCCAGTTTATTTATGGCAAACATCGAAAAAAAACGTTGGTTTACGATTATCACCCGCCCGTCTTCATCTACCATCAGTGTGCCGGCTTGTAAGTTACCCAGAAGTGCCACTAACCGCGAAGCGGTTAAACGTAGTTGCTCTTCCGCCGTGCGACGTTCCGTGATTTCTGCTAACAGTTTGTCTTGAGAAGAGCGAATCGCCTGGCGCATGGCGGCAAAACTATGAACCAATGTCCCCACCTCGTCGCTGCGAGGATAAGGGAGCGGCGTATCAAAATCTCCTTTCGCCAACTTATCGGAGGCACCGGCCAACACTGTAAGCGGCCGCCGTATTAGTGCTTCAATGGTAAAACCTATTAGCAGAGAAAAAATGGCCATCACCATAATCGCGGTAATAATTAGCTCGCGTTGTTGAGCGCGAATTACCGACAACTGGGGTCGAAAATCGACCTTCAACACCATCTTACCGAGCGGTCCGCCACGGGGATTTATCTCTTGTTCGAGTTCGCGTATTTCGGGTGGCAAAGCAGATTTGTCTATGGATTGGGCTGTGGTCGTGTAAATAAGAGACCCTTGATTGTCCTTTAGCTGAATACTGATCCAACCCTTATTTTTTTGTACTAACGACTCTAAGATTTCGCCGACTTGCAAGGTTTGTCCGCGGGTAATGTGTGGAGCAATGGTTTCTGCGATGCTCTCTAGATGTTTGATTAAATTTTCGTGATAGCTACGCTCTACATAGCCGATCGTGCGCGGAATCCAAAATGAAAACACATAGACGGCTAACAATAAACTGAATACCAATAGAGGTAGGAATAACTTGAGCTTTAAGCTCATTATAGGTTTCTCCGCGCGAATCCGGACGGCTATATTGTCATGGGGCAGCCTCCTGCAGTGATGGTGGGGTGTAAAACTAAAGTTGTCAAACTGTGCGTGCAGCAGGGCAATAGCTGAACCCAGTTCGCCGGTTTTTGTCCGCCAGGGGCAAATTAGAACTTATTCGTGTTGAGCCAAATATCCATCCGACTCACGCGCCCATATCGGTCGGAAAGGAAAGGTCGCCACATTGACGTCATCAGAGCCCCAGGTATAATTAAAAAGTTTCGCTGTAATTTTCTAAGGTCCGTAGGTATGTTGAGTAGGCAAGAGAATCAAGGCTTGTACGACCCCGCCCGGGAGCATGACGCTTGCGGTGTCGGATTTGTTGCCAACATTAAAGGCAAAAAAAGCCACGCTATCATCCAGCAAGGTTTGCAAATTTTAGTAAACCTAAAACACAGGGGCGCCACAGGCGCTGACTGCCTGGCAGGTGACGGCGCCGGTATTTTAATTCAACTCCCTGATGCGTTTCTTCGCCAGGTATTCCGCGAGCAGCAGGTGCTTTTGCCCGAAGCTGGGCACTACGGCATAGGCATGGTATTTTTACCGCAGGGCGATGCCGCCCGCGCGCAATGTGAGGAAATTATCCAGGCCTGCGTGAAAGAGGCCGATCAAATTTTGTTGGGATGGCGCGATGTCCCCACCCACAATGCCGGGCTCGGCAAAGGCGTAATAGCGGCAGAACCCGTGATACGCCAGATGGCTATTGGGCGTGGCGAAAATTGTAGCGATACGGACGCGTTTGAACGCAAACTGTTCGTCATACGTAAGCGTATCGAACACAGCGTGCGGGCCTTAAAGCTAGACGATCCGGCGCGTTTTTACATTCCTTCGTTATCTGCACGCACACTTATATATAAAGGTATGCTGCTCGCAGAGCAGGTCGGCGAATACTACGACGACTTAAAAAACCCGGCGCTGGTTACAGCTTTGGCATTGGTGCATCAACGTTTCTCTACCAATACTTTTCCGAGTTGGGATTTAGCTCATCCTTTCCGCATGATCGCGCACAATGGCGAGATCAATACTTTGCGCGGCAACGTCAATTGGATGGCAGCGCGCCGCCATGCGATGGCGTCCGACTTATTAGGTGACGATTTGCAAAAGTTATGGCCTTTAATCACTGAGGGCCAATCCGATTCTGCGTCTTTTGATAATGCCTTAGAGCTATTGGTAGCCGGGGGCTACCCACTGGCGCACGCCATGATGCTATTGATTCCCGAAGCGTGGGCTGGTAATCCGTTAATGGACAACGAACGGCGTGCTTTTTATGAGTATCATGCCGCTTTAATGGAGCCCTGGGATGGCCCGGCGGCCGTCGCATTTACCGATGGTAGGCAAATCGGCGCGACTTTAGATCGCAACGGCTTGCGTCCGGCGCGCTATTTGATCACCGACGATGACCTGGTGGTGATGGCCTCCGAAATGGGGGTCTTAGACATCCCTGAAACAAAGATTATAAAAAAATGGCGTTTACAGCCTGGCAAAATGTTTTTGATCGACCTTGAAAAAGGCCGCATTATTGACGACGCGGAAATCAAATCCGCCCTCGCCGCCTCCCGACCTTATCAAAGCTGGCTGGATAAAACCCAAATTTTATTGGAAAACTTACCCAGCAGCCCCGCGTCGCTTGGATCAACCGAACTGCTTTTAGACCGCCAGCAAGTGTTTGGTTATACGCAGGAGGATTTGAAATTTTTGCTTACACCCATGGCGGCGAGTGGCCAGGAAGCCATAGGCTCTATGGGCAACGACACGCCGCTGGCAGTCCTATCAAATCGCCCTAAGTCCCTTTACAACTACTTTAAGCAGATGTTTGCGCAAGTGACCAACCCACCGATTGATCCTATTCGGGAAGAATTGGTGATGTCTTTGGTTTCTTTCATAGGCCCGCGCCCTAATCTTTTGGGGTTAACCGATAGCGAACCGAAAAAACGTTTGGAAGTGCAGCAGCCCATATTAAGCCCGGACGACATGGAAAAGATTCGTCGCATCGGCGAACACACCGACAATACCTTTGTTTCGCGCACGCTTAGCATTTGCTCTGCTGCCGCGGGTGGTGTAGCTGGCATGGCGCAAGCTTTACAGCAATTGTGCGATGCATCCGAACGTGCGGTTAACGATGGCTGCAATATTATTGTGTTATCAGACCGGGATGTGTCTTCATTAAACGTTCCCGTGCCCGCGCTTCTGGCTACCTCAGCGGTGCATCATCACTTGATACGAGCCGGCCTACGTACTAGCACTGGCTTGGTTGTCGAAACCGGTTCTGCCCGCGAAGTGCATCACTTTGCAATGCTGGCGGGCTACGGTGCGGAAGCGGTGCATCCTTATCTGGCTTTTGAAACTTTGGCCGAGATGCAGGAATTTCTGCCGGAAGACCTTTCCCATTACGAAGCTTGTAAACGCTATACCAAAGCCATTAGCAAAGGCTTGCTAAAAGTAATGTCGAAAATGGGCATCTCCACCTATCAGTCCTATTGCGGCGCGCAAATTTTTGAGGCGGTGGGCTTAAATTCGGGTTTTGTAGAAAAATACTTCGAGGGCACCCCCAGTAATATCGAAGGTATCGGTTTAGAAGAGGTGGCGGAGGAATCAATACGTTGGCATCGTTTGGCGTATAGTGACGCACCCTTATACCGGCGCGCCTTGGATGCCGGCGGCGAATACGCGTTTCGCACGCGTGGCGAAGCCCACATGTGGACCCCGGATAGCATTTCAAAATTGCAACACGCAACACGCACCAATAATTTTAAAACATATAAGGAATACGCAGCTTTAATAAATTTACAGAGTAAGAATTTAATGACGCTGCGTGGCCTATTTGAAATTAAAACCGCGGCCCAACCCATTCCGTTGGCAGAAGTGGAGCCCGCGAAGGAAATCGTTAAGCGCTTTGCCACGGGTGCTATGTCTTTTGGATCGATCTCACGAGAAGCGCATACCACCTTGGCGATTGCTATGAATCGTATCGGCGGCAAATCCAATACCGGCGAGGGTGGTGAAGAAGCGGAGCGTTTTAAACCGCTGCCTAATGGTGATTCCATGCGCTCGGCGATTAAACAGGTGGCGGCAGGCCGTTTCGGTGTTACCGCGGAATATTTGGTCAATGCCGATGATCTGCAAATTAAAATGGCGCAAGGGGCTAAGCCCGGTGAAGGGGGCCAGCTACCCGGCCACAAAGTTTCCGAGACCATCGCCAAAGTTCGTCATTCTATCCCAGGCGTGGGATTAATCTCACCGCCGCCGCACCATGATATTTATTCGATTGAAGACTTGGCGCAACTTATACACGACTTAAAAAACATCAATCAAGACGCACGTATTTCGGTAAAACTGGTGTCGGAAGTGGGTGTGGGCACGATTGCAGCAGGCGTATCCAAAGCCCACGCGGACCACGTCACCATTTCCGGTCATGATGGCGGCACCGGGGCCAGCCCTTTATCTTCGATTATGTACGCCGGTACGCCCTGGGAACTAGGGCTTGCGGAAACGCAGCAAACTTTGGTGTTAAATCAATTGCGTGGACGAATTTGCGTGCAAGTAGACGGCCAATTAAAAACCGGGCGCGATGTGGTCATCGGCGCACTACTTGGCGCGGATGAATTCGGATTCTCCACGGCGCCATTGGTCGTCGAAGGGTGCATTATGATGCGTAAGTGCCACTTAAATACTTGCCCGGTTGGGGTTGCGACGCAAGACCCCGAGCTGCGGAAAAAATTCACCGGCCAACCCGAGCACGTCGTAAATTATTTTTTCATGGTGGCCGAAGAAGTACGCGAATATTTAGCCCAATTGGGCGTGCGCAGTTTAAATGACATTATCGGCCGCGCAGATTTGTTAGACACCCGGGCCTCTATCGATCACTGGAAAGCCAAGGGTTTAGATTTTTCGCGGATTTTTTATCATCCTGCTTCAG
>CAYYOS010000062.1:0-14083 GCA_964473355.1 uncultured Burkholderiales bacterium | reverse complement strand
TAAAACGCTCCGCGACATCGCGTTTAGTGTTGTACATTTTCTCGGTCATGACCAAGGCGCGCACGGGCTCGCCCAAGGGCGTGTCGTATGGCTTGATGAGCTCCACACCAAAACCGCGGTTTATGGCTTGAGAGGATTGTGGCTCGGACTGACACATGGCATCAATATTTTTTTGCATCAAAGCCTGATTTAGATCGGCAAAAGCCATGAAAAAAATCTGCACGTCTTTGCCGGGCTGATCGGACCAAGTCAAGTTATGCTTAGCAAGTTCTGCGGCTAACAGTAATTCTTGCGCTCCGCCCCGCGCCACACCAACTTTCTTGCCTTTAAGATCCGCGACTGACTTGATGTTGAGATCGGGCCGAACAACGATGCGCGCGCCGCCCTTTGCAAACCCAGCGACCACAAATACCGGAACACCAGCCGCGCGCCCTGCTACTGCCGCATCCAGCGCACTCGCCGCAACATCAATTTCACCGGCGACAATTGCCGGCAAAATATCCAGCCCCTTGGCAAACATATTCTCTTCAATCTTTAAGTTGTATTTCGGGGCTATCTCTTTCATGTAAGAGACGGCACCGTAGTGGGCAAACTTTAAATTTCCCAGCCTCACCACATCCGGTGCGGCATAAGCGCTAAGGCCAAGCGTTGCGATAAACACGCTAAGAAAAACTTTTAGTAGTCTCATGTGGTTTACTCCAGGAAGTGAGTAGAAAGAAGCTTGCTCAAGCTATTACTCTTTATAACGTAACTTGCGTGGTAGCTCAAGAACTAACTGGTATCACCCCGTAGTGTGTCGCGCCACGGTGTTTGGTTACCCTTTAACCGATTCAATCATTAAGGGCAACTGCGCCCGCGCTAGCAACTTGCGCATCCTCGGGCGAACGTACCCCGGAAACCCCAATTGCGCCTATAATTTTTCCTGCTTGTATAAGTAGAATGCCGCCTTCTAACGGCGTGACCCCAGGCATGGATAATACTTTCAACCCTGCCCCACCGCCCGCCAGGGTTTCCTCGAAAGTTTTAGTCGGGCGCTTAAAATTCAATGCTGTTTCTGCTTTTAAACGTGCGATGGTCAGACTGCCGAGTTGCGTGTTATCTAATTTGTGCAGCATAACGAGATGCCCACCGCTATCCACAATGGCGATGACAACCGGCCAATGGTTGGCCAGTGCCTCCGTCTCGGCCGCCGCCATGACGCGCTTGGCTAAATCCAAAGAAATGGGTACACCGTATTCGAGAGGTTGCTGAGTAGGTAATGGCATGCGAATTCCTTAAAAAGCTAACAGTACGAAATTAGCGGTCGTCGAAAAACTACCACGCGCCAACCGTTTAAAAGATTTTATAAGCACTTCGCGGTCCTCGCAAAGGCAATTCCGTGGATCAAAGAAGCGTTGTGTTCAAGTAAGAATAAGCTTGAACCCCGCGATGGTGAGAACGAGCGCTAGCAATCGCTTAATGGCTGTATGCGGAAAACGCCGGCTACCTGAATAAGAACCCGCAAAACCCCCAACCATAACCGCCACCGCCAAAGGCATAGCAAATTCCGGAAAACTTTTTGTCGCACTGAGATTACCCAGTAACCCGGCAATGGAATTAACTAAAATGAACACCGCTGAAATTGCCGCAGCAGTTTTGGTACGCGCCCAATGCATAAAAATAACAAGCGGTGTTAAAAAGATACCGCCCCCCGTGCCAGTGAGGCCGGAGAGCAAGCCCAACCCTGCTCCAGCAACCAAAGAAACCGGCTTGGGCGGCGGATGCGGCTGTCGTTCAGGCGCGGGCTTAGCGAGAAAACGTGCGGCAGAAAAAAGTAAAACGAGACCAACAAGAATCTTAAAAATAGGCGTGGATAAATTGAGGTATCCGCCCAAAAACGCAAATGGCACAGAAAGCAGTGCGAATGGCCAGAAGAGCGACCAGGAAAAATGTCCCGCGCGCCAAAACTGCCACGAGCCGATACTTGCCACCAAAATATTGAGCGCCAGCACCGTCGGCTTAATTTCCGCCGGCGCCATACTGAAAAGCGTCATCACGGCAATATAACCCGACGCGCCCGCATGCCCGACTGAAGAGTAAAGGAAAGCAATGATCAAAACAGCAGCAGTGAGCAACGCCAGTGTTTCAGGTGTCATATAAGAAACGTAAGTAAAGCTTAATTATAACTGGGCTGGTTATGTGTAACGAGGAGTTAGCCGCCATTTTCGCCCGGTAGGCGCAGTAAACGGTGAGGGGCCCTTGATTTAGGAGGCGCAAAGATGCAAAAATCCATAGAAAAAGAAGTTAGCGCAACAAATACGGTCCATTTACTGTCCAATAACAGGCTCATGCTTCTATTAAGTTTATGTGTAACCGCGAGGTTGCGGCAGGAATGTCCATCGCCTCGCTCGTTTAAAATTAAAAAAAGAAAATTTTGGAAAAATCTTTAACAACTACGTCTAGCGCAACCAAGCTCTCTACCGGCGTAATCGGGCTTGATGAAGTTCTGAATGGTGGTTTAGTCCCCGAACGCCTTTATTTGGTTGAAGGCATGCCTGGCTCCGGAAAAACGACGCTAGCCCTGCAGTTTTTGATTGAGGGTGCGCGTAATAAAGAGCAGGTGCTGTACATCACCTTGTCTGAAACGGAGAGCGAGTTACGCGCGGTTGCCGCGTCTCATGGCTGGAGCCTGGATGGCATACATATTCATGAGGTTATTACTTCAGAAGATCTGCTGGATCCTGCGCAGCAGCACACCATGTTTCATCCATCAGAAGTTGAGCTCGGCGATACCACTAAAAACATTTCTGCGGTGGTCGAGGCACTTAAGCCACGCCGGGTGGTGATTGACTCGCTTTCCGAATTACGGCTATTAGCGAGCAACCCTTTACGGTACCGGCGCCAAATTCTAGCTTACAAACAATTCTTCTCGCGCCGCGCTTGCGCCGTGCTAATGCTGGATGATCGGCCGGATACCCATGATATGCAAATCCGTAGTATTGCGCATGGCGTAATAGGCTTGGATCAGATCGACGGTGACTACGGCATAGGCAGGCGTCGACTGCGTGTAATCAAATATCGTGGCGTGCCTTCGCGCGATGGCTATCATGATTATAAGATCCACCGTGGCGGCGTGGTAGTCTTCCCACGGTTGGTGGCGGCGTCAACGCGGGCTTTTAGCGCTCGTCAGCAAATCAGCACAGGAATTCCGGCATTGGACATTCAGTTTGGCGGCGGAATGGATGTAGGTACCAGCACCATGATCGGCGGCCCGCCCGGCACCGGAAAATCCACGCTAGCCACACAATTAGTGGCAGCAGCCATCAAGCGTGGCGATAAGGCGGCTATGTTTATATTTGAAGAATCGTTGAACGTTCTGCTTAATCGTTCCGACGGCATCGGTATTGACTTAAAACGTGGCCTGGACGAGCGCCAAGTAACCATTCAGCAAATTGATCCTGCTGAAATGACCCCGGGCGAGTTTACCGCCCAGGTGTGCAGCGCAGTCGAAAACCACGGGGTAAAACTGATTGTGATTGATAGTCTTAACGGCTATTTAAATGCGATGCCCAATGACCGGTTCTTGACTCTACATCTACATGAATTATTAAGTTATTTGGGTCAGCGCGGGGTAACGACCATTGTCGTCGGGGTTCATCAGGGCATATTGGGCGGCAACATGAGTTCCACGATTGATGCTAGCTATCTTGCGGACAACGTATTACTTCTGCGCCATTTTGAATTCAACGGTGAAGTACGGCAAGCGATTTCGGTATTTAAAAAACGTGGTAGCGTTCACGAACGCTCGATACGCGAATACGCCATCACTGGCCAGGGGATACGTGTCGGCGGTGTATTAGAACAATTCCATGGCGTGCTGACCGGCGTGCCGACGTTTGAAGGCAATAAGTTGGATGATGTTACCTGATGCCGCGCTTTTAGCTTCAAGCCATTCACCGTATAGTCCCGAGGAAATTAGGCTACTTGTGTTAGCCTCCTCGTGGAAGGATGGCGAAGTAGCATCGCGCGTGCTGCAAGATGCGCAAATCCAGTCTACCGTTTGCCACGACATCACAGAACTTATGGCCGAGCTCGACCTGGGGGCAGGCGCTTTGCTCTTGGTGGAGGAAGTCCTCACCCCAGAGGCACTGACACTTTTGGAGAATTATCTTGCTACTCAGCCCGATTGGTCGGATTTATCTACGCTGATCTTAACTTACCACGGAGCCAATTCACCCTTGTTGGGTGCTTGGACGGAACGTTTGGGAAATGCCACGTTGTTGGAGCGTCCGGTGCGCACGGCCGCGCTAATTAGCACAGCGCGCTCGTCTTTACGCGGACGACTACGCCAATATCAAATGCGAAAGTCGCAACATCAATTGCGGGAAAGCGAACAACGCTTCAAGACCTTGTTCGAACATCATCCTGACGGCATTTTTGTACGCGATCTTTCTGGAAAAATAATTTCCGGAAATAAGGCGCTGGAGTCGATGACCGGGTATTCGATTGAAGAATTACAGCACGAGGGCGTACCCCTGATCATGCCCGACGAGGCAGCGCCGGCCTCCGACCAGACCCTGGTGTTGCGTGATGGAAACCCCAAAAAATTCCGCACCAGCTCGGTTCGCAAAGATGGTTCCACCATAGAAGTAGAATTAGCGTACCTGCCCTTAATTATCGATGGCGAAATCACCGGTGTCCACGGCATTGCCCGGGATGTGACCCAAGCCCGGAACTATGAACGCCGCATAGAGCATCTGGCGAATCATGATGTGCTGACAGGCCTGCCGAATCGCCTGTTACTCACAGACCGCTTGCAACATGCCATTGACCAAAGCCATCGGGCTGGCACCCAAACCGGGGTGTTATTTATGGATTTAAATCGTTTTAAGCAGGTGAACGACAGCTTAGGGCATGACTTGGGCGATCTTCTGTTAAAAACGATAGCGAGCCGGCTGAGACATCTAATTCGCGAGTCTGATACGGTCGCCCGTCTCGGTGGGGACGAGTTCGTTTTGGTCTTGGCCGATCTGGATTCAATTGAAACTATGGCTGCCGTGGCAGAAAAAGTTTTAGAGTCGGTGGCGGTGCCCATTAATTTGGCCGGGCACGAATTGAACATTACGACCAGTATCGGCGGCAGTGTTTTTCCTAAAGATGGGAACGATGTAGCGACCCTCCTAAAGCATGCCGATATGGCCATGTACCAAGCGAAAGAACTTGGCTCTGCATCATTTCGTTTTTATGATCCGGCGATGAATATTAAAATTCTCGAACGGCTACTCACGGAGAGCGCCCTGCGGCGGGCGTTGGAGAAAAACGAATTCATAATTTATTATCAGCCAAGGATCTGCACAAGGCGCCGGGCTATCATTGGCGCCGAAGCGCTGGTTCGATGGCAACATCCGGAAAAAGGTCTTATCGCGCCGGCGGACTTTGTTCCGCTTGCGGAAGAAATCGGCATGATTAGCAATCTGGGAGAATGGGTATTGCGGGAGGCGTGCAAGCAGAACCAAGCATGGCAAAAAGCCGGTTTGCCCACCATAAAAGTGGCTGTCAATCTCTCTGCGCAGCAACTTCGCTCCCCCGGTATCGAAAAAACCGTCGCGTCAGCACTGGCGAATAGCGGCCTTAATGCTCAATACCTCGAGCTCGAAATCACCGAAACCAGTTTAATGCAGAATATTGACGTGTCATTTCAAACCCTGCTCGACATTCGTAATACGGGTGTCTCCATTTCCATCGATGATTTTGGCACCGGCTATTCTTCTTTATCGCATATCAAACGCCTGCCCATCGACACGCTAAAAATCGACAAATCTTTTATTCGCGATATCGCAAGCGACCGCAACGATGCCGCCATCGTCGGCGCCACCATCGCCATGGCGCGCCACATGGATTTGAAGGTTGTGGCCGAAGGCGTCACTGCCCCCTCGCAAGTGCGTTTTTTAATGGAGCATACCTGCCACGAGATGCAAGGCTACCTATTCAGCCCACCCATGCCACCCCCCGAAATGGCTATGATGCTCGAGCAAGGGTCGCGCGCCTATGACTATATTGGGAGGAGTGGGTTAGCGATGTTATGATGAAATAAGTTAGATCACACGGGATAAAATTCCGCCTCGCGCATGCCAACATTTCTCAATGACTCCAAAGCACTGAGCCAAAGACTGTAGTAGCCCTAATAGTTATTTTCGCATTTCGCGAATAGCGAATTTGCGAGGCAAGTTCTTGAACATGGCCGTGACGAGCGGCTCCCTCCGCGCCCCTCGGGACTCCCTTGGTTCGCGCATCAAGCCGCTGCAGGAATAACCTCCCGCTCGATGCGCTTGGTGTTTTCCATCTCCGCCACTCGCAAGTCGTATGCCGCTTGCAAATTCATCCATGAGCGTGCATCACCACCGAAATAACGTGCCAGTCGCATGGTAGTGTCCGCCGTAATACCGCGCCGCTCGCGCACAATATCGTTGATGCGCGTTGCGGGTACATTGAGCGTCTTTGACAGCGCGTTGGCGCTCATACCTAAAGGAATCAAATAATCCTCGCGCAAAATTTCGCCGGGGTGTACCGGCCGCATTCCATTCTTGAACATAGTCATTCTCCGTTATTGGTAGTCCACGATCTCGACGTCTTCGGGGCCAGCCTCCGTCCACCGGAAACACACACGAAACTGGTTGTTTACGCGAATACTATGCTGCCCCGTGCGATTGCCCTTCACGGCTTCCAAGCGGTTGCCAGGCGGCGCGCGCAGGAACTCTAGTGTTTGCGCCGCATCGAGTTGAACAAGTCGCCTAACCATGTGTCCGGGGAAGTGGGGTGGCTCAAGTCTTGCATCGCAACATTCATCGCAGAGTTTCAGGGGTCGAATCTTGCATTGCAACACTTGTCGGATTCATGGCGCGTTTACCGCCAGTGTTTCCACTCGGATTTCGCATTGCCTCAGGCGGCATGTTGCTGCACGCGCTTCTCGACCTCTGCGCCGATCTCTCTCTGCGCTATGCGGAGATCATAATCCGTTTGTAGGCCCATCCACACACCCGGCGAGACACCAAAGTATTTGCCGAGGCGAAGCGCGGTATCGGCGGTGATCGCGCGCTTGCCGTTGACGATGGCGCTGATGCGGCCCGGCGGCACGACGGTGTCGCGGGCCAGGCGGTTGATGCTGACGCCCATCGGCTTCATGAAGTCTTCGAGCAAAATTTCGCCCGGGTGAATCGGTTTAAGTCGCTTATGTTTGGTGTTCATGGTGCACCTCAATGGTAGTCCACAATTTCCACATCAAAGGCATCTCCATCCTTCCAGCGAAAGCAGATCCGCCATTGGTCATTAATGCGGATGCTGTGCTGCCCCTTCCGGTCACCCTTCAGGGACTCAATCCGGTTGCCGGGCGGAACCCTCAAATCCTCAATACGTCGGGCCTGATGCAGGTACAAGAGTTTCCGGCGGGCGACCCGTTCGATCCCCCGTAACCGTGGCACATCCTGGTCATTGAACAACGCTTCGGCTCGAGGATCGCGGAAGGATCGGATCATATCTGACTAGACTATTACGTGTTGCGTGATATGTCAAGCAAGATAATCGTTAGCCGCTTGCCTGCTTTGCAACTCCGGGGGGCAGCCTTATAGGCACGAAATAGATTTTATTTCCTATACCGGCGCGCGAGTGCGCGCGATGATGATCGAACTTTGGCAGTTTTAATCGTACCCCCTTTAGGGTATACCTAAATGGGTATAAGGCAGGATGCAACTGGCGGAGGAGGTGGGATTCGAACCCACGTGTGAGGTTACCCCCACCATCTGATTTCGAGTCAGCGCCGTTATGGCCACTTCGGTACCCCTCCGAGAGCCTATATTTTACCAGTTTCGGGAGACGCGTGTGGGTTCGCGGCAGGCGACTGCGCAAGCATATCGCTTAATTCCTGCATCTCTTCCAGTGCAGCGATCACTCTCTCTAAGGGCAAATCCGCCCAGCGGCGCAGTGTTTCTCGGCGGCATCCTTCCCAAGTAGTGAGGCTCCAGTCAATGGTGTCGCTAGATTTTTTGTTTGTCGGCATCGTCGAGGCTGCGCAATTACAACTCCGGGTCGATCGCTTGATGAACTCGGATCCGGCCAATTTCTATAATCCAGAGACGACCGCTAAGGTTTTCTTGCTTAATGCCAGCTACCAATTGCTTGGCGAGTGCACTAATCGTGTTGATGGTTGCTTTGTTGTCAGGGCGCAGAACCACGATTCCTGTAGTCGGCTCGGGTGGGAAACGCAAAACGTTGCTAAAATCTAGATCGAGCGTGACGAGGCATCTCTGCTCCCGCTGGCAGACATCATAAATCGTTTGGTCGTTGGCGCCGGAAAGTTTTTGATCAAAAACGATTGCGACGTCGTGACCAGCCTCGTGCAGAATCCGAACTATGCTATGCCCGAGGTTCTCATCGAGCTTGAATTACACGCAGAATTTTCTACCGGCAGCAGCACATATCGCTCGCGTGACATTTCCGCGCCATAAGCGATAGCAGCAAGTACGTCATCATGTGTCAGTTTAGGATACTCTTCCAGAAGTTTTTCTTCCGTGACGCCCTCGGCGAGATTGTCGAGTATCAGTGACACCCAAAGGCGCGTACCCCGAATGCACGGCTTACCAAAGCAGACGTTCGGGTCAATAGATATGCGTTTAATCAGGCCTTCGCGCTCCATAGTCTTCACCTTATCGCCGAAAATAGATTTTGTTTCTCCCGTTGAACACTTTTATGCGAAGCGGTCTCCACATAGTACTCTGCACCACAGTTTGTGCCAATTGCAACCAGGCTGCTATCTAAGCTCGAATTTCCGACTTGCCCATATAGGGAATTAACGCCTTGGGAATTTCAATCGAACCGTCTTTGCGTTGATAATTTTCCAGCACTGCAACCAAGGTGCGCCCTACCGCTAGCCCAGAGCCATTGACGGTGTGGACCAACTCGGGTTTGCCTTTTTCATTGCGAAACCGTGCTTGCATGCGCCGCGCTTGGAAGGCTTCGAAGTTACTACAGCTAGAAATTTCTCGATAAGTGTTTTGCGCGGGCAGCCACACTTCAAGATCGTAGGTTTTTGCCGCGGAAAATCCGATATCGCCGGTGCACAAGGTTACTACGCGATAGGGTAATTCTAATTTTTGCAAAATCACTTCGGCGTGGCCGGTTAACGATTCCAACGCGGCATAAGACTCTTGAGGGTGGACGATTTGCACCAACTCCACTTTGTCGAATTGATGCTGCCGGATCATGCCGCGCGTATCTTTACCATACGAGCCTGCTTCACGGCGAAAGCACGGGGTGTGTGCAGTAAACTTCAAAGGCAATTGTTCCAGTGGAACAATTTCATCGCGTACCAAATTAGTCAGCGGCACTTCAGCGGTGGGAATTAAATATAAATCATCCGCCTCGCAGTGAAATGCATCTTCGCCAAACTTAGGTAATTGGCCGGTGCCCTGCATACTGCTTGCGTTCACTAAATATGGCACATAGGCTTCCGTATAGCCGTGTTCGGTGGTGTGGATATCTAACATCAACTGAATAAGGGCACGGTGAAGACGGGCCAGATCACCTTTAAGCAACGAAAAGCGCGCGCCACTGATTTTGCCCGCTGCTGCAAAATCTAGTTGTTGTAGCGTCTCGCCTAATTCCACATGGTCTTTTGTCGGAAAATCAAACTGTGGAACTTCACCGACGCGACGGACTTCAACGTTGTCATCGGCAGATTTGCCCAAGGGGACGCTGGCGTGCGTGAGATTCGGTATACCTAAGAGCAACGACTGAACCTGCTCTTGGATTTGTTTTAACTGGACTTGGGCACTCGTGAGCGTATCGCCAAGTTCAGCCACTTCCGCCATGATCGCGGCAACGTCTTCGCCCTTGACTTTGGCCGTGCCGATGGCGCGCGAGCTTTGGTTGCGTTTCGCCTGCAATTCTTCCGTGTAAGTTTGCAGGCGTTTACGCTCTTCTTCCAAAGCTTGAAATTGCGGCACGTCGAGTACAAAGCCGCGCGGCTTTAATAGCTCGGCCACATGCGCGGCGTTGGTGCGCAGTAGTTGTATGTCTAACATTTTCTCCCTGTTCTCAATTGGAAATAAAACGAAATCTCGGTTGGCGCCACCTAACCCCCAGCAATAAAACCTGGATTCCCGCCTTCGCGGGAATGACGAAGGAGCGGCAATGGCAATGCCATGTACTGTTCGGCAGGCAGCTCGTTACCGGCTTGCCAACTATTTGCGGGGGGCGCACCTCGCATCCCGCCCCGGATGCCTTCGGCAATGCCGTGCGGGCGAGGGTGTTGGCGTCGATCCCCGTCTCCCGGCCATTGGGAGAGCAATATGGGCGCTGAGCGCGGAAGTTATCTACTCGCCACCACACTTCTGGGAAACGCTTGGCAGCCCTAACATGGATTCGTTTGCGCGAAATCAAATTCTTCTCACCGGACCCGGATACTGCGCCACGACGGAGTCGGCAGTCAGCAAGGTAATGCCCTCTACCGTTGCCTGAGCAACCAGCATACGGTCAAAGGGATCTTTGTGGATCGATGGCAAGCCGTCGATGGCGACAACATGTTCGCTGCCAATAGGAAGTTCGCTATAGCCGTTATCCAGCAACCCTCGGCGTAGTAGTCGTGAATCGACCTCGAAATCATCGCGACCCAGCCCACTTTTGATGATGATCTCCCACAAGCTAGCCGCACTGAAAAATAACTCGTTCTGGGGAGCCTCGATCAAGGTGCGTGCGTCCATCGAGAGCCGGTTTGGCTCCCCCGCCGCCCACAACAGAAGATGTGTGTCCAACAGCAGCTTCATCTCTTCCCACCAGAGAAAAGCTGCTCAATCTCCGCGTGACCCATCTTATTGAAGTCATCCGGAACGGTGATCTGGCCAGCCATGAAGCCCAGCCGTTTCACCTGCCCGGACTCCGGCGCGCTCAATGGCATGACCTTGACTAGCGGCTTGCCCGCTTTGGCGATAATGAAGGATTCGCCCTTTGCGGCTTGTTCGATCAGACGCGATAAATGCGTCTTGGCTTCGTGGATGTTTACAGTCTGCATAAGGACTCCTATGGACTAAGTTATGTTAGTTTAGTCTCTTCATGCAAAAATGCAAGCTGCGAACGGCTAAACGCCTGCCCTATTTGTTTTTAACTAGCCTTTTTGTCTAAATCCTGCAAATGTGCAAGCCGCTCTTTTATCTTTTGTTCCAATCCATACTCGGTGGGTTGGTAAAATTGTTGCGCTGCCATATCATCCGGCCAATAATTTTCCCCAGCGGCATAAGCTTCCTGCTCATCGTGAGCGTATCGATAGTCTTTACCGTAACCCAGATCTTTCATTAATTTAGTCGGCGCATTGCGTAAGCGCTCCGGCACGGCTCGGGATTTGTCCCGCGCCACAAAGTCTCGCGCCGCATTGAATGCGACATACGCGGCATTGCTTTTGGGTGCGAGCGCTAAATAAAGTGTGGCGTGGGCCAAAGCGAGTTCGCCCTCCGGGCTTCCCAGGCGCTCATAGGTTTCCGCCGCATCCAAGGTAATGCGCAGCGCGCGGGGATCGGCCAAGCCGATATCTTCGCTGGCCATGCGTACTAAGCGGCGCGCTAAGTAGCGGGGGTCGGCGCCGCCATCCAACATCCTGCAAAACCAATACAAGCTGGCGTCCGGTGACGAGCCTCTTACCGATTTATGCAAGGCCGAGATTTGATCGTAAAATTGATCCCCACCCTTATCGAAACGGCGTCCACTAGAAATTAATGTATTTTGTAAAATATCGTCTGTAACTAATTGATTAGTATTTACACCTGATAGCTGCTCAACTAGATTTAACAATCGTCGCGCGTCGCCATCGGCGTAAGCAATTAGCCTAGCGCGCGCCGCGTCTTCCAGTTGAATTTCCGGTAGATATTGACTTAAGGCGCGCGTGAGCAACTGGTTTAAGTCCTCGTCATTTAAGGGGTGTAGCACATAAACTTGCGCTCGCGAAAGCAGCGCGCTATTTACTTCAAAAGAGGGGTTTTCTGTTGTCGCCCCGATAAATGTAAACAACCCTTGTTCCACGTAAGGCAAAAAGGCGTCCTGCTGGGCTTTGTTAAAGCGGTGCACTTCGTCGATAAATAAAATGGTGTGGCGCTGATATTGATCGCGCGTTAGTTCCGCGCGGGTGATGGCCTCGCGAATATCTTTAACGCCCGAGAGTACGGCGGAGAGCGCAATAAATTCGGCATTAAAGGCATGGGCGGTGAGTCGCGCAATGGTAGTTTTACCTACACCGGGCGGGCCCCACAAAATCATGGAATGCAGTTTGCCGGTTTCGAAGGCCAAACGTAATGGCCGTCCCGGGCCCAAAAGATGTGTCTGACCTACCACCTCATCGATGGACGCGGGCCTTAAGCGTTCGGCTAAGGGGACGTTCTGGCCGGGTTGCGAAAATAGATCATTCGCCGATGACATCAACACCCTTGGGTGGCGTGAATTTAAAAATATTGGGTGCCAATCGCGGATTTTTTTCTAGCTGGGAAAAACGGATGACGGTTGTTTGACCAAAGTAATCGCGCAATTCCATGACTTGCAAATCTTTGTCGCTAAAGCCCATACGGACGATTTCAAATGTCGTCGTTTCTTTACCTTTTGGCGTGGCTTCCAGCCAATCAAGCCCACCGCTGGCACCGGCATCTTTTAGCACAAAATTTTTCTCGATTTCATTGTTGCCCGCCAATAATGCCGCGGGGCTGGCGCCTAGCGCTTGATCCAACTTTCTAACGGTTACCTGCTCTAAATCTTGATCGTAGATCCATAGCTTGGCACCATCGCCAACAATTTGTTGCGGGTGTGGTTTGGCATAATCCCAGCGAAATTTTCCGGGCCTGGAAAATTGCATGGTGCCACTGGCTTCTTGCACTGGCTGCCGATTTTTATCCAACACAGTTTGATTAAATTGCGCGCGCGCCGATTGCGTGCTGCGCACAAACTGTTTGAGGGTTTCGACGCTGGACGCAAAAGCAAAAGCCGGGAGTAAAAGCAATACACCAAGAATATTTCTCATGAGTAACGATCCATTTTTATAGTTATTGTTAGTACTGCTTGAGGCCGGGAGGTTCCCCGGCGTTGGGCTAACTGGTCTTACTCGCCGGCGCCAGCACTTCGCGGTTACCGTTAGGCTGCATGGCAGATACTAAACCGCTGCGCTCCATTTGTTCAATGAGGCGAGCGGCGCGATTATAGCCTATGCGCAAATGCCGTTGAATGAGTGAAATGGAGGCGCGGCGCGTATTTAATACTATGCCTACGGCCTCGTCATAGAAAGGATCGTTTTCAGGGTCGCTCTCGCCTGAGGTTTCGCCATTGAAACTCGCTTCACCTTCTAAAATGCCTTCCACATACTGAGGTTCGCCGGCGCTTTTTAAGTGCTGCACCACTTTATGCACTTCATGATCGGCCACGAAAGCGCCGTGTACGCGCTGCGGGTAAGCCGTGCCCGGCGGCAAATACAACATATCGCCCTGCCCTAGCAATGCTTCGGCGCCCATTTGATCTAAAATCGTGCGTGAATCCACTTTCGAAGAAACTTGAAACGCCACGCGGGTGGGTATATTCGCCTTGATCAAACCGGTGATCACATCCACCGACGGTCTTTGTGTGGCGAGGATTAAATGCATGCCGGAGGCCCGGGCTTTTTGGGTTAAGCGCGCGATGAGTTCTTCAACTTTTTTGCCGACCACCATCATCAGATCAGCCAGTTCGTCGATAACCACAACGATCGACGGCATTTCTTCCAGCGCTTCGCCGACTTCGCCGGGCGGCGTAAGCGGATTATGCAAGGGCGTACCGGCTTTCACAGCATCGCGCACTTTCTGGTTGTAGCCCGCCAAGTTGCGCACACCCATTAAAGACATTAATTGATAGCGCCGCTCCATCTCCGCCACACACCAATTTAGTGCGATGGATGCTTGCTTCATATCGGTGACTACGGGGCTTAAGAGATGGGGAATATCGCCGTAAACGGAAAGCTCCAACATTTTGGGATCGATTAATATCATGCGTAACTCGGATATGTCTGCTTTATAGAGCAGGCTTAAAATCATGGCGTTTAAGGCTACGG
>CAYYOS010000061.1:8355-14271 GCA_964473355.1 uncultured Burkholderiales bacterium | reverse complement strand
CGCTCCTTCGGGGTGGGTTGCCCCCACCCCGAATACCTGTTGGGCCACCAAAAAAGGCGGCTTATGCTAATTAAGACAAGCGACAGCATGCAGGGCGTTACCCTTGTCGAGCTCATGATAGGCATCGCAATTGTGGCCTTATTAATGATGGCGGGCGTGCCCACTTACCAGCAATGGATACAAAACACCCAACTTAGAACCGCCGCTGAATCGGTTCAAAACGCCCTGCAGTTGGCCCGTGCGACGGCCGTGCGCGACAACACATTTACGCAATTTACGTTTTCCGGTGCAGGAAACGTCAGTGGATGGACCGTGCTAGCCGACGATCCTGCGGTCGCTGGATTGTTGTTTAACGTCCCCGTACAAGCACGAGATGGTGCGGAAGGTTCAGCCCAAGCTCGAATAGGAACATCTGTTCCCATCAATACGGCTTACGGAACACCCCTGGCCGCTAACTCCGCGGGTGCCATTGTGTTTAATCCCCTGGGAAGAGTTAGCCCGGGTGCGATCACCAGGATAGATGTTCTGCATGCATCGGCAAGTACCGCACGCCGGTTAGTCATCACGGTATCACCGGGGGGGCAAATTCGCATGTGTGACCCAGCTTTGAGCCCCTCGGTTAGTCCCCAAGCTTGCGCATAGGATAGCGAATATGAAAAATCAAAGCGGCATAATATTACTGGAAGGCTTAATTGCCATTCTCATTTTTTCCATGGGCATATTAGCATTGGTTGGCCTACAAGCTGCTTCAAGTCGAGCGAGCACCGATGCCCGCTATCGCGCCGAGGCAGTGTTGCTCGTCAATGACATTATCGGGGAGATGTGGATGGCAGATAAAAGCCTGCTGTCTCAGTACGCCACCGGTGGCCCCAGATTTAATGCATGGTTAACCAAAGTCCAAACCTCCGCGCAACGCTTGCCTAACGCCGCCGCGACCGTCGCAGTGGGCGCAGGTAATGCCGTCACGGTGACGCTCATGTGGACCGCCCCGCAAGACCCTACGCAGCGGCGCTATGTGGCGGCAGCTCAAATAAATGACAACTTACCCTAGGCCAAGCATATGAAACGCTCACATAATTTTCGGGGATTTAGTCTGGTTGAAGTGATGGTGGGCTTGGTAATAGGCATGCTCGGCATACTGGTGATCATGCAAGTTTTCGCCGTTTCGGAAGGCCAAAAGCGTACCACCACCGGCGGCGTTGATGCTCAGGCTAACGGTATTGCAGCGCTTAGCGCTATAGATCGGGATGCCCGCCAAGCGGGGTATGGCTATACTACGTTTCCAGGGCTTCCGATTAATCCACTGTTGGGATGTCCTATACGTGCCTACAATCAAAATGCCGTCAACCCCGTTCCGGGGCCTGGCGGTAGCAATATCGCATTCCGCTTATATCCGGTTCTAATTACGGATGGGGGTGGGGGCTTGCCTGATACAGTAACCATCACTTATGGTACATCGACGGGTCTAAGCGCACCGGTTACCCTCACGGGCACTCGACCCGCCCCTGCAACCAGTGTCTCTGCGCCCCCGACCGGTGTGCATTTCGGTGATCTCGTCGTCACGGTGGAAACGGGCAAGGATTGCACGCTCAATCAAATCACGGGACCCGGTTCTTATCCCTATCCTTTCGGACCCGTGACTGATCGCTATCCTGTTAAGGGCGTGCCGGTGAACCCTCCTCCTGCTAATACACTTGTTCACGCGCCTGGGGTCAATGGGCCGTTTAATCGAAGCGGTGGCTTGGGAGTTTCATATTGTAGCACCGGGGTGCCTTGTCCTAGCTCTCTAGTCAATCTCGGGATTCCGGTTATTCAGAGTTATTGGATTTCCCCCCCGAACACCTTTGCGGTAAGCGACTTGTTATTGGGCGGCGCCGGTGCCACCAATATGACGGCGCTCGCCGACAACATCGTCAACTTACAAGCTCAATATGGCGTGGATACAAACGGGGATAACATCCTAGATTTGTGGACAGACGCCGTGGGTATTTATACGGACAATAACTCTTTTGCAGCGCCATCACCCACTGGCGCGACAATTGCAACTATCAAATCCATCCGAGTTGCAGTTGTTGCGCGTAGCACGCTTAAAGAAAAAATGAATGCGGGTGTCTGCGATGCCACCGCGGCTGCGCCTATTCTCTGGCCCGGACCCCAGCAGGTCGCGGTAGATCTGAGCGCCATCCCGGACGCCCTGTGCTATCGCTACCGCGTTTATGAAACAGTAATCCCGCTGCGCAACATGATATGGGCTGCCTCATGAAAAATTCCTCTAAAAAATACCTCAAAAAACAGCAGGGCGTCGTACTATTTTTGGCGTTGATTGTGTTGGTTGCCATGACGCTCGCCGGGATAGCCATGGTCCGCTCCGTGGATACTTCTAACCTTATTTCTGGGAACATGTCCTTTCAAGGTAGTGCTTTGCAGGAATCCGATTTAGGCATCGAGACCGCGATGGTTAGGCTGCCCTTGATTACCAGTCGCGAGATAAGCATCCCTCCGTATTACTTTGCAGTGATGCAAACCGCGCCCACCCTTGGAACGAATGGAGCGCCGAGTACCATAAACGCAATGACACGCACGGATGGCGTGACGCCCGCCGACGTCTATTCCAGCGGATTCGGCGCAAACGGTAACCGCGTGCGCTTGGTCATCGAACGTATGTGTAATATGGTGCCCGCCGGCGCGCTGCCCGCACACCCTCCGGCCACCGCACAGGAAATTGCCGATAACTGCATGACTGTTACTCAAAGTGGCACCGATAATAGTAGCCGACAAGCGCTGTACATTCTTCGCAGACCGGTTCTTCCTGGGAATGTTTATTATCGGGTAACCGTGCGCGTGGATGGTCCGAAAAATACCGTAGCCATGTCACAAGCCATTCTTCGCTTTTAGTGTGATGAATAATAGGAGTACAAAATGAATAAGCAAAACCCTGACCAACTAATGCGCGCAAGTCACACGACCCAACCTAAAATCCTGTTCAGTCTTATGACGTTGGCTTTAATATTGACGGGATTCAGCGACAATATAAAAGCAGCCGTGGATCTTTCGGATGTGCCAGTTCCGGTAGCGAACAACATTAACCAGGTTCAGCCGAACATCATGTTTACTCTGGATGATTCCGGCTCCATGCATTGGGAGTTTTTACCCGAACAGGAAATGCGGTCTTCTATCTTTCTTCATCCTCGTCCAAATTCCCCTTATGGCGGCGCGGATTATACGAACCAAGTACCTACCTTCGCAGACGCGAATGTCCACAATTTCTTCGGACGTTCTGCGGCTAACAACAGGCTTTATTACAATCCAAATATTACCTACAAACCCTGGGTAGATGAAAACGGAGTGGCTTTCCCTGATTCAAACCCGACGGCTGCCATGTACAACCCCCGCCTCCCCGCGGCCGGCGTCATTAATTTAACGGCACAACAAACCATAACCGCCGTATGGTTCGACGGTCCAAATCAAAGCACGGTGAATTGTGCGCCATGCAATGGTCCCCACACTTTTTGGCCTATTACTTATTTTAATTACAAAGGTGTTGGCTCGCGCACGGTATTCAGTAGCTATAACAAGGTCCAAATTACCACGGCGACTCCGGCTAGTGCTACGTTCACTAGTCCTTCCGGCGTAGTTAGAACGAAGGCCCAAGAGATTCAAAACTTCGCCAATTGGTTCACCTATTATCGCTCACGAATCTTAGCTTCCCGTGCGGGCATCGGTAAAGCTTTTAGTCAGCTGGGTACTACGCCTCGCGTGGGCTTTGGCGCGATTAATGTCGGTGCCGCGACCATAGACGGGGTAGCAAGTCCGGGCACTATCGTAAATGGTGTTAAGCCGTTCAGTGGCGCAAACCGCACTACTTTTTTTAACAGCCTGTATGGTCACGTCATCCCGACCGACGGCACCCCGCTTCGAAAAGCCATAGATCAAGTGGGTCAATACTTTAGCCGTACGGATAATAGCGGCCCATGGGGACCGGCCCCGCAATTAGCATGTCGCCAAAGCTATAATATTCTTATGACAGATGGCTATTGGAATGGGACCGGCGCTTCGGGAGGCGCGGCTTTAAATGTAGATGGCAGCAGTGGGCCGACAATCACGGGCCCTAATAACCCAAGTTATCAATACTCGCCAGGCCCACCTTATAGCGATGGTTGGACAGGTACATTAGCAGATGCAGCGATGTACTATTGGAACCGGGATTTGCACCCCGGGCTGTCAAATGAAGTAGCGCCAAACTCTAAAGATCCGGCCTTCTGGCAGCACCTGGTTAACTTTACCGTGGGTTTAGGCGTAGAGGGCTCACTCGCGTATCCTTCCGCATTCCCGGCATTGTCTAGCGGTGCCCAGCCTTGGCCTAGCCCCGGCCCGGTGACCGTCAGCACCCCGGAAAAAATAGATGATTTATGGCATGCCGCTGTTAATAGTCGAGGTGAGTTTTTCAATGCCTCGGATCCCGAGCAATTTGCTAACGCTATCGCAAATGCTTTAAACAACATTAACAGCCGGATCGGCGCAGCGGCGGCAAACGCGATTAGTAATCCTAATATTAGCGCTACCGACAATAAAACTTACCTTGCTAGTTTCGATCCCGCGACCTGGACCGGTGAAATTCAAGCTTACGCCTTAGATATAAATACCGGACAAATTTTGCCGACACCACTTTGGACGCAAGGCGCGCGTTATCAGTTGGATACTAAAAGCACCGCGACGAGTGACACGCGCCGCATTGCAACCTTTAGGGGTGGCGTGGGCGTGCCTTTCCAGTGGGCGAGCTTAAGTGCAACTCAGCAATCGCAACTTAATTCAGCGACGTCCCCGCCAGGACCGACGGATGGGCAAACCGTCTTAGAATTCTTACGTGGGTGGCGTGGCCGGGAGATGGGAAACGCAAATTGTGCGACCAACGTTGCCAGCCCTTGTCTTTACCGGGCCCGCGCTCACATTTTTGGAGATCCCATAAATGCCGAAGGGGTGGCTGTCAAAATTCCACCCTATCATTATCTTGAAGCGACAAATAAAGGATATACGGCGCACATAACTGCAATGAGCAATCGCCCGGCTACGCTTTATCAAGCAGCGAACGACGGCATGCTGCATGCGTTTGATGGCGCCACCGGTGCGGAAAATTGGGCGTACATTCCGGGACTATTGATTCCGAAACTGCGTGATTTAGCCGTAAGTAATGGATTTACCCATAAGTATTATGTCGATGCCACACCAGTGATGGCTGACGCCGATTTTAATTTTGTCGCCGGCACCGCGCAAGGCGTGGGTTATACGCCTGACTGGAACACGGTGCTGATCGGAGGATTAGGAAAAGGCGGCAGAGGATACTACGCGCTAAACATTACTAGCCCGACTGCTGCTAATGAGACCAGTGTTGCCAGTAAAGCATTGTGGGAATTTACAGATCCGGACATGGGATTTAGTTATGGCCGGCCCACCATCGTAAAAACCCGGGCAACGGGGATTGGATGGGTTGCGATATTTGCTTCCGGCTATAACAATGTACCTCAGGCAAATGGCGGGCCGACTGGCAGCACAACCGGGGACGGCAGAGGTCATTTATATGTCGTCAATGTGGAAACGGGCGCGCTGATAAAAAAAATAGACGTTCCAGACAGCGGAACGATAAGTAACCCCAGTGGTTTTGCGCATATCGCCGCTTATGTAGACAATACCGACCTCGAAAATACGGTGGAATGGGTTTACGGCGGCGACCTTAACGGGCACCTTTGGCGCTTTGATTTTACCGGCTCTACGGTAGCAAGTTGGGTAGTCGACCCGTTACCGATGGCTAAACTTAAAGATCCCTCGGGCGTTCCACAGCCTATCACCACCGTGCCAGAGTTAGGTGTGGTCTCTGGTAAGGCAGGGGCGAAATACCGGATGGTTTATGTCGGTACCGGG
>CAYYOS010000061.1:0-8345 GCA_964473355.1 uncultured Burkholderiales bacterium | reverse complement strand
CTATGGAATTAGCGATATCAGTGATGTGCAAAGACAAACCATGTATGGCTTAGAAGATAAGGGTATGGGTTCCTTAACCCTAGATGGACGAACAATGTTAGCAGCGGCTGGGGTTTCAAATCCCAACGCGGTAGCTCGCGCCAACTACTTGCAAACGCAAGATGGCTGGTACTTAGATCTCCCGCTTACTGGCGAAAGAGCGAATACCAACCCCACCCTTAATTTTGGAGTCTTAAGCTTTACCTCCAACATACCGGATGATGAACCTTGCAATATTTATGGCGGTACAAGTTGGCTAAATTACGTGGATTATCGGGATGGAGGTGGCGTGTCTCTTTCTACCGGAGCGACATCAGCTACAAGAGAACTGCTGGGAAGTTTCATTGCTACCCGCATAACAGTCCTGGTCACGGCACAAGGTAATGCCGTTGCCGTTGGCGTCAAATCCGGGGTTCCGGGGGGAGCACCCGGCTCGGGTGCACCGGCGAATCTAGCCTTCGATAAAACATTACCCAAAGCTGGAACGACGGGAAGAGTAATGTGGCGCCAGCTTATTAACAAGTAAGCAGGCGGTTAGCGCTGAAAACTCTTAAAGTTGATTAAAGTTTAAACGTTATTATTTAAACTTCGGGGCAGCGGAAATATTACATTTTCCACTGCCCCTTTTATTTCTTGAACGTCTACCGCCCCAAGCGCCTGTAAACTCCTAACGACTTCTTCTACCAAGACTTCCGGCGCGGATGCGCCGGCGGTTACGCCTATTTTTTGTTTGCCAATTAGCCAGTCGGGTTTTAACTCAATGGCCTTATCGATCATATGAGCTGGAATCCCAAAATTCTGCGCTACTTCTTTTAAACGATTTGAATTCGAGCTATTCGGCGAACCTACGACAATGAGGACGTCACACGTTTGGGCGAGTTGCTTCACTGCATCTTGGCGGTTTTGCGTGGCATAGCAAATGTCGTCCTTTTTTGGCCCGACAATATTCGGAAATCTTTTTTTCAGCGTTTCAATGATGGAATTGGCGTCGTCCACGGAAAGCGTAGTTTGGGTAACGTAAGCGACATTATTTTCGTCGCGGATGGTAAGCTTACCTACGTCTTCTGGCGTTTCGACGAGATATATTCCATCGCTGGCTTGCCCCATGGTGCCTTCTACTTCAGGATGGCCTCGGTGCCCGATCATGATTACTTCTTTGTTGGCGGCGCGCATTTTTGCCACCTCAACGTGAACCTTAGTAACCAGGGGACAAGTGGCGTCAAATATGGTTAAGCCACGGGCCTCCGCGTCTAATCTTACAGATTGCGACACGCCGTGGGCGCTGAAAATGAGCGTGCTGCCAGGTGGGACTTCGGCCAAATCTTCGATAAAAATAGCGCCTTTATTTTTTAAGTCGTCGACCACGAATTTATTATGGACAACTTCATGACGGACATAAATCGGCGCCCCATAACGAGCCAGTGCTCGTTCGACAATTTCGATAGCGCGGTCTACGCCGGCACAAAAACCGCGCGGATTAGCCAGAATAACTTGCATAGTTCTTCCAAAAGAGGTGAGCTAATAATAGCGTGTTTGGCGGGGAGATTCCATCACCCGTCATTCCCGCGGAGGCGGGAATCCAGGTGTTGCTGAATTAACGTGTTCTATCACTGGATTCTCGCCTTCGCGGGAATGACGAATTACGTCTCGCCAAAGTACATGATTTCAAATTCAAACTGAATGGCGCAATCCACTAAGGGGTGGTTAAAATCGATGACCACATATTCGGCAGTTTTTTCAACGAGGGTGCCGGTGACAATATCGCCATTTGGCAAGGAAAACTCCACGAGCTTGTCTTGCTCTAGGAGCACATTTTTCGAAAATTCCGACGCTGGGATTTTTTGGACCAAGCCCGGATCACGATGCCCAAACGCTTCGCCGGGCTCCAGAGAAAAAACATAACGACGCTGCGGTTCCGCGCTGATCAAGTATTTTTCCAGGCCGGGTGCCAATTGATTGTGGCCTAACTTCACATCAACTGGCTCGCCAGTAAAAGTACTCATGATTTCTTCACCGTGTGCGGTGCTAATTTTGTAGTGCAAGCGTATTGTATCGCCTATTTTCACGGCCGTGCTCATGACTTGTTCTGTGTGGCGGGTTTCCTAAAACTTTCCCAGATCAGTAATACGGCGCCGCAAAAAATTGCGGCGTCGGCCACATTAAACGCCGGAAAATCCCAGCCTTGGTAATTAAAATAGAGAAAATCGATAACATAGCCAAACCGTATCCTATCGATGAGATTCCCCAATGCGCCGCCCAACACTAAACTTAAAGCTAAGCTGAACAATAAGTCGTGTGCATACTTACGCAACAAAACAATAATAACAATAGAGGCGATCACGGCAGTGGCGGTAAAAAACCAACGCTGCCAGCCACCCGCGTTGGCAAACAAACTAAAAGCCGCGCCGGTGTTGTGGGCAAGTACTAAGTTAAAAAAAGAAGTAATCGCTAGGGTGTTGCCAAATTGTAAGTTTTGGGTGATGAAGTATTTTGTCAATTGATCCAATATCAGCACCAACATGCTGAGTAGAATCCACAGAGGCAATCTCGGGAAGGTTTGATTCACCAGAGAGTCGCCATTCCCCTTTCGTGAAGGTGACGAGGTTAGACGTTCCTTAAGCATGATAGCGGGCTTCACCTTCTCCAAACAGATTAGCTAGGCAGCGATCGCATAGCTCGGGGTGAGATTGATCCTGTCCGACGGCTGGCCGATAATGCCAGCAACGTGCACATTTATTTTCTTTACTAGGTACAACGAGTGACGTAATGCCGACGACGTCGGTGTCTCGGGCATCCCCATGAGTACCGGACTCGAGTTTGGCTTGCGAAGTTACAAAAACAAAGCGTAAATCGTCGCCAAAGCTCGCCAAAAATTCCGTTTCGCTGGGGCTAGCATATAAACTTACCTCGGCGGCAAGTGAAGAACCAATTTTGCCGTCCGCGCGCAAAGCCTCCAGTTGTTTTTGTACGCTTGCACGTAATAAACGCAGCTTCGTCCAACGAGCGAGTAAGGCGGGATTACCGAACCTCGGCAAGACGTCTTGCCAGACTTCTAAGAAAATACTTTGCTCGGTTTTCTGGAAAATGCGCCAGGTTTCCTCGGCGGTGAAGCTCAACACTGGAGCGATAAGTCTAATTAGCGCGTGTGCTATCCAATACAGTGCATTCTGCGCAGAACGTCGCGCCGACGAATCAACTTTTGCGGTATAGAGCCGATCTTTTAGAATGTCTAAGTAAAAACCGCCCAAGTCTTCTGAGCAAAATTTTTGAATTTCCTGCATGGCATGGTGAAACTCATATTTGTCGTAGTAGGCTCTTACCGTAACATCGAACTCCGCAGTCAATGCCAGCGCGTATTGATCTATCTCCAACCAATTTACCGGGGCAAGTTTGTCTGTTTCTAAATTAAAATCGGCAAGATTGGCGAGTAGAAAACGCAAGGTATTGCGTATGCGGCGATAGGACTCGACGACGCGCTTTAAAATTTCATCGGAAATATTAAGCTCGCCAGAATAATCAGTAGACGCCACCCAGAGGCGCAAAATGTCTGCGCCTAAGGTACTCACAATTTTTTGTGGCGCAACGACGTTACCGCGCGACTTGCTCATCTTGTGCCCGGAGCCGTCGACCACGAAGCCATGCGTCAGTAAAGCGCGGTAGGGTGCACGATTGTTGGTTGCGGCGCTCGTCAAGAGCGAGGACTGAAACCAGCCGCGATGTTGATCGGAGCCTTCTAGATATAAATCCGCCGGGAAATGCAAAGCCGCGCGCTGTTTTAAAACGCTGGCGTGGGTAACCCCGGAGTCGAACCACACATCTAAGGTGTCCGGCGATTTAATATAGTCTTCTGCGTCTCCACCTAAGAGGGTTTGGGTGTCCAAGGAAAACCAAGCTTCAATGCCTTGTTGTTCAATACGCTTTGCGACATCCTCTAGGAGTGCCATTGTGCGAGGATGCAATTCGCCGCTGCTGCGCTGCTCAAAAAACGCAATCGGCACGCCCCAAGCGCGCTGGCGGGAGACGCACCAGTCGGGGCGGTTGCTAATCATGCCCTGCAGGCGCTCCTTACCCCACGCCGGATGAAAGTCGGTTTCATCTATCGCCGTCAAGGCGACGGCACGCAAATTCTTTTCCCGCTCCATGCCAATAAACCACTGTCGCGTCGCACGGAAAATGATAGGTGTTTTGTGACGCCAACAATGTGGGTAGCTGTGTTCCAATTTATGTGCCGCCAACAGTGCATCGCCGTGCGCAAGGGCGTCGATGATAACCTTGTTACTTTTCCATACGGAGAGCCCACCCACCAGTGGTAAATCCGAATGAAATTTACCGGCTCCGTCGACCGGATTGTCGGTGGGCAAACGATATTGCATACCCATTAAATAGTCATCTATGCCATGGGCGGGTGCGGTATGCACTAACCCTGTTCCTGCTTCCAATGTAACGTGCGGGCCAGTCACGATGGGTACGCTACGGTCATAAAAAGGATGGGATAAGCGCAATCCCCGCAACGATGTTCCCGGTGTTACACCCAGCACTTTGCAGTCCTCGATCTTATAACGTTGTAGCGCAGCGTTGGTTAGCCCTTGGGCTAAGAGCAAAATGCCCCTTGAGGTTTTCACCAGCTGATAAATTAACTCGGGGTGTACACTCACCGCTTGATTGGCCGGCAGCGTCCATGGCGTGGTCGTCCAAATAACAGCAAACGCAGGCTCCGTAAGCGGCGCCACCTTGAATATTTCCGCTAGTTTGCTTGGGTCTTGAAAAGCGAATTTAACATCAATAGCGTCGGATTTTTTTTCCTCATATTCCACTTCTGCTTCCGCCAAAGCCGAGCCGCAATCCACGCACCAATGCACCGGCTTTTCACCGCGGTAGAGATAACCGGCCTCGAGTATTTTGCCTAGTTCGCGAACTATGTTTGCCTCATTTTTAAAATCCATAGTGAGGTAGGGTTGATCCCAATCGCCCAAAATACCCAAGCGCATGAAATCAGTTTTTTGGCGAGCGATTTGTGCGGTGGCATAGTCGCGGCACAAGCGGCGAAATTCGTTTGCAGGAATTTCCTTGCCATGAATTTTTTCAACTTGCAGTTCTATCGGTAAACCATGACAATCCCACCCCGGCACATAAGGTGCGTCAAAACCCGCCAAGGTTTTGGATTTAACGATGACGTCTTTTAGGATTTTATTGACGGCATGCCCGAGATGAATATCGCCATTCGCGTAGGGTGGACCATCATGCAATATAAATTTGGGCCGGCCCGCTGCGGCCCGGCGTATTTGCGCATATACCCCCTCGGCCTGCCACTGTGCTAGCATTTCCGGCTCGCGTCGCGCAAGATCAGCGCGCATCGGAAAGGGCGTATCCGGGAGATTTAAGGTGCTTTTATAGTCAGCCATGGTCGCGCTGAAAATATAATTTGGCTTGTTCGATGTCCACTGTGATTTGTTTTTTGAGCGTTTCCAGGTCCGGATATTTGGCTTCGTCTCGCAGCTTGTGCAAAAAGGTTACTTGTAAGTGGCGGCGGTAAATCTCATGGTTAAAATCGAAGATAAAAACCTCGAGAACGGTTTTACCGTTGGCATGAACCGTCGGCCGGACGCCGAGGCTAGCCACACCGCGCAACACAGCATTATTTAAGCCCCGCAATTCTACCGCAAAAATTCCCCCCAGCGGCGGCTTATTATGCTTTAAAAGAATGTTAGCGGTCGGAAAACCAAGTTCACGTCCCAGTTTGTCGCCATGTGTGACGCGCCCACTAATACTATAATGACGCCCTAAAAGCTGCGCGGCATACTTTAGATTTCCGTCGCTTAAGGCTTGCCGCACCCGGGTGCTGGAAACGCGCGCGGTATCCAAAGCCACATCGGGTAGCGTCTCTACATCGATTTGGTATCGTTGGCCTTGTTGCTTTAGAAAATTGATGTCGCCTGCACGTTTGGCGCCAAAGCGGAAATCCTCGCCCACTAAAATTTTCCGGGCGTTTAGGTTGCGGTAAACAATTTGGTCGATGAACGCTTCGGCCGACAGCCGAGAGAAATTGTGATCAAAATGACAAACATGCACGCGATCTAAACCACACTCGTCAAGCAGCTCTAATTTTTCTCGTAAACTCGTCAGTCGCGCGGGCGCCACAGCCGGGGCAAAAAATTCACGGGGATGAGGTTCAAAAGTGAGCAGAGTAGGGGATAAGCCGTTTTCTCGGGCTTCTGTGACCAGCCGACTAATAACAGCTTGATGACCGATATGGATGCCATCAAAATTACCGATAGTTAGTGCACAGGGCGGGCGTGGGGTGGCAGCAAGCGCGCCGTGGGAGACCAGCATAATTATTCGGCCCCGCGTTGCATAAACTGATGTAAGCGTATACCCATTAAGTACAGCAGTAGAAAATAGGTGCTGGCACCGGCGACTACTAAACCAAAAAGGTTGAGCAAACGACGAGCAGCGGTAAATTTTAGCCACTCGGACTCACTGCCCATTAGAAAATAAATTACGAGTGCCATCCCCAGTACTGCCACCAACACCTTAGTCAAAAACATCGCCCATCCTGGTTGCGGCTGGAATATGTGATGACGGCGTAATTTATAAAACAGCAGCCCGGCATTGAGACACGCGCCCAGACCGATAGACAAGGCAAGGCCTGCATGCCGCAAAGGTCCAATAAATATAAGATTCATAATCTGCGTGCTAATGAGCGTGAAAACCGCAATCTTCACCGGGGTGCGGATATTTTGCCGTGCATAAAATCCGGGCGCCAACACTTTTACTAAAATAAATCCAACCAGACCCACGCTGTAAGCGACCAAAGCTTGCCGTGTCATGTAAACGTCGTTCACGGTAAATTCGCCATAAAAAAACAAGGTCGAAATTAGAGGAACGGCCACGATGGCCAGGGCTACTGCGGCGGGAACCGCCAGCAATAAGGTTAGACGTAGCCCCCAATCCAATAACTGCGAATATTTTTGCAACGAGGAATCCGCATAATGTTTGGCAAGGCTGGGCAACAAAATCGTGCCCAGCGCGACGCCGAGCAGGCCATTGGGAAATTCCATTAAGCGATCCGCACCGTATAGCCAGGAAATGCTGCCGGTAACAAGATACGAAGCGAATATCGTATTAATGAGCAGACTAATTTGGCCAACCGATACACCAAAAACCGCTGGCCCCATCAATTTTAAAATTCGCGATACGCCTTCTCGGTCTCCCTTAAAACTGATGCGAGGCAGCAGCCTTAGACGCCAAAGGTAAGGTAGTTGTAAAGCAAGCTGCAATACCCCACCCAAAAGCACGGCCCAGGCGAGGGCAAAAATCGGACGACTGAAGTACGGCGCTAACCATAATGCGCAGGCGATGAAGCTCAAATTTAGTAAGGCCGGGGTGATAGCAGGGATGCTAAACCGGCTGTGGGTGTTTAAAATGCCCCCGGCTAACGAAACCAAGGAAATAAAGAAAATATAAGGGAAGGTATAGCGCAGCAATTCAACCGTAAGGTTAAATTTTGCGGGAACGGCGGCAAATCCAGAGGCGCTTATATACACGATAATGGGCGCGGCGAGCACGCCCACGACGGTAATGACGAATAGCGACAGGGCTAAAACACTGGCAACGCCATCAACCAGTTGTTTGGTCGCCTCCGGTCCACGCTTTTGCTTGTATTCGGCCAAAACCGGGACAAAGGCTTGTGAAAATGCGCCTTCTGCAAATAAACGGCGCAGTAGGTTAGGAATTCTAAAGGCAACGATGAACGCATCCATAACCAAGCCCGCACCAAATACCCGGAAAATGACGGTGTCTCGTAACACACCCAATATTCGCGAAACTAAGGTTAGGCTACTAACGGTGGCTAGGGTTTTTAGTAAGTTCATTTTTGCAATGTGGGCAGAAGAACCGTATAATAGCTGGTTTTATTAAAATCATGCAGGAGTAGTCATGGCCAATTCCGCGCAAGCCAGAAAACGCGCTCGTCAGTCCGAAACACAACGGCAAAGAAATATGGGCTTAAGGTCTTCGTTTCGCACTGCGATAAAGAAAGTTATTAAAGCGATTGAAGCGGGTGATCAAGCGGCGGCAAAAGAAGTGTACCAGCAGTCCGTCAGTACTATCGATCGTATCGCTGATAAAAGAATCGTCCACAAGAACAAGGCTGCCAGACATAAAAGCCGGCTCACAGCATCGATTAAATCCATGGCCTAAGCGTTTCCTGAACTATCACTAGCCAGGCCCCGCCGACCTTGCTTATTGTGTGGCCTTTGATTCAGTACCGCGATTGTCGACGATTTGTAAATCGTTTTCCCGCGCAA
>CAYYOS010000060.1:7373-14274 GCA_964473355.1 uncultured Burkholderiales bacterium | reverse complement strand
GCAACGATGGGCAACTCTCCCGCGGGATATATTTCAGCCAGCCAAAGTTTGTCGGTGGTAGACAAAATTTTCACGAAATCTTCAAACAAATCCCGGGTGCGGGTATAGCGATGAGGCTGAAAAGCTAAACACAAGCGCCTTCCCGGGAAAGCGCCGCGCACCGCCGCAAGCGCCGCGGTCATTTCGGCCGGATGGTGCGCATAATCGTCGATTAAGGTGTAGCTGCCCCCTCCCTTCAAAGCAATTTCGCCATAGCGCTGAAAGCGTCTCCCGACACCCTTAAATTCCGCCAGCGCCTTGACGATATCGGCATCTGCTACCCCTACTTCCATGCCCACGGCAATTGCAGCCAAGGCGTTCTGCACGTTATGTTCGCCGGCGAGATTTAATTCCACGTCTAAATCTTTATAAGCGGGGGACTTACGCTGATTGAGTTTTCGTATAACTCGAAAGTGCATGCGCCCGTCACGATGCGCGACATCCACGGCGCGTACCTCGGCGTCTTCACTGAACCCGTAGGTGAGCACCGGTTTACCGGAAAGCGGCATAATGCTGCGCACATGCTGGTCGTCCACACACAGCACTGCGATTCCATAGAAAGGTAAGTGCTGCAAGAAATATACGAACGCTTGTTTTAATTTTTCGAAGTCATGCTCGTAGGTTTCCATGTGGTCTGCATCAATATTGGTGACCACGGCCAGCACCGGTTGCAAATATAAAAACGAGGCATCCGATTCGTCGGCTTCGGCAACCAAAAATTCACCGGTGCCCAATTTGGCGTGCGTGCCGGCACTGGTTAACCGTCCGCCGATAACAAAAGTGGGGTCCATGCCGCCCTGCGCGAGCACGCTCGCGATTAAGCTGGTGGTGGTGGTTTTGCCGTGGGTGCCGGCGATGGCGATGCCTTGCCGCAAACGCATTAGTTCCGCCAACATCATCGCGCGCGGCACCACCGGAATTTTATGTTCTCGCGCCGCAATCACCTCTGGGTTATCTTCTTTAACCGCCGTAGAAATGACTACCACGTCGGCGGTTTTGATATTTTCCGCTGCGTGCCCAGAGAATATGGTTGCCCCGAGCTCCTTAAGACGGCGAGTGGCGGCATTTTCCGCGATATCCGACCCAGAAATCTGGTACTTAAGGTTTAAAAGCACCTCGGCTATACCGCTCATGCCGGAGCCGCCGATGCCCACAAAATGTACATGCTTAACTTTATGACGCATGGCATAGTGCTCGGGGAATGAGACAGCGTTTCGCCGCGCATGATTGACCCACCGAATTAGGTTTCATTTAGCGAGCTCCATGCAGTGCTGTGCAACTTCAGCGGCCGCTTGCGGCTTGCCCAACTGGCGAGCACGGATTGCCATCTCCAGTAATTTTTTTCGGCTAAGGCCGATAATTATGTTAGCGAGTGCCGCCGCAGATAATTCTGCCTGGGGAATTAAAATCGCGGCATCCTGCGCACTTAAAAATCGCGCGTTGCTACTTTGATGATCATCGACAGCGTGGGGGTAGGGTACGAGCACGCTAGCTATGCCTGCGGCAGCGAGTTCGGCAATGGTCATGGCTCCGGCTCGACAAATAACAAGGTCGCACCACTCATATCGCGTCGCGATATCATCGATAAAAGGGGTGAGCTCGGCCTCCACACCGGCAGCCTGATAATGTTGTTTTAACGCTTCAAATTGCTGCGAGCCAGCCTGATGCACAACAGTCGGGCGGGTTTCACGGTCGACAAGACGTAAGGCCTTAGGCACGATCTCATTTAATATCGCCGCGCCAAGACTGCCGCCGACCACCAATATGCGTAAGTTCCCGTCACGGTTCGCCATGCGCTGAGCGGGTTCGGGTATATCAGTGATCTCTTTTCTTACCGGGTTTCCGCACCAGATTTTATTCAACGTCTTGCATAGCAAGGGCTTATCTGCTTTGTTCGCAAAGGCATCGGGAAAAGCCACCAAAACTTTGTCGGCCATGCACACTAAAACGCGATTAGTAAGGCCAGCTATAGAATTTTGTTCATGTACAATCAGAGGCCGTGCTAGCAACACCGCCATAACCCCGCCTGGAAAGGCGCTATAACCCCCCATGCCCAGCACCACGTCGGGACGTAACTTAAAGATGGCGCTCGCGCTCTGTATAAAGGCGAAAAGCAATTGGATGGGCAAGGTTAAAAATCGCACTAAACCTTTACCCCGCACACCCGAAAAATTCAACCAGGTGATTGCGTATCCTTTCGGTGGCACCAACTTTGCCTCTAAACCTTTTTTTGTTCCCAACCAAAAGATTTGCCAGCCTTGCGCGTGGATATAATCGGCAACGGCTAGGGCTGGGAACACGTGCCCGCCGGTACCACCCGCCATGATCAATATGCTGCGCATTAGTTAATCATCTCCGCGTAGTAGTTGCTTGTCATACCGCATATCCTTTTACCAGCTGGCGGTTTTCCCAATCGACGCGCATCAGTACACCAATCGCAATACAGTTGACGGCAATCCCGCTGCCGCCAAAACTCAGAAGCGGCAAGGTCAAGCCCTTGGTGGGTAATAAACCCATATTGACGCCCATGTTGATAATGGCTTGCGCACCTAACCACACGGCGATGCCCTGAGCCACTAGCGCGGAAAAATAACGGCCATGACTGGCTGCGCGTGCGCCGATGGTAAAGGCCCGCGTAATCAGCCACGCAAAAATGAGAATTAATATGGTGACACCGACGAAGCCCAGCTCTTCGGCAATAACGGCCAGGAGAAAATCGGTGTGCGCCTCCGGAAGGTATAAAAGTTTTTCCACACTGGCGCCTAAACCCACACCCCACAGCTCGCCGCGGCCAAACGCAATGAGGGCGTGGCTCAACTGATAGCCTTTACCAAAGGGATCAGCCCAGGGGTCCATAAAACCGACTACCCTTTGCATGCGGTATGGTGAGGTCCAAATCAACAGCAAAAACCCCGCGAGCAACATGACGATGAGCCCGACAAAAGGCTTGAGGCTGATGCCGCCCAGAAACAAAATGGTCATGGCTATAACGGTGATCACGGTGAGCGCACCGAAATCCGGTTCGCTTAATAACAGCCAACCTACCAACATCATCACCACTAAAATCGGTAGGAAGCCTCGGGTGAAGCTCTGCATGAATTGTGCTTTACGCACGCTGTAGTCGGCGGCATACAGCACCACAAAAAACTTCATAATTTCCGAAGGCTGAAAATTGATAACAAATAGTGATAACCAGCGCTGACTGCCGTTGATCTCACGACCGACCCCGGGTACCAACACTAAAATCAACAACCCAAAACCCAGCATAAAAAGGTAGGGTGCAAGTTTTTGCCAGCTGTTTAGCGAGATTTGAAATGTGAGTAGGCCAGCCATTAAACCCGCAACAATATAAATTCCGCCGCGGATAAGAAAATAATTAGATTGAAAGCCGGTGTGTTTATCGGCTTCGGCTATGGCAATGGAGGACGAATACACCATCACTAAACCAAAGGCCAGTAATAAAATTGAAACCCAAAACAAGGCTTGATCGTACTCCCCGGTCTGTGCCGGCAACGTAGCAGCGGCGTAATTTCTCATTGCACCGCCACCTTATTGAGTTGAGCAATGGCGTCGATAAAAACCTGCGCTCGATGTTCATAATTACGGAACATGTCAAAGCTGGCGCAGGCCGGCGACAATAAGACCGCGTCCCCCGGTTGCGCTAGATTGAAACTTAAGGTGACGGCCTCTTCCAGGCTAGCTGCCGAAACCAAGGGAACGGATTTGTTTTTTAACACGGCGGCGATTTTAGGGCCGTCGCGTCCGATAAGCACAACGCCGCGGGCATGAGAGAGTACTGGTTCCGCCAGCGGCGAAAAATCCTGGCCCTTGCCATCGCCGCCGGCAATAAGCACTGCTTTTTGTGAGAGGCCCGAGAGTGCTGCCACGGTAGCGCCTACATTGGTGCCTTTGGAATCATCATAAAATGTTACGCCGCCGATGGTGGCGACGAACTGAACGCGATGTGCCAGACCTTTAAACCCACGCAATGCTTCCAAAAGCATTGCAGTTTTAAGATCCAGGGCGCTACATAAGGCCAACGCGGCTAACGCATTCAAGGCGTTATGCATGCCAGTTAAAGGTAGCTCCGCGACCCTAATGAGTTTTTCTCGCCCGCGCATTAGCCAAGCGTCACGCCCCACGTTCCCTATTCCCCACTCACTGTCCGTATGGGGTGAGTCCAATCCAAAACTCAGAATGCGTCGTCCCGCTCGCACCATGCCGAGACTGTACGCATCTTGGCGGTTAATTATTTGCACGCCCTGCCCCTGGAAAATGCGTGCCTTCGCGTCTGCATATTGGCGGATGCTGACATAGCGATCCATGTGATCCTCGCTAATATTAAGCACCGTCGCCGCGTCCGCATTCAGGCTATAGGTGGTTTCTAATTGGAAACTGGATAGCTCGAGCACGTACACATCAGGCACCTCGCGATTTTGCGTTAAGGCATCCAAAACCGGCAGCCCGATGTTGCCGGCCACTACGGTTTTTAACCCAGCGTTCTCACACATTTCCCCGGTTAAAGCGGTCACGGTGCTTTTGCCATTTGAACCGGTAATAGCGATTACCCTGACCGCCGGATCGGAACTAATAAACTGCGCAAAGAGTTCAATGTCGCCGATTACCGGGATGCCGAGGCTTTGTGCTTTAACAATATGCTCGGAATTTAGCGCGATACCCGGGCTGGATACGATTAAGTCGAAATCAGCAATGGCGTCCGGTTGCAATGCGCCAGCGGCAATCAACGCCTCTGGGATCTCTCGGGTTAAGGGCGCCAATTGCGGCGGGGCAGAGCGCGTGTCATAAACGCGCACGCGGGCGCCTTGCGCGGTAAGCCAACGTGCGGCGGAAAGACCGGTATCGCCCAGTCCCAAAACCAAAATATGTTTGTTTGCCCAGTGCATTATCTAAGTTTCAACGTGGATAAGCCGATCAAAACTAGCATCATGGTAATAATCCAAAAGCGCACCACAACTTGGTTTTCTTTCCAGCCTTTTAACTCATAGTGGTGATGTAGGGGCGCCATGCGGAAAATCCGCTTACCCGTCAATTTAAAAGACGCGACTTGCAAAATAACGGATAAAGTCTCCATGACAAAAACCCCGCCCATGATGATGAGCACGATTTCTTGGCGTACGATTACCGCCACCACGCCGATGGCGGCACCCAACGCCAGTGCGCCGACGTCGCCCATAAATACTTCCGCGGGATAGGCGTTGAACCACAAAAAGCCTAGCCCCGCGCCCGCGATAGCCGCGCAAAACACCATGAGTTCTCCGGCGCCAGGAATATAAGGCAGGCCCAAATAACGCGCGAATACAATGTTCCCTGCCACGTAGGCAAAGATTGCCAGTGCGCTGGTCACCATGACGGTAGGCATAATCGCTAAGCCATCCAAGCCATCTGTTAAGTTAACAGCGTTGCTGGTGCCTACAATTGCAAGGTAAGTAATAACAATAAAACCCGCGGCACTTAAGGGGAAAACCAGGAATTTAAAAAACGGTACAATTAACGTGGTATGCGCAGGCAGGGTCGCGCTATAAAAAAGGTAAAAAGCAACAGCTAAACCGATTAAGGATTGCCAAAATATTTTCGTTTTTGCAGAAAGTCCTTTGGGATTACGCCTCACCACTTTACGGTAATCATCTATCCAGCCTATACAGCCAAAACCAACGGTGGTAAGTAGCACTACCCACACATAACGATTGGTTAGGTCGCCCCAAAGCAAAGTGGCAATGACAATGGATACCAAAATTAATGCGCCCCCCATGGTAGGGGTACCCGCCTTAATCAAATGCGTTTGCGGGCCATCGTCGCGTACCGATTGCCCAATTTTATAGGCGGTAAGCTTACGTATCATGAATGGGCCTACCATCCATGAAATGATTAAGGCGGTAATCGTGGCCAAAACAGCGCGCAAAGTAATGTAGGTGAAGACGTTGAACGCCCGGATATCTTGTGCAAGCCATTGTGCTATCGCCAGTAACATCGCTTAGGTTTCGAACCTTTTGGTAATGCGTTCCATTTGCATGAAACGAGATCCCTTCACCAATACAGTGACGTTAGGTGCCAACAGGTTTCCCAGTTGCTCTATCAATTCTTCGATGCCAGCAAAATGTTGCGCGCCCCCGCCAAAACTTTGTGCGGTATTTGCGCTAAATTGGCCCAGCGTTAGAAGATGATCAATGCCCGCTTGCTTGGCGTAAACCCCGAGTTCAGCGTGCAAGTCAGGCGTTTGCGCGCCTAATTCGCCCATATCCCCCAGGACTAAGACTTTCTTGCCGGTGGTCGCTGCCAGTACCGCGATAGCAGCACGCACTGAATCCGGGTTGGCATTGTAGGTGTCGTCAATAATCGTTGCGCCGTGTAAACCCGGCTTTCTTTGTAGTCTGCCCGCGACGCCGGTAAAGGTAGCCAATCCCGCGCTAATCGCCGCGGCGGGAATCTCCAGTGCCACGGCGGCGGCAATGGAAGCAAGCGCGTTACGCACGTTGTGCATGCCTGGCACTTTCAGTGCAACCGCGAAACTGCCCTTGGGCGTACTCAACTGCATGTCACTACCGTCCACTCGCAATTCATAACGCGCCGTGACATCCGCGGGTGAATCCAATCCAAAACGTAGGATGTGGCCCTTTAAAATTGATGTTGGCAGATTGGTGAGATGGGTATCGTCCGCATTAATCAGCGACCAACCCGTCGCGGAAATGCCCTCGAAAATTTCTGCCTTGGCGCGCGCCACGGCTTCAACCGTGCCCAAGCCTTCCAAGTGGGCAGCTTGTGCATTATTAATGAGCGCTACTTGCGGTTGAGCTAGACGGGTGAGATAACTGATTTCACCGCGATGGTTCATGCCCATTTCTAT
>CAYYOS010000060.1:0-7363 GCA_964473355.1 uncultured Burkholderiales bacterium | reverse complement strand
ACGGCATAGCGGTGAGATTCGCGCAGCCGCAAAAGCGTCAGCGGCATACCGATATTGTTATTAAGATTGCCCCGGGTTGCGAGCACGACCGCCGCGCCCGCGTGCTCCCGCAGAATCGCCGCCAGCATTTCTTTTACAGTGGTCTTACCATTGCTGCCGGTAATGGCAATAATCGGCAGAGTAAACTGCGCGCGCCACGCCGCGGCAAGCCGCCCGAGTGCCACGTAACAATCGGCAACGCGTAACAATGAAACGCTGGCTGCGGATTTTTCCGATACCATGGCCGCCACCGCACCACGCTGGGCTGCTTGCTCGATATAATCATGACCGTTAAAACGTTCGCCCGGCAACGCAACGAATAAATCCCCAGCCTGTAGCGTTCGGCTGTCCGTGGTTACGCCGGTGAATAGCGCATCCCTGCCCACCAATTGCGCATCCACCGCTGCCGCCGCTTGCGATAGCTGCCACATATTAATTTAGCCCGCGCAGCCGAAGGGCGGCGGCAGCTTCGGTGGTATCGTCAAAAGGTAACTTCACACCATTAATTTCCTGGTACAACTCATGGCCTTTGCCGGCGATTAAGACGATGTCATTCTGTGCTGCTTGTCCTATTGCAACCGCAATAGCTTCGGCACGGTTTTCAATTACTTCGTAGTCCCCCTTAGCGCCGGATGAAATCTCCTTGATAATGGCGAGAGGATTTTCCCGCCTCGGGTTATCGCTGGTAATAATGGTGTGATGCGCCAAACGAGTCGCAATTTCGCCCATTAAAGGTCGTTTCCCGGTATCCCGTTCGCCGCCGCAGCCAAACACACACGCTAACTTTGCCCCAGGCGCTAATATTTCACGCAGTGTCGTTAAAACTTTTTCCAGGGCATCCGGGGTGTGCGCATAATCAATCACGATCAAGGGAGCACCATTCCCACCCATAGTTTCCATGCGGCCAGGCACCGGCCGCACGAAATTAAGCGCGCCTAGTGCCTTAGTTAAGCTGATGCCGCTAACTAACAGCGTAGAGAGTGTCGCCAAGGCGTTGCTCGCGTTAAAACGCCCGATTAGCGGCGCTTGTAGTAGCCCTGATCCCCAGGGCGTGCGCACCTCTAGGCTAATACCCTTGGCATCGGCAATCAGATTTTGTCCCCGAACATCAGCTTTCAACGCAATACCATAGGTTATTTTTTCCACGCTGGACGCGTGAAGATTTGCCGCAAGTTTCGCGCCGAAGCCATCATCGGCGTTTAAGACGGCATAACCCAGCTGCGGCCAAGAAAACAGCTTCGCTTTCGCACGCTCATAGACACTCATCGTGCCGTGGTAGTCCAAGTGATCGCGCGATAAATTGGTGAGCACTGCCACATTGAACGCCACCGCATTGACTCGACCTTGTACCAAACCGTGCGACGAGACTTCCATGGCGATCGCGTCCGCACCCTCATCTAAAAATTCGCGCATATGCGCGTGATTACTAATCGCATCGCTAGTCGTATTCGCGGTGGCCGCGAGCTTGCCGTAAAAGCCATTACCCAGGGTGCCCATAATCGCCGTCTTTTTTCCCAGATGGGTTAACGACTGGGCTATCCAGTGAGCGACTGAGGTTTTGCCGTTGGTGCCGGTCACGCCCACGACCCACAGCTGCTGCGAGGGCTCACCATAAACGTCGTTGGCAATGTAGCCGAGCCGCTCGCGTAAGTCCGGTATTGCTTGGTTGGGCACGTTAATCCCGGCGGGCCAGGTAAAATCTTTGGGCTCCCAAATAACGCCGTTCGCCCCGGCGGCCACGGCGTTAGCAATAAATTGTCGCCCGTCTACTTTTTCGCCGGGGTAGGCCACGAAGGTGTCACCCGGTTTAACCGCACGGCTGTCGGCGGCCAGGCGCGTGACCTCAAATGCTATTGTGGGGTACGCTTCGGCTATCATCAGCCTTCCTCCTTTACCACCGCACCAAAATCCGATACAACATTGTTGTGCGGCGCGTCGGCGGGCACGTTTAGCATTCTGAGCACCCCGCTCATAACGTTGGCGAACGCCGGTGCTGCAACCGCGCCACCGTAATATTGGCCGCCCGATGGATCATCGATCATGACTGCCACAATAAAACGTGGATCGCTGGCGGGCGCCATGCCGATGAATGACGACACATAATTCTTGTTGGCGTAGGAGCCGCCTATTAATTTATGGGTCGTGCCCGTTTTTCCGGCGACGCGATAGCCAGGAATTTGTGCTTGTGGTGCCGTGCCACCGGGCCCCACCACAAGCTCCATCATGTCGCGCATTTGACGCGCCACTTCCGGCGAAAATACTTTTTGGCCAAAGGGGGCTTCGTTTATTTTTAACAAAGAAACCGGTTTCAACTCCCCGTCGTTGGCAAAGACGGTATAGGCGCGAGCCAGCTGCAGTAAGCTCACGGAAATGCCGTGGCCAAATGACATGGTGGCTTGTTCAATGGGCCGCCAGCTGGCATACGGCCGCAATTTGCCGGGCGATTCCCCGGGGAACCCGCTTTGCGGTGCCGCCCCATAGCCCAAATTGTGCAGAGTTTCCCACATTGTTTTTGGCGGTAATTCCAGCGCCATTTTGGCGGCGCCAACATTGCTAGACTTTTGTATTACTTCGCTCACCGTCAGCGCTCCGTGCGGGTGGGCATCATGTATTGTGGCGCCACCAATGGTTAGGTGCCCCGGGCTGGTTTGAATCACACTGTTCGGTTTATAGCGTCCTTCCTGTAACGCTGCCGCGACGGCAAAAGGTTTTAAGGTTGAGCCGGGTTCGAATAAATCGGTGATGGCGCGATTGCGCAATCGCGCGCCAGCAATTTTTTCGCGCTTGTTAGGGTTGTAAGCGGGCAAATTAGCCACTGCCAGCACTTCCCCGGTTTTGGCATCCAGAACCACCAGCGCTCCGGCTTTAGCCTTATGCTGCGTGACGGCCAGATTTAACTCGCGATAGGCCAAGTACTGAATTTTGCTATCGATGCTTAAGATTACGTCGCGCCCCGGCTGTGGCACTTTTATGTTTTCTACGTCCTCGACGATTTGCCCCAGGCGGTTTTTAATGACGCGGCGGCTGCCTGGCTTACCGGCTAACCAATCTTGGTAGGCGAGTTCTAAACCTTCTTGGCCGTTGTCATCCAGCCCCGTGAAACCTAACAGATGTGCGGCGCCATCTTTGGAAGGATAAAACCGCCGGTACTCGCGTTTTAAGAACACGCCAGGAATATTAAGTTGCGTTACCAAGGCTGCAGTTTGCGGTGGCAAATGCCGCTTTAAGTAAACAAATTCTCGCTCGCTGGGCGCCAGGCGCTTTTTCAATTCCCCTTTACTCATGGCCAAAATTTTTGCCAGTGCAGCCAGCTCTTCTTCGCTTAGCACCGCGTCTGCAGGGCTTGCCCACACGGATTCCACGGGGGCTGAAATCGCCAAGGGTTCGCCATTGCGATCCGCGATCATGCCACGATGCGCGCTAATTTCTATTACTCGGCTATGGCGGGCGGCGCCTTTTTCGCGGAGAAATCCGTTATTCAAATTTTGCAAATAAAAAGCGCGTATCGTTAGCGCGATGAATCCGGCCAGCAAAAAAAGTAAGGTAGCGCGAGAGCGCCACACAGGAATTTTAATAGCGGCGGGGCGGGCTAAGGTATTCATGGCTGCGCCTTAGCTGGTGGCAAAATGTGTATTTGCGTCGACTGAGGGATACGCATTTTCAATTGCTGGGTGGCGATTTTTTCAATCCTGGAGTGCATAGACCACGTCGATAAGTCCAATTGCAGTTGCCGCCATTCGACTTGCAACTGCGCGGCGGTCTGCTGCTCCTCCTGCCACTTGGTAAAAAGTTGCCGTGCTTTATGTTCCGCGGCCACCGTGCCCAGCGCTGAAGCCACTAAGACCAACAAAAGCAGTGCATTTAGATGGCTCATGCGCGCTCCGCTACGCGCATTACCGCGCTACGCGCGCGGGGGTTTCCAGTGACTTCCGCGCTGGATGCGCGCATAGCCTTTCCAATTAACCTTAACTTGGGCGGTGTTAAATCGCGCGCCCGCACGGGCAACTTTGCGGGCAGCACTTGCGGTTGCGAATGCTCGCGCATAAAGCGCTTAACGATTCTGTCTTCCAAGGAATGAAAACTAATCACCACCAAGCGTCCTTGGGGCGCCAAATGTTGTATGCATTGCGGTAAAGTCAATGCCAATTCCTCGAGTTCTTGATTGATGAAAATCCGTATAGCTTGAAAGGTGCGGGTCGCCGGGTTTTGGCCTGGCTCCCGCTTAGGGATGGTCTGAGCGACAATTTCAGCGAGCTGCTTAGTCGTGGTGATGGCCTCTCCCGCGCGAGCCGCAACAATCGCCCTTGCAATCTGCTTAGCAAACCGTTCTTCACCATAATTTTTTATTACCTCCGCTAACTCGTTAACCTCGACTTCTGCTAACCATTGTGCCGCGGTGATACCCTGGCTTGTATCCATACGCATATCCAGCGGGCCTTCAGCTTGGAAGCTAAATCCGCGCTGTGCTTCGTTAAGTTGCGGTGAGGACACGCCTATATCCATTAACACACCTTGCACCTGAGTAACTGCCGCCGCCTTTAACACTTTCGTCAAGTCCGAGTAACGCGCATGCGCCACGTGCAGCCGATCATCCTTAATCGCCGCCGCCGCGCTGATCGCTTGCGCGTCTCTATCCATGGCTATTAACCTGCCTTCTGCATTCAAGCGTTGCAAAATCAATCGCGCATGCCCGCCGCGGCCAAACGTGCAATCCACGTAAATGCCATTCGGCACAATATTCAGCGCGGCAACTGCCTCATCCAGTAGTACCGCTTGATGCATCAACTATCTAACCTTGAACCTCACAGTGAAAAATTTTCCATCTCGGGCGGCAGATCATTTTCTTCCGGCAAGGCCAAAGCCACCTCGCGCTGCGCCCGCCATTTTTCTTCGTTCCACAGTTCGAATTTTTTGCCCTGCCCGACCAGCACCACCCGTTTATTGAGTTCCGCAAACTCCCGTAGGGAATTGGAGACCAGCACGCGGCCCGCGGCATCAAATTCCACGTCTTCGGCGTAGCCGACGATAAGCCGCTGCAAGGCACGCGCTTGCCGATTAAAGCTCGGCAGGCCCATGAGTTTTTCTTGGATAGGTTCCCAATCGGGATAAGGATATAGAAGCAAACAGCCGGTCGGATCAGCAGTGATCACTAACTTACCGGCGGCGTGATGGACCAAAAATTCGCGATATTTAGCCGGGATCGCTAATCGGTTTTTGTTATCTAGGCTAAGTGTGGCAACCCCGCGAAACATTTTTCCCCCTTAAAAGCCCCTAAATCCGCGTCGGGCAATATTGCCCCACAATTTCCCACTTTTTACCACCAAACTGCACTATAGGGAATAAATTTTTAGGGGTCAAGCGATAATTTAAGTTTTATTACAGCGGGACAAAGACTTAAGATGAGCTAATACAAGTAAAAAGGTCCAGTCGCAGAAGAAAGTGGATCCAGCCTGCTTATCGCATGGGGGCGGCATCTCAATATACGCCAACTCATCGCAAACATAGGGGCATGCTATTGGTGTGTCTTACTGGCTACGCTACAATTCGGCTCACGCGTAATTGAACAGCTGACCAGACTCGATCCAGGGCCGCGGTGAATTGGAGTACCGCGATTTCCTAACTACTCCAACGTTGGGTAGCAATGAGCGGACTAGTAACTACTACCATAGAAGGCGAGCGCTTTGTTCACAAAGAGCTTTGGCGAGTCGTGTTGCGCCAGTTTGAGCATGCGAAGAAAGTACCTAGGGGTGCTTTTTACGACAAACTCGTTGCCATGACTTTTACTTTTCACTCCTTGGAAGCCTATCTCAATTACGTTGGAGAAAAGCTGGCGCCAGATATTTGGAAGGATGAGCGGAACTACTTTCAAAGGGCGCCATATCGTGGGTTCGATGGACGGATTCGAAAAGTTTTTGAACTAGCAGATCTTGCCGAACCTAGCCGTGATGAGCGCCCCTACAAATCGGTTTGGTTGTTGAAGGGATTACGGGATCTAATGGCACACGGCAAAACTGAGAAGATCGAAATTGTATTTGAGCACAGTGCGGATGAGGATTCACCATGGAGCCGCACACCCCTAGATTCGTTGGTGACGGAAGAAAATGCCGCGATGGCACGTGATGACGTGTATGAGGTAGCCCAGTCCATTCACGACGCAGCCCGTCCCAAGATCGACGACGTGTGGTTTGGGAAAGTCCCATTTGGAGGGGCACTTCAACATGACGAGGGATTTGCCCGCGTCCGTCAAGACGCTCCAGCCGATAAATAGACCGGCAGCAGGGCCGGTTAGGCACTCATTAAAAAGTCATTGTGTTGCGATGCAAACGCTTGGTGGGTTACGCAAAAAACGCTAACCCACCCTACATTTCTGTTACCTATGTGTATGGACCGTACCCCGCATCCCATTTAACCCCTCGTTCAAGCGGGAGTCGCCAAAAACGGCGCTCTTCTTAATTTAAACTCTTAGCTCAGGGCTGACGTGCCATTCACGCCGTTTCACATGGGACCAGGACTATTAGTGAAAGCGCTCCTCCAAGGAAGCTTTTCGCTGATGGTCTTTGGCTGGGCGCAAATCCTCATGGATATCCAACCCTTAATTGCCCTTCTCACGGGTGAGGGGCATTTGCATGGCTTTTCGCACACCTATGTGGGCGCAACGCTCATCGGCTTAGGTTCTGCGCTTACGGGAAAGTACGCCGCCGAATTTGGCCTCCGCTTCATTAATGCGGCACAGTACTTACCAATTAAGTGGTCAGTTACCATCATCAGTGCGTTCATTGGTTCGTACAGTCACGTGCTGCTGGATAGCGTGATGCACGCCGATGTTCAGCCCTTTGCACCATTCCTGCTAAACAACCCATTCCTCGGTTGGATTTCTATTGATGCGCTAAATAAGTTTTGTCTTTACGGCGGGCTACTCGGCGCGGTGCTATATTTTGCTATTTCGCATTGGTTAGTTAAGCGTAACCCGTAACTTGCCGTCGAGCGATGGGGTTTTGTCGAACCATTTGACTTCCCCCATAAGTCGGATGAAGATTTAGAAGGCGAACCCCCGGCAAGACAGCCACCAGGAGTAGTGATGTTCATTGGACACTATGGCCCCGCATTGGCGATCAAAGCGATTCGGCCGGCAATTCCACTATGGCTTTTGTTCATTGCCGTGCAACTTGTGGATGTTGCATGGGCTCTACTGGTCTTTTTGGGAATCGAGAGGGTGAGGATTGCGCCCGGCATTACAACCTCCAGCCCCCTAGATCTCTACTACATGCCATATACCCACAGCCTTGCCGCTGCGCTCTTGTGGGCAGCAGCCGCAGCGATACTC
>CAYYOS010000059.1:0-14299 GCA_964473355.1 uncultured Burkholderiales bacterium | reverse complement strand
AGGCACCTGCCGAGAACGTCGCCAAAAAAGAAGTGGTAGCACTCCCATTTTTCCCAGTCAGCGCCAATCGGCAACAAAACCTTAACGATTTTGGTTTGCGTGTTGAAAAAACCACCGCCGGTATTATTACGGAGCTGCGCCACGATCAAGCATCTCAAAAAGGCACATCGGTAGTATTTTATATATTGGATGGCAGTCAAGTGTCCTCGGCCATTAGTGCGCTGCATATGGAGTGGCTGGATAAAAGCGATAACTATATTGGGAAAATTAGCGTGGATGCCAGCGATGACCTTAAGAGCTGGCGCACCTTAACCGAAAGCGCTGTGATCAGTCGGCTCAATCACGGCGGACAACGTGTAGAACAAAAAACTATTTCGTTGCCCTACACTAAGGCAAAATATTTTCGATTAAGTTGGCCCTCTGCCGACACGCCTTTAAGTCTCGTCAGTGTAACGGCAGAAATAGCGCCTACCTATCCCCCAACGCCGCTGCGCTGGTTAAAACTCACCGCCAAAAAAACTAACGTTCCTTACGGATATGAATCCGACACGCTAGGCCTTTTCCCTATTCAGCGCTTAAGAATAAATTTACCGCAAGACAATAGCCAAATTACCGCCAAGATTTTAACCCGCACGGATGCTAAAGAACCTTGGCGGAAAATTTATCAAGGCCAGTTTTATACGTTGCGTGTTGAAGGGCAGCGCTTTAATAATAATGAGTTGGTACTTAATAAATCATCGAACCGCTATTGGCGCATAGAACCTCCGGAGGACACTCACCCCGCGGATGTTCCTTCTTTGGAAGTGGGTTGGCGCCCACATGAGTTAAGTTTTATAGCACGCGGCAGCCCACCGTATCGCTTGGCATTTGGCAGTGCGCAACAAAGTCAACATCAAGCCTCGGAATCTTCATTGCACCAACTCATTGAGACCAATAAGCTCAGAGTTCACCGAGCCGAACTCGGCCCCACTTTTCAACTTGGGAGCCTGGACATGCTTAAGCCCCCTGCCCCACCTTTGCCATGGAAAACTTGGGTGCTGTGGGGAGTTTTAGTCAGCGGCGTGGCTCTCCTAGGTTGGATGGCCATCCACTTGTTAAAACAAATTGAAAATAAATCGGATTAACGTCTGCTTTATATTTCTCTTATTGAAAATTAACGCTAATATCTGACTTCTTACCGAAGTATCCAAACTTAAAAAAACCGGTATACATTCAGCACAAAGGGGAGATATGGAGAAAAAGGCGTCGTCTAGGTTAGCTGGTGCGCTGCAGCGCTTACTCAAAATCGCAGCCACGCCATTCGTAAATATTTTTCAGTTGCTCTTTGGCCAAATAACTTGGTCCCCCCCTGATTGGGTCAATGATGTGCGCGTGCGCACTCAACCTATGTCTTCGTGGGCTGCAAATCATATGTGGCTGCTAGGTTTTATTTTAATCTTAGTAGCAGCGTTTTGGTTGGTAAAGCCTAGTTATCATCGGCCGGTGCGCGGCATTGTACCGGATCGCATTGAGGCCAAGTATCTAGAGGTTTCTGTCCAAAACCCTACCCGTACTGAAATTGAAAAAGAGAACGCGGAAGAAAAACTTCCTAAACCACTGGTGCTCCTTTTTGAGGACGCCGCCGCGCCGCTGGCTCATGTGGGCAAGGAGGCGCCGGCAGTGACGCTGTCTCCGGCACATTCCGGTAAATGGATATGGGCCAGCGAACGAGAGCTAAAATTTATTCCCAAAGAAGACTGGCCGGTGGGAACGGAATACGAGATTCGCTTAGGCGATAAAGCGCTTTCTCCACATGTGGATATCAAGCAGCGGGTTTATAAAGCGTATGCCCCTAAATTTGAGTTAGCCATCTCTGACGCCCAATTTTATCAAGATCCCGTGCAAGCTAATTTACGTCAGGCGGTGTTCGAGGTGAGTTTTAGTCACCCGGTGGAAGCGGCGGAATTTGAGAAACGCGTGCAGCTGATTTATGGCGACGCCAGCCGCTCCCTGCTGGATTTCGATAAGCCCAATTTGAAATTTAATGTGGTTTACGACAAACACAAAACCAAAGCCACCATTCAATCGTCGCCGTTAGGAATACCGGAAAGTAATGCAACCGTTATTATGCGCGTTGCCGAAGGCGTGGTTGCGCAGCGCGGTGGCAAACCCATGGAAAAGGGCATGGAGCGCGCCCTAAGCGTCCCGGGCATCAATGGCTTAGCGATTGAGCAAATAGAAACGACGGTTGTAACCGGTGAAGATGGGGAGCCCCAGCGAGTGTTGCATATTAAAAGCAGTATGCCGGTGCATGAACGGGAAATAGCACGCATGCTGGCTGCTTGGAAGCTACCGCCCCGCGGTGCCGCTAAGAAGACGGGGGAGACCGCGCCGGAGTGGGAAGATCCTAGCGAGGTTAGTGCGGAGATACTCAAGCGTGCGGTGCGTGCGCCACTCACGCTCATACCTCAAGAACGTGAGGCCAGCGAACTTCATGCTTTTCGTTTTCAAGCCGATGCGGGTTCTTCGCTGTTAATCCGTATTCAGCCCGGTTTGAAAGCTGTGGGCGGTTATCAACTAGCGGAGGCGAGTAACGCTATTGTGAAAGCCAAACCCTTCGCGCCCGCGTTGGCTATTGCCAGTAGCGGATCGTTATTAACCTTAAGCGGCGAAAAAAAATTGCCTATCTCTGTACGAGATTTGCCGGGGGTACACATCGAACTCGGTAGGTTATTACCTCATCAATTGCATTTACTCGCCACGCAGAATAACGGCGCTTTTACGTCTCCGCAGTTTCATCAGGGCGTTACCCCGGATCATCTTAGCGAACGCTTCGAAAAACAAATACCACTTAGTTTGGCGCCCGGAAAAACCCACTACGAAACCGTAAATTTCGCAGAGTACCTTAAGGCGGGCGGCACGGAACGCAGAGGCGCGTTTTTACTGAGCGTCCGGGGCTATGATCCAAAAAAACCCCAGACCCTAAATAGCCCATGGCCAGCGCAGTCCCGCTATCCGGAGGAGCACTATTATGAATCGGAAGGTGAAGAGGTCGCGGTCGAAGCACCTGACCCCTCCTCAATTACGGATCAACGCTTGGTGCTGGTAACTGATTTAGGGTTTATTGTTAAAAAAGCGTTGGATGGGACGCAAGACGTTTTTGTACAGTCTATCGCGAGCGGCACCCCCGTGGCGGACGCTGACGTCGAAGTGTGGGGGAAAAACGGCATCGTTTTGCTCACGCAAAAAACGGATACGAAAGGCCGTGCGCACTTAGTAAATCTTGCTGCTTATGTACGAGAAAAAGAGCCGGTGTTAGTCGTGGTAAAAAAGTCCGGCGATTTAAGTTTTATGCCGCTGGTGCAATCAGATCGGGGTCTAGATTTGTCACGCTATGACGTCGGTGGCGCCCGGAGCACGGGCATACCAAATCAAATCCGTGGATACTTGTTTTCTGATCGCGGCATTTATCGCCCGGGGGACACCATGCGCATCGGCATCGTGGTTAAGAGCGGCGATTGGGCGCAAGACTTAAAAGATCTGCCTCTTGAGGCCGAAATTATCGACGCGCGGGGCCTGGTCGCTAAGCGCGAAAAATTAATGGTGGGTTCGGCCGGATTGACGGAACTTGCCTATACCACATTCGATAGCTCTCCGACCGGAAACTACACCATAAACCTTAATCTTGCGCGGGATTCCGGTTCAGCTATTCCGGAAGGTAGAGAAGCAGCACCGCTACGTCTAGGGTCGGTGTCCGTAAAAGTTCAAGAATTTATGCCGGATCGTATGAAAGTCTCCGCACGCTTATCCGCCGAGGTAACAGAGGGCTGGGTACATCCACGTGATCTAAAGGCAAACATCGTCGTGCAAAATTTATTTGGCACGCCTGCGCCTAAGCGGCGAGTGGAAAGCACGCTTACCCTGGCCCCAACTTACCCAGCATTTTCGAGCTTTCCCGATTATGCATTTTTTGACCCGCAACGCGCCAAAGACAAGCATAGCGAACCTTTGAGCGCCACCGAAACCAACGACCAAGGGCAAGCTGAAGTCGACCTCCAGTTGCATCGCTATCAATCGGCGACTTACCAATTGCACTTACTGGCCAAAGCATTTGAGCCCGGCGGTGGCCGTAGTGTTGCAGCTGAGGTGACCACGATGGTTTCAGAGCAACCGTACTTGGTGGGCTATAAAACCGATGGCAATTTAAGTTATGTAAACCGCGGTGGCGTACGTAAGGTATCACTGCTAGCGATAAATCCTGCCGCGCGCAAGACCGCCGTCGCGGATCTGAAATTGCAGTTTGTCGAGCGCAAGGTTTTGTCTGTGCTTATAAAGCAAAGTAACGGCTTATACAAATACGAATCCAAGCCTAAAGAAATATTACTGAAGGAACAATCACTCGCAATACCCACGACCGGCACGTCTCTGGCCCTTTCCACCAGTGCGCCGGGCAACTATGCTTATGTCATTACCAATGCGCAGGGCCTAGAATTAAACCGCATACAATACAGCGTTGTTGGGGAAGGAAATGTCTCGCGAAGCTTGGATAGAAATGCAGAGTTGCAGCTCGCTTTGAACAAAAAAGATTACGCTCCGGGCGGAGAAATTGAAGTGAGCATACGCGCCCCGTACACCGGCAGCGGGTTAATCACCATTGAACGTGATCGTGTCTACACACATCAATGGTTTAAAACCAATAAAACTGCTTCGGTGCAAAAAATAAAACTACCCAAAGATTTTGAGGGTAATGGTTATGTCATGGTCCAGTTCGTACGCGACGCGGCCTCTGACGAAATTTATATGAGCCCGCTAAGCTATGGCGTGGCGCCCTTTCTTACCTCGCTTGCCAAACGTACCACACCGGTAGTGTTACGCACCCCCAGTTTGGCTAAACCGGGTCAGACCATCAAAATTAAAGTTGAGTCAGAAAAACCTGCGAAAGCTATCGTCTTCGCGGTAGATGAAGGCATATTGCAAGTCGCCCGTTATCAAAATCCTGATCCCTTAAAGTTCTTTTTTGAGAAACGCGCATTAGAGGTGACAAGCTACCAAATACTTGACCTCATTCTTCCAGAATTTAGCAAACTGATGCAAGCCAAGGCGCCGGGCGGGGATGCGAGTAGCGCGCTGGGTAAACACCTCAATCCCTTCAAACGAAAGGGTGAAAAGCCCGTGGTATTCTGGTCTGGCGTTATCGATATTAAAGGTGCTACCGAATTAAACTACACCGTGCCAGAAAGTTTTAACGGCGCGCTACGCGTCATGGCGGTAGTGGTGACTGACGACTCGGTCGCGGCTAAAGCCAATAATGTTGTGGTGCGCGGTGATTTAATTTTGCTACCCACGGTCCCGGTGGCCTTAACCCCCGGTGATGAAGTGGAAATCGGTATAGGTCTTGCAAACAATGTGAAAGGTTCCGGTAAGGATGCCCCTATAACAATGCAGTTGAAAACCTCGGCGGGATTAGAGACGGTAGGGCCTGCGGAGCAACAAATTAAGGTGACCGAAAAAAGTGAGGCTACAACCAAGTTTAGAATCCGCGCACGAGCGGGCGATCAAGCAATCCTCGGCTCGGCAAGCATTGTGTTTTCGGCCCAATACAAAGATAAAACCGCGCGGCTGGAAAACACCTTAAGCGTGCGCCCCGCCTCGCCATTTGTAACGCTCGTACAAACCGGGAAGTTTCAAGGTACTGGTGAACTAAGCTCGAAAGCCTTGTTTTATCCGAACTTTCAGCACATGGAGGTTGCGTTCTCGAGCTCCCCTTGGAGCTTTACCGCGGGATTAATGCAATACTTGGCCGCTTATCCGCATGGCTGTACCGAGCAAATTACCAGCCAAATCTTTCCTATGGTGATTTTGTCCACGCGCCCGGAGCTAGCAGAAATTTTAGCCACTCGCCGCAAATTAAATCCCGGTGAAGAAGCCCCGGAGGTCAAAAAATCGTTCGCGCGCACAGTCAGCATATTGCGGTCCCGTCAGGGCGCGGGTGGTGGCTTTGGGCTCTGGAGTGCGGATGACTACGCGCCATTCCCCTCCGTTTACGCCACGCATATGTTGCTGGAGGCCCGTGAGCGCAAGCTACTGGTGCCAGAGGATATGTACCAAAAAAGCCTGGTGCAATTGCAAACCTATGTGCAACAGAGCTCAGCGGATCGATACAATTGGCGTAATCAAGCTTATGCAGCGTATATCTTAACGCGTCAGGGAATAGTGACGACTTCCGCGCTTATTAATTTGCGTAATGCTATGCCACAGGGTACAGACAATTATGCACGATCTGATCTGGGTTTGGCCTACCTGGCCGCGAGCTATCAAATGCTGAAGCAGGATAAGGTTGCGCAGCAACTATTACAACCCGTTTGGCTCGACTTTGTAGACCGTATTGAAAAAAATCTGCGGCATGATTATCGCGACTATTATTACGATCCTTTAGTACACGATGCAAAGGTCTTGTACTTAATCGCCAAGCATTTCCCAGCAAAGCTTAAGCAACTACCACCCCAGACCTTTGAGCGTTTTGGCGCGTTTGTGAGAGAAGGTTGGTACCACAGCTTGTCGTCATCGGAAGTTATTTTGGCGGTGGATGCCTATAGCACCGCCGTGGCGCAAGCTTCCTCAGGAAAGGTGGAGGCCACGGCAATCAGTCGATCCGGAAAAAATCAGCCCATCAGTTTTGGCCCACTTAACCCCCTTGCCAAAGCGATCTTGCCACTTGACACTGCCAAACTTCGGGTAAGCAACAAAGCCGAGCTACCGCTATTTTATTCGATGTCCGAGTCCGGTTACGAACGAAACGTCCCTGTAAACGCAGAATTTCAAGGCATGCAAATCATCCGCGAATTTTTAAATAGCAAGGGCGAGCCGACTACCGTAGCAACGCTAGGTGAAGAACTCACCGTACGCATACGGGTGCGCAGCACGGAGCGCCGGGAGATTCCGCAAGTGGCGCTAGCCGATTTACTACCCGGTGCCCTCGAGCCGATACTTACCAGCCCAGGCGACAGCACCGATGCTAATGTTCCCTTGTGGCGGCAACGTTTAGGCGGCACCAGTTCTTGGCAAATCGATTATGCAGATATTCGCGAAGATCGTGTGGTGTTTTACGGCAACGTTGGTTATGCGGATAGCGAAGTCACCTACAAAGTTCGGGCGACCAATGTCGGCGAGTTTGTCGTGCCTCCTGCTTGGGGAGAAGCGATGTATGAGCGGAGGATTTTTGCACGATCTGCCGGCGGCAAATTAACTATTAAGCCACTCGAAAAATAACGTGCCTTACTCTGCATAGACCATATGAGGCAGGGTCACCGATTTCTCGCCGTGGCTTTAGTGTTGGTTGCGGCGATAATTGTTATACGCTTTGCACCCAAACAACCGCTGTTAGGCGCGCAACCTTGGTCCACCGCGGTCTATGCTGAAAAAGGTGAGCTGTTGCGGCTCAGTTTGGCGCGTGACGAACAATATCGCCTAAAAACACCACTGCACGACATTTCCCCGCATTTGATAAATGCCACCCTCCTGTATGAAGATCGTTGGTTTTATTGGCATCCTGGGGTTAACCCCTGGGCGCTGACGCGGAGTTTTTGGGCAAGCTTAACGCGCCGCAAACAAGGGGGGTCTACGGTAACAATGCAGCTTGCACGACGCCTGTATCAAATTGATAGCCGCGATCCCGTCGGAAAACTGAGGCAAATTTTCGCCGCGCTGTGGTTGGAAATACGATATAGCAAGCGGGAAATCTTGGAAGCTTATTTTAATCTCGCCCCTTTTGGCGGAAACGTCGAAGGGGTCGGCGCGGCGAGTTTAATTTTTTTTCGCAAGCTTCCAGCGCAACTCACGTTGCCCGAAGCGCTAGCGTTGGCGGTTGTTCCCCAAAATCCGCGACAGCGCCGCGTTACTGAAGTTAACAACGTACCGCTACGCCAGGCCCGCACTCGTCTTTGGAAAAAATGGGTAGCGCATTACCCTAACGATGTCCGTTGGGCAGGAGATCAAGCATTGCCACTACAAGTGCAAGCGCGACGCGGCCTACCCTTCTATGCCCCGCATGTAGTGGACCTCGTCCTGCTGGATAGCACCACTTTGCAACGCACAAAGCCGGACCTTGAAAAACGCGTCAGCATTGATTTAGAAATGCAAGAAACTTTGGAACGCGTAATTAGCGATTATCTAGCTGGTGTACGAGAAACCGGCGTCAATAACGCTAGCGCTCTGCTCTTGGATACGGACACGATGCAAGTGAAGGCATTAGTAGGTTCCGCAAACTATTTTAATTCCGGCATCCACGGTCAGGTCAATGGTACGCGCGCAAAGCGCTCACCCGGCTCCACGCTTAAACCTTTTCTTTATGGTTTAGCCTTAGACCAAGGGCTTCTACATCCGAAAACAATACTTAAAGACGCACCTACTGCGTTTGGTTCGTACAGCCCGGAGAATTTTGATGGCCGTTTTTCAGGCCCAGTGACAGCGGAAGACGCGCTCATACGTAGCCGCAACGTGCCCGCCGTGGCTGTGTCCGCTAAGCTTGCCAAGCCTAACTTATACGATTTCTTAAAACTCGCTGGCATCGACCGCATGGCAAGCGCCGAGCACTATGGTTTAGCGTTGGTGTTGGGTGGCGGCGAAGTTACGATGGAAGAGTTGGCACAACTTTATGCCATGTTAGCCAATGGTGGTGTGTGGCAACCGTTATCTTATGGTGCCAGGCCCCCGCAATTAAACGCGAGCCGCCGGTTGTTAAGCGAAGAAGCGGCGTACGTTGTGTTGGACATGCTGCAAAAAAATCCCCGCCCAGACACATTTGCACCGGCACACCCCACCATTGCATGGAAAACGGGCACTTCGTGGGGATTTCGTGACGCCTGGACTGCCGGTGTATTTGGTCGATACGTATTAATCGTTTGGATGGGCAACTTCGACGGCAGTAGTAATCCCCAGTTAATCGGCGTGGATATGGCCGCACCCTTATTTTTGCGCATTGTGGATGGATTGCGTGCTCGGCGCGCGCCAAAAAATGTCACGAGCGCCCGGCCGCCGCAAAACCTCCGCAAAGTGAATGTATGTGCCACGAGCGGAGAGCTGCCTGATCCTTTGTGTGGAATCCAAACTGAAACGTGGTTTATCGCCGGAAAGTCACCCATTAAAACGAGCACAATGCATCGTCAGTTTTGGGTAAATCGCCACAGCGGCAAAGCCACTTGTCACGCTTCGGCTAATTCGGATTCGCGAATTTACGAATCGTGGTCCAGCGATTTTCAGCAGGTTTTTTCCGAGGCTGGACTTCCGCGCCGCGCACTTCCTCCTGAGGTCAAGTGTGCAAATGAATTGAGCGACGGCGGCCCCAAAATTACTGCGCCGCTACGCAGTGTGACATACAGCTTACGCGTATCGCATCCCGAAGCGCTTAGTCTACGCGCGAATGCATCGGCGGGAGTAGGTTCCTTATTTTGGTTTGTGAATAATTCACTGGTGGGCCGTACCCGGCCAGGTGAATCTCTACTGTGGTACCCCCCCGCACCCCGAAATTATACTGTCAGGGTGGTAGATGATGCCGGACGTGTAGATACGCGAGATCTTACTGTCGCTTATGTACCCTAGGCGTTGCTGCCGCTATAAGGGCGCGCCATTCTGGCCTGTGTTCCAATCTCAACATTCCCGCCTAGCTAGTATCAGTTCTAAAGTTACCGTTTGGTTAATATTACTTGGCGGGACTATTACCCTGGTATAATGCCACCGCAATATGCCCCACGATTACTGTTAATAGCAGTGGGCAAAGCAGCGACATCGATTATGTACTCGCTCTCAGCTCAGGACTCCAAAAATCGTTTCGAAATTTCATGAAGCTGTAATTTAAGCTTCATCACCCTCCCGTATACTTCGGGCATCAAACAACTTACGGAGCATGTGTTTTTATGGTATTAAAGTTACTTAGTGCGAGGCCCCTATTGGGTTGGTTGGAATTAACTCGGCTTCCCAAGGCTTCCCCGCAAAAAAACAAAAAAGCGGTGATTTCGAGCGGACGCTACAATCGAGGCAGAAGTCAACAACATGCAAAACCGGTGCATCCGTTATTAAGTGGTCCCTTATACGACGAGGATCGCATCACCAGTCTTACTTACGAGAACACGCTATATAAGCGTTTGCCCAATGAATCCATGTCTGAATTTCATCAGCGCGTTATTAGAAACCGATAGGGCGTTCGTCCCGTCCCAAAAACACCGTCAAATTATTTAATACTGCCGCGATTTTATCCAACGCGCCGGGTAGCCGGAACCTATATCCGGCAATGAGTGGGCTTTGCGCCGAGCTTAGGCCTTAAACAAAAGCAAAATTAAGTGGCACCTAAAACTGAAACTGTAATGGTTGCTTTTACATCCGCGTGCAAGGCAATCTCCAAGGGGAAATCACCGATTTGTTTTAAGGGACCGGCCGGCATGCGGATTTCTGATCTATTTACTTCAAAACCTTGCGCCTTTAATGCTTCTGCGATATCAATCGTGCCGACCGAACCAAATAGCCGCCCGTCTTCGCCGGCCTTTTCGGTAATCTGGACTATAAATCCTTCCAGTTTCTCCGCGCGCGTACGCGCTTCGGCCAAGACCTCGCCTTGATGCTTTTCTAGCTCTGCACGTTTAGCTTCAAATTCCGCGATATTTGATTCGGTTGCGCGCTTGGCTTTTCCCTGCGGGATTAAATAGTTGCGGCCATAGCCTTGCTTAACCTTAACAACGTCGCCCAATTGGCCGAGTTTTGCTATTTTTTCCATCAAAATTACTTGCATGACTGCTCCTCTAGTGCTTATCGGTGTAATGCAAAAGCGCTAAGAAACGGGCGCGCTTGATTGCGGCGCTAAGTTGCCGTTGAAATTTGGATTTAGTGCCGGTAATCCGCTGCGGAATAATCTTGCCATTTTCGGAAATAAAATCCCGCAACAATTCCACATCCTTATAATCCACTTGTTCGATGTTCTCAGCAGTGAAACGGCAATATTTCTTACGCCGAAACATTTGCCGATTCATGTTGTTCGTTTTAGGTTTAGCTTGAGGTTTCAATTTTCGTCCCATGTATTAATAGTTGAGAACTATTCTGGCTTTTGCGTTCCAGAAATCCTTGTACTTTTATCCTGCTGCCAGCTTTAAATTTTGCTGTGTCGAGAGCCAACTGGCCTGCTACAACCACGCTAACTTCGCATCGCACGATGCGTTTGATGCCCGCTTCCGTTTGCTCCGAGTGATGGCCGAGCCTTAAATTAAGTAAGGGGGTATTGGCAGGAGAAAAACGTAGCACGTCCATAGCTATAATTTCACCTGTTATCACCAATCGGTTCAAACAGCGACGTTTGCTTCTTGCGCAACGGTGTCGGTCGGCTTAACCTCACTCACCGGAGTGGAAGGGGTTGATGAGGACGGTTCGGCACCATCTAACAGCGATTTCGACTTTTCCTCTTTCATCATGGGAGAGGGCGTTAGGGCCGCCGCTTTCATGACCACCGTCAAATGCCGCAACACAGCGTCATTAAATTTAAACGCGTGTTCTAATTCCTGCAGGGTTTCTTTATCGCACTCTATATTCATAAGAATATAATGCGCTTTGTGAATTTTTTGAATAGGGTAAGCTAGCTGGCGGCGGCCCCAATCCTCGAGCCGGTGCATGCGACCTTTTTTCGAGGTAACCAAGGTGCGGTAGCGCTCAACCATGCCGGGGACTTGTTCACTCTGATCAGGATGAACAATAAAAACGATCTCATAATGACGCATTAACTACTCCTTATGGGTAAAGCCTTCTGCTATGCGGATGCAGTAAGGCAAGGCAGATCAAGAATTAATCTGATTTTAAAAACCGCGTATTATAACGCGAATTGAAACATTTTTCAAATGAGCCTAGCGATCCGCCGGGTTGGAGTTTATGCAGCCCGCGGCTCAGGGTTAGCGCTTTGGCGCTGAGTAGCATAAAATCTAGTTTTGCTTATGCATCCTATGTCAGTCACGATTAAATCCCCTGAAGAGATAGAGAAAATGCGCGTTGCCGGGAAGCTTGGCAGCGAAGTATTGGATTACATTCAGCCCTTTGTGAAACCCGGCATTACTACCGGCGAATTGGATCGCTTATGCCATCGGTATATGATAGACGTCCAAGGGACAACGCCGGCGCCGCTAAATTACGCGCCACCCGGACACACCCCCTACCCTAAAGCCATTTGTACCTCCGTGAATCACCAAATTTGCCACGGCGTACCGGGTGATAAAAAGCTTGCGGCCGGCGATATTATTAATATTGATGTCACGGTAATTAAGGATGGTTTCCATGGGGACACCAGCCGTATGTTTTATCTTGGAGAGCCTTCCATTCAAGCTCGGCGCTTGTGCGAAACCACATTCGAATGCATGTGGCTGGGTATTACCCAGATAAAACCGGACGCCTATTTAGGCGATGTGGGGCACGCCATTCAGCGCCACGCAGAGGGACACGGATTTAGCGTGGTCCGGGAATTTTGTGGACATGGCATCGGGCGACAGTTTCATGAGGAGCCGCAGGTGCTTCATTATGGGCGCCCCAACACCGGGGTTAAATTGGTTCCAGGGATGATATTTACGGTGGAACCCATGATCAATGCCGGTCGCCGGGATATTCGGCAACTTGCGGATGGCTGGACTATCGTTACTAAAGATCACAGTCTTTCCGCACAGTGGGAGCATACCGTGTTGGTAACTGAGCAAGGTTTTGAGGTTCTAACAGTTTCTGCAGGCAGTCCCGCGCCACCGAAATCACTTGCTTTGCATGCCTTCCCTTAAGCCCGCGCGGTCAAGGGAAGTCGAGTCCGCTCAGGACACCTGGCGACAACGCCTAAAAAAGGGCCGCGCTGAATTAGAAGCGCACTATCTCGCCCACGGTAATGCCCGGTTCTTGTTGCGCAGGCATTGTCTGCTCGTTGATCAACTGCTTGCGGCCATCTGGGGAAGTTGCACCTGGTCCACCCAGCCCACTTTGATAGCCGTGGGCGGATATGGACGCGGTGAGCTCTACCCTTATTCCGATATCGATTTATTTATTCTTGTCGCACCCGACCCCGACCCTGCTTTACTTGAGCAAATTGAACAATTGATTGGATTGCTGTGGGATGCGGGGCTGGAAGTGGGGCATAGCGTGCGCACCGCTGCACAATCGCTTGAACTGGCGGCACAGGATATTTCCGTGCAAACCAACTTGTTGGAAGGCAGATATTTACTTGGAGACACCACACTCTGCCAAGATTTTTATACCCGCTTCCGGGCCAATATAGATGTTCAAACTTTTTTTCTCGCAAAGGAACGGGAACAACACCTAAGGCATTTGCGTTATAACGATAGCGCTTACAATTTGGAGCCCAATATAAAAGAAAGCCCTGGCGGCCTGCGAGATCTGCAAAACATCTTGTGGATTAGTCAAGCTGCAGGCTTAGGTAATAATTGGCAAGCTTTATTAAAAAACCATCAAGTTAGCGCGTCCGAGGCGAGCAAGCTTCGCGATAACGAACGTTTTCTTGAAAATCTGCGTATCCGACTCCATTATTTAGCTAGACGACGCGAAGATCGTCTGTTGTTTGATTACCAAACCAGTCTTGCTGAGGCGTGGGGTCTGGAAGGCGCTACTCCCCACGAAAAAAGTGAGCAAATTATGCAACGCTACTATCGCAGCGCAAAAATAATAAGCGTGCTAAATGGGATTTTATTACAGCATTTCCGCGGTAGCATTTTGCCAACCCATGAAAAAAAAGCCATTCAGTTAAATGACGATTTTCAAATTCGTTCGGGATTGCTAGAGCTAACCAGCGATCAGGTTTTCAATAAAAATCCACGGGCAATATTTTCCTGTTTTTTAATCCCGCAAAGTCATAACCAGATTACCGGGTTTAGCGCTGGAACACTGCGTGCTTTATGGCGGGCCCACGACTTGATAGGCAAGGAATTCCGCAAAGATCTCGTTAACCGCCAACTTTTTTTGGAAATATTTCGCGCCGCACAAGGCTTGACCCACACTTTGCGACTCATGAATCAATATGGCATTTTGGGGCGCTACCTACCCGCGTTCGGGCGCATAGTCGGCAAAATGCAGCATGACCTATTTCACGTTTACACCGTCGATGAGCATATTTTATTCGTTATACGGAATTTACGGCGTTTTACAGTCGCTGAATTTCGCCACGAATACCCTTTATGCAGTCAGATAATTGATGAATTCGAGCGTCCTGAGGTTTTGTACTTTGCGGGTTTATTCCATGATATAGCCAAAGGTCGCGGCGGGGATCATTCGACACTCGGCGTAGTCGACGTTTTGCGCTTTT
>CAYYOS010000058.1:1961-14597 GCA_964473355.1 uncultured Burkholderiales bacterium | reverse complement strand
TTTTATTTCAATGTGCATTCCACTGTTTTTCCGGGCGGCGAGATTCGCGGGCAAATCCGGGCCGTGCCGGAGCCTTCAACGATACTTCTTGTGCTCTGGGGAGTCGCTGCTCTGGCGGCCAGACAAAAGAAAGTAGGCCTTGCTTAAATCGCGTACAAACATCCTGACTCGTTGGTCAGACTCCTCAGCGACTCTTCTGGCTTAAAGTAACCGTTAAATAAACTTGCCGCGCTATCGCCCTGGGGCCCCGGGGCGACTTAGTCATCTACGGGCGGCTATTCGTCGTTTATCCTTAACGGCTTTGATTTATTTGCATTTGTTCTATGGTACGCTTTACCCTAAAAGAGACGTATTTTTGATTTACTTCAAAAGTCGAAAATCATGAAGGGGAGGGAATGCGTACTTATTATTACAATGTTGGCTTTTTTTCTTTAATCGCCTTAGTTTGTATGCCAGCGGCGGCGGAAGACCCCGCGGCAAATATCATCAGCACCCAAGGTACGGCGCAATTTAAGGAAGCAACGCCGAAGGATTGGTCGCCTGCCAAGGCAGAACAGTCTCTTTTTTCCGGCTATTTCGTACGTACCGGCGAGTTTAGCCGTATGGGACTTCTTTTCCGCGACCGCACCCAGGTTAGGCTGAACGAAAAAACCATTCTCCAAATTAAGGACGCTACGACCCAAACCCGGTTACACCTGAATATCGGGCGCGCATGGACACAGACTAAAACGCTTCCACACAAATTGTACATGGAAACGCCTTCGGCCACTGCCGCCATCCGTGGCACGGACTGGGATATTGAGGTGGATGAGAGCGGTCGCACTCTCATTACCGTGCTCAGCGGCGAGATCGATTTCTTCAATGATTTCGGGCGGGTCATCGTCCGCCAGAACGAGTCAGCCGAGGCCGTAATCGGCAAGGCGCCTACTAAATTGATACTTGTCCGTCCCAGAGACCGCGTGCAGTGGGTCGCGGCTTTTGCGGTGGAACCATTGCGCCATGTTTCTCTGTCCGGCCGAAATCTTTCCGAACTTCCGCTGGCATTAGAAAAATCCAATAATCTCAGTGAGCGGGGACGCATCTTGGCGGATCTTGGCCGTTGGACTGAAGCAGAAGCAACCTTCAGAGAGGTACTGACCCGCGCGCCGGATGACGCCTCAGCTAATTTAGGCGCAGGGTATGCCGCATTGTATCGTGGAAAAACAGAGGAGGCCCAAGCCCGCTTCGCGAAAGCCGCCACTAACTCTGCGCGCGATTCCGAGCTGCTAGCGCTGGGGCAAATCGCGTTAGCAATTCTAACCGAGGATCTCGTGCGGGCCGTCAGTGACTTGACGGCACTAATCCGCGGGGGAAAAATATCGCAACCGGCTTCCTACCTGGTACTGGCGGATCTCTCGTTATATTCAGGGGAACTCAACAAAGCCATCGCTTATCTGAAGCAAGGTCTTGATCGTTTCCCGGACGATGCACGACTTTATGGCGCGTTGGCGCAGGTGCATTTGGCCGCCGACGAACGTGGAAAAAGTCGCGAGCACATCAATCAGGCGCTGCAACGCGATGCTTATTCTTACGAGGCACGACTCGCCTCTGGTGAATTGGCGCGTATCGAAGGCGATGGACGTGGCGCAAGCCGCGCCTTCGACGAGGCCATCGCACTCAAGCCCGCGGATGACCGGGGTTGGTTCGGTAGAGGTCGCATCAATACGGAAAAAGAGGAAGTGCGCCCAGGGCGCACTAACCTACTCAGAGCAATCGAACTTAATCCGCACGGCCTAGGCTACCAAGGAGAACTCGGTACCTTAGAAACCTTTGCAAACAATTTTGCGGCGGCGCGCAGTGCGTATAGCACCGCGCTGGCGAGGAAACCAGACGACTACGTGGCACTAACCGGCCTCGGGTTGCTCGAACTCAAGCGCGGTAATACTGAGGCGGCGCTGAATTTATTTTTACGTGGTAGCCTGATGGATCCGGGCTATGCGCGGGTCCATGTCTATACGGCGGTAGCCTACTATCAAATGGGCCGTACCGAGGCCGCTTTGGAAGAGCTCACACAGGCCAGTCGACTCGACGACAAAGATCCGTTGCCGCACTTTATGATGAGCATAATCTACAATGACCTCCTGCGCCCGAGCGATGCCATAGCCGCGGCGCGTACGGCGTTGAAACTCATGCCCAACCTGAAATCGCTGAACCAGATTGCCAGCAATCAGCGCGGCACTACTAACCTTGGGCAAGCCTTCGCCTTTATTGGCATGGAAGAGTGGGCGCAAAACTATGCGCAAGAATCCTTCAATCCCTTCTGGGCGGGTAGCCATTTGTTTTTGGCGGATCGCTATCGAGGGCTGTTTACTAAAAACTCCGAACTATTTCAGGGTTTCCTGGCCGACCCTATGGCCTTCGGAAACAGCAACCGCAATCAAACCTTGCTACAAAAACCAGGTACTTATTTTACCGGATCGATGCGGTACTCATCGGCCTCAGGATTATTTCACGGGGGATCTCCATTCGTGCAGGTCAACGGACTCGAGAACAGCGCCCTACCGTTTGCCTACTTTCTTAATCAAGAGCAATTCAAATTAAAATTGAATACGGGCCCTAGCGATCTGACCTACAGTACCGTCGCTCTCGGCTTGATGCCGAGACAAGACATTGGCATGTTCGTTTTCGCCAATAAAAATACGGATAAATCCACCTTCCTGGGTGATTTTTCCGGCGATGCAGCGGATCTACAAACCGACCGTAAAACGACGAATGTTGACCTCGGTTTACACTTTAAGCTGTCTCCGCAATCCCAGATCTGGTTTAAAACCGCACGCTTCACTTCAGCCGAAGACTCCGCAGGAATTCTGTATGTGGGTGCCCCCGAGGAGGCGCCCGTAGCATCGCAAGTTAAAGTTCGTCAGCCGGAATACGCGCTGCGCCACACTTTTGCTCTGAACGAGGCCCACGAGATCACCTGGGGCGCCGAGCGCGCGAACCGAGGAACAAAATCGTATTTCTTTTCACTCCCCTACCCCGACTTGCTAAGATTTTCAGACTTTGACTACCGAGAAACAAGTCTCGACGTCTACTTCTCGGATCGATGGCGAGTTACCCCGAAGCTGTTGCTACAGGGCGACCTTTTTTATCAGCGGCATCGGCGGGCTGCCAATTATTCCACGCTCCCGTTCTTTTCTGGGATTCTAGAACCGTCACTCATAGACTCTAAGACCGAATCATTTTCGCACAGCAAAATTTATCCACGGCTGGGGTTGGCGTATCAATTTGCCGACAGCGCTTTGGTTCGGCTTGCCTATCAGAAATGGTTGCGCCCCGCGCAATTAAGTTCGCTTGGCCCCGTCGCTACAGTCGGCATACCACTGGATGACCGCTTGACCCAACGTGGCGGTGAAATCGCTCGGCTCCGCGGGCAAATCGAATGGGAATATTCGCCCACGACTTTTTTCACCGGCCATGTGGATCAAAAAAAAATAAAACACCAACCGTTCTCACAAAACCCCTTCGCAGTGAGCGATATCGAAACCCTCAACCGGTTGAGTTCGCGTGAACTTGGTTCGTTAGCCAAAGGCGACCTGCTGGAATTTGAGTTGTCGCCCGATTATGAAGCCGGCCGCGTGAGAACTGCAGGGGTCGCGGTCAACCACTTGCTAACGCCAGAGTGGGGTGTTTTCGCCCGGTATATCCATACGTCATCGCAGAACACAGGGGCCCTCTTCCCCGGTAACAAGCTGCCTTACTTGCAGCAGCACGCGGCCGCAGTAGGGGCTACCTGGGTAGCGCCTTCCGGCTGGTACTTCATTAGCCGATTGGTCCACCGCTCCCAACGATTCAAGAATGAAGCCAATACGGAAGTGCTGAAAGCCGGTTTGGATGGCGCTTTTGACTTGTATTGGCAATCTCAGGACAAGCGCTGGTTGTTCCGCATATCGGCCGATAACGCTTTTGATAAGAATCAGCCTACGCAATTTACTACGGAAGTTAGTATTCGTTTCTAGGATCTTATTGTTATTACTACACACCGCATTATACGGCTACTGGTCCTAGCGTTACTCGTTTGGATAGCGCTTGCGTTATTCTCGCAAACGGCCCTCGGCCGCCGAGCGGAGCTGTTGGGTTTTGATCTGCTTACTGTGGCAACCACGCCAAACAGAATAGACGCACCCATCATCATAGTCGGCATCGACGAGCCTTCGTTCGCCGAACTGAACCAGCAATGGCCTTGGCCACGCAAGCTACATGCTCATCTGGTGGATACGCTAAAGGCAGCGGGAGCCAAAGTGATTGCTTTCGACGTGTTGTTCGCGGAACCGTCGACGATTGAAGACGACACGCGTTTTGCCGAAGCGATCAAGCAAGCCGGCAATATTGTGCTGGCTTCGGAATTCGCCTATCAAAATGCAGCGCAGTATGAGCAAGTAAGAGAGATCGAGCCGCTCCCTCTGCTGCGCGAGGCAGGAGCCCGGGTCGGTATCGCAACCATTAGCTTCGATCAGGATCTGGTGGTGCGCAATATTCCCTTACAACAGAATGCCTTCTGGCGCGAAGTCGTTCGCGCCTACTTCGGCATACCCTTTAAGCATACCGATGACGGCCTGCAACCACGGGGCAACATGATGCGCTATCTTGGATCGGATCATGTTTTTCAGTATGTCTCGTACTATCAAGCGAGCGAACCCGACAAGTTTCTTCGGCCGGGTCTATTTAAGAACAAGATCGTGCTTGTTGGTAACGACGTCAAACTTTCGCTGGGGCCGGGCGCCAAGCAATCAGACGCGTTCGCAACGCCCTATTCTGGCGTTACCCGCTTAATAACGCCGGGGGTCGAAATTCAGGCCACCATGATCGCAAACGCACTTTCCAAGCGCGCCATACGCGAGGCCCCTCTTTTTCTTCAAATTATTCTAATTGGAATTGCCGTGATGCTGACGGCATTCGGCGTCAAGGAATGGCAAGCGTTACGCAGTACGTTATTGGCAGTTGCCCTGATAGTTGCAATCGTGGGACTCACGGTTTGGCTATTTGCCGCACATGATATTTGGTTGCCCTCAGTTGCGGCGTTGCTGGCTGTTGCCGGCATGTACATAACTCAAGTCGGCACGGGATATCTTCGCGAACGCCGACAGCGCAAGCAGACGGAACGAGCATTCCGCCATTACGTCGCGCCCGAGATCGTTAAAGAAATGACCGAGCATCCAGAACGCCTGGTGCTCGGGGGTGTGCGCCGGGATATTACCCTCATGTTTACCGACTTGGTCGGATTCACTAGTATTTCGGAACAGATGAAACCGGAGGTAGTGGCTTCGCTGCTCAACGAATTCCTCACTATCATGGCGCGTATCGTGCTCGATCACGGAGGGACGGTGGATAAATTCATCGGTGACGCCATCATGGCTTTCTGGGGCGCGCCCTTACCAGACGCGGATCAAGCACGCCATGCTTGTCAAGCGGCACAAGCCATGCAAGCCGAGATGTTACGATTACGCGAGCGGCTCGTCGAAAAAAACATGCCACAACTGCATATGAGAATTGGAATCCACTCCGGCGCCGCGGTCGTCGGTAATATGGGCTCATCGGATCGGTTCGACTACACCGCGGTGGGCGACGCCGTCAATTTTGCGTCACGTTTGGAAGGTGTCAACAAGCACTACCGTACTGACGTATTGATCAGCGGAGACACCGCCGCCCAGGTGAAGGAAAAGATGTCCTTGCGCCGAGTGGATCGCGTCATCGTCCAGGGCAAGACGCAACCGATGGAGATATACACCTTTTGCGACGACAAAGAGCTCGCGGGACTTAGCGACCAAGCGCTGTCGCATTACTTGCGGCGGGAATGGCAGGAGGCGGATACTGAATGCCGGAGACTTCTCAGTCAATATCCACACGACACAATTGCCAGACTCTTGCTCGATCGCATCGAGTTCTATCGCCGCAATCCCCCTGCGCCAGACTGGAACGGAAGTACGTCTTTGGATAAGCTGTGAACCCAGCAGATCGAACGGGGGGCTGAATGGTCAGAGCAAAGCTGGCGGTTGTTTGCTTCGCCTGCCGTCACACATTCGTCATTAATTTATGCTAGGCTCCCGGCGACTCAACCTAGTTGAAGTAGTCGTAAAACAATAATGAATATTTTAATGTTCTCGGATGTATATTTCCCTCGGATTAATGGTGTATCTACATCCATAGAAACCTTTCGCTTAGCGCTCGCTGCACGCGGGGTGCGGATTTTTTTGGTGGCGCCTGCATATGGTGAGCATACTGCTGAAAACGATATCACCCGGATCCCTTCCCGCTCGATTTTATTTGATCCGGAAGATCGCATGATGCGCTATGGGCGCGCCATGGAGCTATCGAACGTACTGAAAAACTATAAGATTGATTTAGTTCACATCCAAACACCCTTTGTGGCTTATTACGCTGGCATAACAATAGCCAAGCAGCTGGGTGTCCCCAGCGTCGTTACCTACCATACTTTTTTCGAGGAATATTTGTATCACTACATTCCTTTCGTGCCGTCCCGTTGGATGCAAGCATTGGCGAGACGCTTTTCCCGTACCCAATGCAATGGCGTTGATGCAGTCATTGTTCCGTCTACTGCGATGGAAGAAAGGTTGCGTGCGTATGGCGTTACCACGCCTATTCATCGTATTCCTACTGGGATTCCCCTGGCGCAATTTAAGCCTGGAGACGGTGCACAATTTCGCGCGCAGCATGGTATCGCGGCGGGAAGGCCTATGGTCCTTTTTCTAGGCCGAGTGGCGTTTGAAAAAAATCTAGAGTTTTTGCTACGCGCCATAAATTTAGCCAGAAATAAGATCCCAGAACTCTTATTTGTTATCGCTGGCGAAGGGCCGGCTGTGCCAAAACTGCAACAACTCGCCAATGAATTAGGTATGCAAGAAGCTACAAAATTTATCGGCTATTTGAATCGCAACGGCGCGCTCCGAAATTGCTATAGCGCCGCGGATGCTTTTGTGTTTGCTTCGCGCACAGAGACCCAAGGCCTGGTTCTGTTGGAAGCAATGGCGCTTGGCGTGCCGGTGGTATCTACGGCGGTGATGGGTACGCGCGACATCTTGGCTCCGAAGTGCGGTGCAGTCGTGGCGCCTGATGATCTGCAAGGATTTTCAGACGCCGTTGTTATGCTATTAAATAATCCTAAGTTACGCGCCCGCTTAGCTTCGGAAGCGCCGCAATGCGCACGTGTGTGGGGGGCTGATACCATGGCGGAAAAACTGCATTTACTTTACTTAGAGCTTGCCTCTACTCATGTTGCAGGTTAGAGCCATTTTCTTATCTGATATTCATCTCGGCACACGTGCTTGCCAGGCAAAACGCTTGCTTGATTTTCTAAAATGTTATCAATCCGAATATCTTTTTTTATTGGGAGATATCGTAGATTTTTGGTCCATGAAGCGTGGCGGCATAGTTTGGACTCAGGATCAAAACACCTTTGTGCAAAAAGTTCTGCGTCGCGCCCGGCATGGTGACAAAGTTTTTTTTATTCCCGGCAATCATGATGAAGCATTGCGTGAATACGTCGGAACCTCGTTTGGGGATATCCACCTCGAACAGGAATACATTCACACTGCGGCTGATGGACGTCGTTACTTATTGATTCACGGTGACGCCTTTGATCAAGTCACCCGCCACCACAAATGGGTGGCCGTGCTGGGAGACAAGGCCTACGACATCTTAGTGCATTTAAATGGCTGGTTATCCCTGTTGCGCCGCACGTTCAAGCGCCCCGGCTATTGGTCGCTGGCGGGTTACGCCAAGCGCAAAGTAAAAACCGCCGTGAGCTTTATTTTTAACTTCGAGGATTCTGTCATGCACTACGTGCGCGAACGCGGGTTAGATGGCGTGATCTGCGGCCATATACATTGGGCCGCTCAAAAAGATATTGGCGGGCTCACCTATTTAAATTGCGGCGACTGGGTAGATAGCTGCACCGCAATCGTTGAACACCTGGATGGTAAGATGGAATTAATTACATGGCACAAGGATTTGTCATCACTACCCCAGATGTTGCCCAAAAGGGAAATTCAACCCCAGAAATACCAATCCCGGTAGTGGACCTACATCCTTGTACATAGTGAGCGGCGGCGCCGTTTACTGAACGACGCCGCATCATACAAGGCCTATTCCTTGATGGCTTCTATCGGAATTGTCAGGGTCATTTCATCGCTTACGGCTGGCGCGTGTTTGCCGGCCTTAAAGTCGGAGCGCTTAATCTTCGTCGTTGCATTCGCCCCGCACGCGTCTTTTTTATTGATGGGATGCGGCATGCAATTAAATGACGTCACGGTGAGGGTAACGGGCTTAGTTACGTCTTTGATGGTTAAGTCTCCATCCACGGCGACCAATTTATCACCCTCAAACTTAAAGTTTTTTGATTTAAAGGTGATGGCGGGATATTTTGCAGTATCCAAAAAATCTTCGCCCTGTATGTGCGAGTTAAAAAGAGTGGAGCCGGTGTTAACCGACTTCGTATCGATGACCACATCCACGGAGCCCTGTTTAGTGGCACGATCCAGCGTGATCTTACCGGTCGTCTTATCGAAACGACTGACTTGGTTGGAAAAACCCAAGTGGTTATATTCGAAACGGGGAAGCGTATGCCCCGTGTCGATGTTGTAGGTCTCGGGCACCGCGTAAGCGGCGGTGGTCATGAAAGCGGCAATGGCAATAACAAAATTTTTCATATGAGCTCCTGGTTGGTTGTGACATAAAGTTATTTTTTGCCGGGCGCGGCAATAGCTACTAAGTGAAATTTGATTGGGATTTCGTTAGCGACGGCACTCACGTCCGCCCATGGGCCTTCGCCTATCGCGTAATCTAAACGCTTAATAATAAACGAGCCTTCGAAAATCCCTGTTTGTCCCTCCGGTTTAAAAGTAAAGGGAGCGGAAACGTTAAGGTCGCGGCCTTTGATCGAAAGTTTTCCCAAGGCTTCATAGCGGTTGCCGCCCAGCGATTTCACGCCGGAAGAAACAAAGCGGGCAGTAGGAAATGTTTTTACGTTAAACCACTGCTTACCCTTTACTTCTTCGTCCGCCTCGGCAACGCCGGTATCTAGGCTCGCCAAATCTACATCGAATTGAGCTTGCGCACTGTTGAGTTTAGCGGGATCAAAAACCATGCGCGCAGTAAACTTCGAAAACTTACCCTCCATGGGTATGCCCATTTGTTTGTAGTTAAAGCGCAGGGTGCTTTTTTCGGGAAGCACTTGGTTATATTCCACAGCATTAGCACTCCCAGCAAAGAAGACGAACGCAACGGGCAACACCAAACAGTACGTGATTCTCATTCTTAAATTCCTTTTCCAGATGGCAACATGCGGCGTAGCGTTGCATCCCGATCGATCCAGTGGTGTTTCAGCGCCGCCGCTACGTGGAGGAAGACCAGGGCTAGCATAGTGAAGTTCAAAACTTTATGTACCTCCGTTAAAACCTCGCCTAAGGCCTTATCCTTGCCGACCAGATCAGGCAACGGAATCACGCCAAACCAAATGGTTTGAAAACCTTTTGCGGAACTCATCAGCCAGCCGGATATCGGGATAGCAAAAATTAAGGCGTACAACAGTATATGCACGAGTTGGCTAGAAATCTTTTGCCAGCGGGGCATGGCTTCGATCAACGGGGGCGGTTTATGGCTTGCGCGCCAAAGTAAACGCAGGCTCGCCAACATAAAAATGGTGATACCTATCCATTTGTGCCAGCTATAAAGCTTGAGTTTATCCGGAGATAAGGGTAAATCCTGCATATATAAACCAAGCGGGAAGGTTGCGAAAATTAATAGTGCGATTAGCCAATGAAATGCGATGGCGGGGCTGGTGTAGCGCACCAAGTTGGCGTTCATTATTGTTCTCCGCTCCTAGTAAAAGCCGCGCGCAGCTTTCTTAACACCGCCTCAGCTTTCTTATAGTCAGCTTCCGTAAAATCACTAAACGCTTGCGCCATGTAGTCCGCATGGGCGGGAAATACTTTTGCAAACAAGGCCTCGCCTTTCTTAGTCAACTGTACAATCTGACTGCGCCCATCACTCTGGCTAGCCAACCGGCGCACAAGGCGCTTCGATTCTAGCCTATCCACTACGCCTGTCAGTGTGCCCTTGGTAATTAAAGTTTTTTCACCCAATTCTCGTGTAGGCATTCCCGGCGTATTGCCGAGTGTGGCAATGACATCAAACTGCGCCGGGGTTAAGCCCAGGGATCGAATGTGTGCGGCTGAATACACTTCAAAGGCTTGATAACATTTAGCCAGTTCACGCACGCTGGGAAAGAACGGTCTGGTACTCATGATGGTTAACTTTAGTCCTAATTAAAACTATTATAGTTCTAGTTAAAACTAAATGTCAATAGTGAAATAAATTTAAGGCTGGTAGAAACTAGTTGAGACTGAGACTAATGGCCCCCGTATTATTCGGAATCGGGCTTACCGTACAACCTCTTCGGATAATTTAGGATTTTAGTGTTGGGGTTTACTAGTTCCTTTAAGGCGTCATTTGCTATCCATTGAGCCGACCTATGCTCGACGCGCGATATTCGTTTAGCAGTTTTTATTGCTTCCGCACGCAGATCAGGGTTGCGTTTACCGATTTGTCGCAAGGCCCAATTAATGGCTTTGCTGACGTATTTCCGTTCATCCTTGGCTTCTCGCACCATTACCGGAAAAAATTGTTGGAAAACGTCATTCTCGGCTTCCTTATTCGTCAATCCATAAGCGGCCATAATTACGAACCCCGCCCTTTTTTCAAACTCCGCATCTCTTTTGGACCATTCTAATGCCTTAGGTAGGGCGAATTTACTACGAGAGAAGAGGCCCATGCAAAATGAGTCGCAAATCTCCCAATTCTCAAACGTTTTTACCCACGCCTCCATTAGGACGTGGGTTAGATTGAGCGGGTCATATACTTTGCTGCACAAAAGCCGAGCCTCATAGATCCCCGTGTCAAATAGACGAACGGCCAGATCGTCGTCAAAACCCATTCCCTTTGCAATAGTTTTGATGTCTTTTTGATAAATGCCGAGAGCGTTGTTCGCAGTAATTCCGAACTTCCGTTCTTTCGTCTCTACAATCTCGGCCCTGGCTAGCCGATTTAGTTTGGCTAGGACTTGGTCTAAAGATAGCCGGTTTTTCATTATGCGATCAATCATGAGACAAGGAGCATAGCCATGCCCTCACAGCCGACTAACCCGCAAAAATCCCGTCATTCCGGCGGAGGCGGGAATCCAGAACGTAAAAGAACACCCGGTGAAACGGGGGGATAGAACACCTAAGCTTGGGCCTCTACGCAGAAATATTTAACCACCGGGATTCCCGTTCCGCAGGAACGACGTTATGAGGATGGTGTCGTTTTTAGCGAGGATAGGAATTTTAAAACCACGCCCTGATTCCAACTACAAGCATACTGAACAGCGCCACCACACCAACACCGAAAACAATGGACCGCAGTAATTTTAGATTTAGGTAATAGCAAATCATGTGGGCGAGGCGTGCACCGACGTAAACCCACGCAAATATGTTGAGCCATTCGGAAGAAGCGCCTGACAGGATACCGAAGAGCGCGAGAAGAATGAATGCCGCAATAGTCTCGTTGGTGTTAGCGTAAGCGCGAGCTGAACGAAAAAGAAAGTTACCGTGGTTAGCCTCAATCGGCGCGCCCGGGAGGTGACGGACTTTAATAGCTGCGAGATCGGCTATTACCAACTGGATTAGCAACAATCCTGCGATTGCGCCGAAAGAAATAATGGCGGGTGCATACGGTACCAGCCATGCTTGCATAGTTACCTCATCCCAAATGTCAAACTGCTACCTGCAAAAAGAGTGGGCACACGAGTCCAACTCGCCATCATTTTGGCGCAAATTGGGCGAAGACCTCCTCACCCGTCATGTTCTTTGTTTCGTTTGCGAAGCTATAAAACGAAGGTTTCTCTTCGATAAATATTTGGTGATCGAAAACAACGTCTTTGCGGTCATCAAAAAGGCCGATCGGCATGAAATATTGATTATTTTCCTTAAGCCTGTAAAAAAGGTGGGTCCCGCACTTTTTGCAGAAGGCCCGCTCCGCCCACGCGGAAGAATTAAAAACTGATATATTTTCCTTCCCCTCAAAAGATACGTCGCTGCCACAATCGACTCCTAAGAGAGGTCCGCCTCCCCACTTTGTGCATATTTTACAATGACACGCACTCACACTATTGGTCTTGTTTTTTGCTGTGACGCGAACAGCGCCGCAGAGACAGCTTCCTTCCCCTGAGCCGGTATGTGGCATGCTATTTACCTCCTGGTGCCGCGTGTTGAATGGAATAGTTAGTATAGCATCGCCCGATTCACATCGCATAAATCGCGCGCTGTCTTTTACGAACTAAAGCTTATTCGAGCTCTCCAATCATGTACGTATATTTTTAATCCACAGTGGGAGTAAAACCATGAACAAAGATCAAACAAAAGGTGGCCCTAAGCCACGTGCGGAAAACGCCATTTCTCTACTTACCGACGACCACGAAAAAGTTGCAAGGCTTTTTAAAGAATACGAAAAACTAGTGGAGAAAGACAGTGAGGGCAAAAAATCTTCCGTAGCGAAAGAGATTATTACTGAGCTAACTATCCATATGGCGGTTGAGGAAGAAATCTG
>CAYYOS010000058.1:0-1951 GCA_964473355.1 uncultured Burkholderiales bacterium | reverse complement strand
CCACGATAATCGATGCGGAAGACGATATAGCCGCTGCGCGCAAAGCCATCCACGACGAAGATCTTATCAACGAAGCGGACGTTGAGCATGCCGGTGCAAAAGATCTCATTCTTCAGCTACTAGAAATGCGATCCAATAACTCTATGTATGACGCCAAGGTGAAGGTGTTGGGTGAATATATCGAGCACCACGTCAAAGAAGAGCAGGACGAAATGTTCCCCAAGGTTAGAAATTCCAAGCTTGATTTAGAAGCCCTGGGGAAAACCATGCATGAACGCAAAACTGAGCTTCAATCGGCCTCCGAGTCTGAGAGAATTAAGGTTTTGTCCGCTGCGAATACGGCAGAAAAGAAAAAGGCCCAACCGCATAGCGTTAGTTAATCAAACGTGGATGGCTGAATCGCTCGGCCCCAGTAGCTTCGCGTTGGGGCCGACATTAAGAAGCGTTGCCGCTATTCCGTTTCATTTAAAATCCCCTGCTCTATATAAATAGGGCGAACTAGCTTGCGCAACCCAGGCAACTGCCTCGCAAAAAAGTAAGCCGCAACCGTGGTGACCATACCGCCAGCAAATAAAGTGGCGGGCGCGCCAACGTAATTCGCCAAGGCCCCCGCTACAAGCGCGCCCAAGGGCGCCACGCCGAGGAAAGACATCGTGTAAAGTGACATTACCCGCCCCCGCAGCGCGTCTGGAACGATAGTTTGAATGACGATATTTGAGGAAGCGGCGACGGAGATAACACCGAATCCCAACATAACTAGGGCCGGCACGGATACCCAGAAAATCTCACTATAAGCAAAGATCATGAGCCCTACTCCGGCGGCGAGTGCGCCGCCGATAATCACATTTCCTAAACCGATAATCGTCCGCCGAGAGGCCAAATAAATGGTGGCCAATAACGCGCCTAGACCGGCGCTGGCTAACAACCAGCCCAGCGTTTGCGCGTTTCCGTTAAACGTGTGCTTCGCATATATGGGCATTAAAACTACATACGGCGTAATGGTGAAACTTATCGTTGCAACTAAAATTAGAAGCGTGCGTACCGGCGGAAAGCGATAGGCGTAAGCCACGCCCTGCTTAAAACCATCGATTAAGGTATGGCGCTGTCGAGGGGTATCCTGAATACGCATCATGTGTAACGCCACTAACACAGCGAGGTACGAAAACCCATTTAAAAGAAAACATATAGCTTCACCGAAAAGAGTCACCAGCACCCCGGCGAAAGTGGGCCCGATTAACCGAGCGGAGTTGATGGCAAAAGAATTAAGCGCTATGGCGTTAGAAAGATCATTTCGATCCGCTACCAATTGCACCACGATTGCTTGCCGAGCCGGCGCATCCAAAGCATGAATTACGCCCAAAGAAATGGCCATTAGAATTAAATGCCATACCTGAACCCACCCGCTAAACACCAATGCGGCTAGAAGAAATGCCTGCACCATCGCCAGCGTTTGAGTCACTATAAGCAAACTACGGCGATTAAAACGATCTGACCACAGCCCCCCAAAGGGCGCGAAGATAAGGATAGGGATTTGCCCGGCAAAACCGATGAGTCCCAATAGCAATGCGGAACCCGTCATGCGGTAAACCAACCACGCCATCGCGACTTGTTGGGTCCAGGTGCCTATAAGGGATACAACTTGTCCGGAAAAATACACGCGGAAATTGCGATGCCGTAAAGCGCGGATAAATCTTTCCATGGAGCGCTGTTTACCTGATTGTATGAGCTAGGTTACTTAGCGCCCTAGCTATGAAACGCGGCTTTCCGCTTCGGCATGACGCTGCTGTTCCTCCATTACCAGTTGGGATAATTCTTTTTTTAAGGCATTAAAATCCGCTGAACTGGGATCGCGTAACCGCGGTAAGTCTATGTAAATTTCTTTTTTAATCTTGCCGGGCCGGTAGGTCATGACAACAGTGCGATCAGCCAGGTAAACCGATTCCTCGATGCT
>CAYYOS010000057.1:0-14610 GCA_964473355.1 uncultured Burkholderiales bacterium | reverse complement strand
GGGCGACCGCTTGAGCAGGAGCAGTGCCTTCCGAAGGAAGGTGCGACGTGAAAGCGGGATGCTAGCTCGGAATAACACGCAGTCGCCTGGCGCCCTGACGCCGCCCGATCCCGCGTTGCGGGTCCCGCGGGCGACGCTCTTAGGGCGCCTTAGCTGTCGGGCTACCCCCGACAATTTGATTAAAACCCTGGATTCCCGCTTTCGCGGGAATGACGCTATAAAATTAGATGTAGTTTTTTAAATGGAAAATTGCAGTGCAAGCCCAGCAACGGTTAAAAAACAAATTTAAGCCGAAAACGAAGACCCACAGCCGCAGGTTGAGCTCGCGTTAGGATTCTTGATGACAAATTGCGCGCCTTCCAGCCCTTCTTGATAATCAATTTCAGCACCAGCCAGATATTGAAAACTCATGGGGTCGATTAACAAGGTCACGCCGTTTTTTTCAACTTGGGTATCGTCTTCGTTGGTCACTTCGTCAAAAGTAAATCCATATTGAAAGCCGGAGCACCCCCCGCCGGACACAAACACCCGCAATTTAAGATCGGGGCTACCCTCTTCTTCAATCAATTGTTTTACTTTGGTAGCCGCACTCTCAGTAAAAACCAATGGGCTAGGCATCTCGGTAACTGCATTCATCGCTTTACTCCTAAAACATAAACGTTAAGTGTCTATTATGGGGGGATTGCCCCGCCCGGTCAATTAAGTCGTGGGCTCGCCTTCCATCCCACCGCTAAAGGTATTTTTGTACTCCAAGCTGCGTACTTCAGGACTTTCTTCATGGATCAGCTTGCCATCTATCACAGCACCAATTTGCATTTCTAGACTTTTGTAGTAAATGTCTCCTGTGACTTTGGATTTAGATTGCAGTTCCACCGTTAATGCGGAGTGTACGTGCCCCAACACCGTCCCGTTGAGAATCACATGAGAAACATGAATTTCGCCTTCAATAATGGCTTTTTCGCTCAACACCAAAGTACTGCTGGTGTCTGCTGCGGCTTCCACGTTACCTTTAATATGACCATCGACGCGTAAACCCCCGCTGAATTTAAGATCACCTTGGATTTTGGTGCCAGCTCCTATTAGCGTATCGATGCGATTTTGCGGTTGCGATTTTTTATCACTGAACATAGCCTGACTCCTTTTGAATATCACGTTTAAGTTAGGGCAACAATGGTATTTGTGTTAATCCAGCTTGCTCATCCAGACCAAACATAATGTTCATATTTTGCACCGCTTGGCCAGCCGCACCTTTTACTAGGTTATCAATTACCGATGAGATAACAATGATATCGGCATTTTGCGGCCGGTGTATTGCAATTCTGCAATGATTCGCACCCCGCACCGAGCGCGTCTCCGGATGGGATCCGGGCGCGAGGACGTCTACAAAATGCTCCCGAGCATAGCGTTTTTCAAATAAGCTTTGAAAATCCGCCTCTTTGGTGATTTTGGCGTATAAAGTGGCTTCTATGCCGCGGATGGCTGGCAGTAAATGGGGCACGAAAGTCAGCTTTATCGGGGCATGGGCATGCGCCTGCAGTCCTTGGACAATTTCCGGCAGGTGCCGATGGCCGGACATTGCATAAGCCTTAAAATTATCAGCGGCTTCGGCAAACAGCGTAGCCACTTCGGCTTTGCGCCCCGCTCCACTCACTCCAGATTTTGCGTCGGCAATTAAATAAGCGGTGTCCACGACCCCCGCTTCAATAAGTGGCAGGAAGCCCAGTTGCACGGCGGTAGCATAGCAACCTGGGTTCGCTATAAGTTGCGCGCCCTTAATTTTTTCACGGTTAACTTCGGGCAAGCCATAAACGGCTTCTTTTACCAGTTCTGGCGAAGCGTGCGCCACCCCATACCATTTTTCCCATGTGGCGATATCTTGAATGCGAAAATCCGCAGCCAAATCAACAACACGCAAACCTTTTTTTAAGAGGCTGGGTGCTTCTTTCATGGCGATGCCATTCGGTGTAGCAAAAAATACCACATCACACTCAGAAATGGGGGCAGTCGCGGGATCGCTGAACTTAAGATCCAGCCTACCGCGAAGATTGGGGAACATGTCGCATACCTTAAGCCCCACCTCTTGGCGTGAAGTGATGACCTCAAGACGAACCTGCGGATGCTGCGCCAAAATGCGCAGAAGCTCCACCCCGGTGTAACCCGTACCGCCGACTATAGCTGCTTTTATCATAGATAATTATCACTCTATATCAGCGTCAAGGCGACCTCGTACGCTGGAAAGAATCATAGAATAGGGCTTTGAATGACGAATTTTTTTAAGACAGCGCCAGGCCTAGCAGGCCTAACTCGCGCCCGGCGTAGTGCCGGGCATGTAGCTTAGCGCTTGGAGAATTGTTTACGTCGTCGGGCTTTGCGCAGACCCACTTTTTTGCGCTCCACTTCACGCGCATCGCGGGTTACAAACCCAGCCTTGCTTAGCGCTGGTTTTAATTCCGCATCGAATGCAATCAGCGCGCGGGTGATCCCTAGCCTTACTGCGCCAGCCTGGCCGGATTCACCCCCGCCATTGACGTTAACTTTAATATCAAAAGAGGTGCGATTACTAGTCAAATCTAAAGGCTGCCGTATTACCATGCGGCCGGTTTCGCGGGAAAAATACTCATCCGCAGGCTTATCATTAACGGTGATCTCACCTTTGCCGGCCTTGATATAAACCCGCGCGATGGAGGTTTTGCGCCGCCCGGTACCGTAGTTGGATTTTGCTATCATTAAATTTCCAGTGTTTTTGGTTGTTGCGCCGCGTGATCGTGCTGCGCGCCGCTATAAATTTTCAGCTTCTTAAACATCGCATAGCCCAATGGCCCTTTAGGTAGCATGCCTTTGACGGCTTTTTCCAAAACGCGATTCGGGAAACGCGCCTGCATTTTTGCGAAATTGGTGCTATAAATGCCGCCAGGGTAGCCGCTGTGCCGATAATAGGTCTTTTGCTCCGCTTTGTTGCCTGTAACACGCAATTTTTCCACATTAACGACCACGATGTAGTCACCGGTGTCCAGGTGTGGCGTAAATATAGCTTTATGCTTACCGCGGAGGCGGTGGGCAATACCCGCTGCCAAACGCCCTAGGACTCGGTCGGTCGCGTCGACCAAATACCAGTCGCGGGTGATTTCGTGGGGCTTGGCGGAGTAGGTTTTCATTTGTGATGCAATCTGCGAAAAACCTTGGATTTTATAGAAAAAAGGGGTGGTTTGTCAACCCTGGAGCAAGCACGGAACCTAGACGGCCGCTTCCCTTAGAGTCAAGTGTCGCCAGCGCCCATATTACCAAATCAAATCTTCATTCCCCTCATTGCCAAAATCAGGCCAAACTGGGCCAGCATCGCCTGCGTCAGCGAGCGCTTTGCTTGCCATGGCCCAACCATCACGGGCTTTCATTACTAGCTTGCGAGTCACGATCTTGTCGTTTTCGATTTCAATAACCAGCCCTCCCATACACGTCCCTGTCTGAGCAAGACTAGCCATGCTTTCAGGTGGCGCCTGCAGTTGGTAATTTAACTGTCTTAATTCGCCGTTTTTTGCGACTAAAAAAGATATAGCATATGCCGCTTTAGGTAAATTATAACTTTCGGAAGCCCAGTCAGGGACGCTGCAGGAAGTCAGCAATAATGTAAGGCTAGCCCCCAGTCTACCGATCGAGGTTTTTAGCATTTATCGCAACTTTGGACGAATCGCTGCGGACCCGCTTGTCCCCTTCGGAATGAAACCAAGCGAGTTTCTCGTGTAGTTTCACCACTTGGCCAACAATAATCAAAGTCGGGGCTTTAAGCTTGGCCGCTAAAGTAATGTCGGGCAGAGTTTCTAGTGTGCCGGTGACAACTTTTTGGTTGCTAGTGGTGCCTTGTTGGACGATGGCGGCGGGGGTTGATGGAGGCAAGCCATTAGCGATGAGCTCTTTGCATAATATAGGCAAGCCCAATAACCCCATATAAATGACGATGGTTTGGTTAGGTCGCGCTAAGGCATTCCAATCTAAATCCATGGAACCATCCTTCAGGTGACCGGTAACAAACACGCAAGATTGCGCATAATCCCTGTGAGTAAGCGGGATACCCGCGTAAGAGGCAACACCCGAAGCAGCAGTAATGCCCGGCACCACTTGAAAGGGTACGCCGTGCTCAGCGAGTGTTTCAATTTCTTCGCCACCGCGGCCAAATATAAAAGGGTCGCCGCCTTTTAGGCGCAACACGCGCAAGCCTTTTTTGGCAAGACGTACGAGAAGGTCATTAATAGATTCTTGCGGCATCTCATGATTGTCGCGTTCTTTGCCGACATAAATTCGTTGCGCGTCGCGCCGCACCATGTCTAATACTTCTTGCGAGACGAGGCGATCGTGCACCACGACATCTGCTTGTTGCATGAGCCGTAGCGCGCGGAAGGTGAGTAAATCTGGGTTGCCGGGACCACCACCAACCAAATACACTTCTCCGCAGCCCTGATCTTTTCTATCCGGCGCTGCCAGCAAAGTTTCTATTGCTGTGGCAGCGGCCTGCTCTTGGCCGGCGAACACCAGTTCCGCTATCGGCCCCTGCAGAGCATTCTCCCAAAATATGCGGCGCTCAGCGGGTGCGTTGAAGCGATTTTTTACCCGCTCGCGAAACTGCGCAGCGAGCGCTGCTAGACGGCCATACGCAGCAGGTATTAGGGTTTCCAAGCGGGCACGTAGCAAGCGCGCCAACACCGGTGACGCGCCCCCCGTAGAAACCGCAACGACTAACGGATCGCGATCAATAATTGCGGGAACAATAAAAGAGCATAGTTCGGGGCTATCCACGACATTAACCGGAATGCGCAATGCCTGAGCCGTACTGGAAACCACTCGACTTAAAGTCACATCTTCGGACGCGACAATGACGAGCACCGCTTGGTCTAAGTGAGTAGCCATAAATGGCGCGGGTTGATGAACTAAGCGTGGATTTTGTTTAAATTCATCGAACCCCGAGGACAATGTCGGTGCAACGACAGTAACATGAGCGCCGCAGTTAATTAGTAGTGCGGCTTTGCGCGCGGCAATTTCCCCACCACCCACGATGAGGCACTGCTTGCCTTTAAGATCCAAGAATGCCGGGAAAAAATTCACTGTCGACTAGCGCAACAAAGATTCGTGATCGGCAAATATACCGGGGCGAAATATCGTTTTATCGGATTTAGAAAATGCCGCCGTATAAGGATCGATGGCGGTCTCCAATTCTTCGCACCACGACGGATGGCTATAGCTCATGTCTTTAAAAAACCACAGGCCGCGCGACGACTGACACGCTGCGACCATCATATGAATCTGCTCACCGGCCTCCGGCCCCACGATACAACCACCCAAAAGTTGGCCGGTCTCGGCATCGTGAACCACTTCAATATAGCCTTCAAAATCGTGATACGCGCGCGCTTTACCGGAGCCACCTAGATTTGAACGGGCGACGTCGGAATCAAACCCAGCTTCGTCCGCTTGTTCTTCAGTGAGCCCCACGGCGGCGATTTCCAGAGCTGAATTAATTACCAACGGTACTTTAAAATAATTTGAGTGGAGTTGATTACCTTGAATAGCATTAGTCGCCGCGATTTTTGCGTCGTGCAGGGCAGCGTTGGCGGTCATCGGGCCGGGCTTAACGTCACCGATGGCATAAATACCCGGGACACTGGTTTGCAAATGCTCCGAAGTCTGAATGAAGCCCTCTGGAGTTAGCGCAACGCCGATCGCTTCCAAGTTAAGTCCATGGGTGTACGGTTGCCTGCCTACTGCAACCAAAACACTATCGTAGCTTGCGGCAGTGCCATCGGTAAATTTCAGCTGCGCCGCATTATCCGTGACAGTGAGGCTGGTTACCGAAATTTCTTTGCGGACCTCTATACCGATACGTTTAAACTTGCGTTCTAAAATATTACTGGCACGCTCGGAAATGCGCGCTTGATTAAGCAAGCGATCACTTTGCTCCACGATACAAACTTTGGATCCGAATTGATGCAGCAGAAAGCCCAGCTCCACCCCTATCGTCCCACCCCCCACGCAAAGTATGGATTTCGGTAGCCGATCAAGATTAAACATAAAATCCTGGGAGTTAAGCACCATCCGGCCATCGGTAGGGCAAGTAGCCAATGCTCTGGGAACGGAACCCGTTGCAATGATGACGCTTTTGGTCTTGAGCGTCATCATTTCGCTCACCACTAGGCTGGGATCGTTGCGCGAGGCTGCGCTAAACTCCGCACTGGGTGCGATCTCGATTGTTTGCCTATCTATTAGCTTTGCTGCACCTACAAATATTTTAACGCCGAGGCGATTTAACCAAACCGGGAAATTTTCCCGAATGCCTGACACCACTTGATTTTTGTGAGACATCGCAGCCAGGAAATCTCCCCTTACCCCGCCGAGTAGGCCACGGCCTTGTAAATCGTTAACATTCTCGATGAGCGACGCCAAATGCAATAGAGTTTTTTTAGGTATGCAACCTTGGTTTAAGCAATTTCCGCCGGGTAGCGCTTTTTCTATCAAAGCCACTTTCGCGCCTAAATGTGCTGCCGTCATGGCGGCTTTATAGCCACCCGGGCCACTGCCAATGATCACCACGTCAAAGTTCATATTGTCTTTAATTGCGCGAGTCACTAGGCGTGCCCGGTATTCCCGTGCCGCTAGCGTCTGGCGCAGAGCCAGCCTCAAAATGCGCATCGTTAGGATTGTAGAAAACAAACTGAAACTCGCCAGGGGATGTCTCCACAAAGTCCAGTGTGGCGCCTTCCAATAGTTTGCTGCTAACCGGCGCGACTACAAAAGTTATACCATGAGAATCGAATAGAAAATCCCCTTCGCGCTCGCCATCGAAACCAATGCCATACTGAATCGTACCGTCCGGCGCGCGCTTCGCAGCAATCCGTAAAGCCATGGTGGCCGGTTCATCTTCCGGGGGCTGCGAAGCTAAAATTTGTTGCGCTGCTTCGGGGGTAATTTCTATCATCCCAATCTCCTAATGCAATTCGTGAGGATTTAGTTAATGGTGGTGAGTGGTCGCGCGGTTTTTTTCTCACTTGCGGACCCCATATTTTCTGATTTAACGTGCTGGCGCACCCAATTCACAAAGCGCGCGGCCCAGTTGTATCCTTTTAAGCTGCGTAAATGCGTGTACGAGGCCAACAAGTTTTTATAAATAATGCCGTCATGCACACCGTCGACGCCGTGTCCGCGTAGCACCTTATAAGCGAAACGAGTTTCGGCCGGGAGATTCTCCAAACTGGAATAATGAAATTCATGCGCCGCAATTTCAATATGCTTAGCGTCATCTTTTTGGTGCCATGGCGAGTCGCCGGATTCTTCTAAACGCGCATAACCGCGGCCAACGGGCTTATCGTGCATCACCACATCGCCGGGTATCGCGCCCACCATCTCGCAGGTTTTTCCTTTCCAGCTTAGCGTCCGCGCCAAGTACATCAATCCCCCGCATTCCGCGTAAACCGGCAATCCCCTTTCTATTTCGTCACGTAGGTGGCCACGTAATTTACGGTTTGCTTGCAACGCTACCATAGCGAGTTCGGGAAATCCGCCACCAATAAAGAGGCCGTCAATTTTCGGCAACACTTCATCGCGCAGCGTATCAATGGTAACCAGCTCTGCGCCTGCGGATTCTAGTGCCTCGATATCGTCAGCGTAGTAAAAACCAAACGCCTCATCTCGCGCTATGCCAATCCGAATTGCTCCGGGCGGGGTCGCCTTAGATACTTTTTTTGTAGCTGGCAAAATATGCTTAGGCAGTTTTATTTCGCTACCGATGTCCAATAAACGATCCAAATTGATTTGCGCGCCTATGGTGTCTGCCAGCTTAGAAACCAGTTGCTCCGCTATTTTGGATTCATTGCTCGGCATTAAACCGAGATGCCGCTCTTCTATTTCCAGCGCCCTGTCGTGGGGCACCGCACCCAAAACAGGCACGTCGGTATAGTGCTCGACTACGGCACGAAGCTTACTTTCATGCCGTGCGCCCCCTAAGTGATTTAAAATTACGCCCGCGATATTAATTTCTTTGTCGAAGGCTTGGTAGCCCAAAATCAATGGCGCAATGCCGCGGGTCATGCCGCGCGCATCAATAACCAATACCACCGGAACCTTAAGCAGACGCGCGAGCGCCGAGTTGCTATTGCTCCCGTCAAGATCCAATCCATCGTAAAGACCTTTGTTGCCCTCAATGAGACTAACGTCGGCGTCAGCCGAAAACTTTTGATATAGCTCGGTGATTTCACCGCGTTGCATTAAATAAAAATCTAGGTTGCGGCACGCCCTGCCGCTGGCCAAGCTTAACCACATCGGATCGATATAGTCGGGGCCTTTTTTAAACGCTTGCACGTTAAGACCTTTAGCCCTAAAAGCGGCGCACAAACCAATGCTGACCGTGGTTTTTCCGGAAGATTTATGCGCCGCGGAAATAAGAAAGCGAGACATTTGAACCTAGAAACGGCAGTTGGACACACCCAAGTGTGCCTTTTCCAAGCTGGCTGGCTAGGCGAGACGACGCCGCATGGCGATTCCCTGCAAGGAGGAGCAACGACGTCAGGCAGCTTGGAAAAGGTGCAATTGGGGGAGTAGCGGGCTCACCTTTTAGGTGAGGGTTTAAGTATCGATTAAGGTGAGTGTCCATGAGTCTTCCAATTAAGCAATGAGCGGTCAATTGCCGTTTCTAGGTTTAAGCCGATCAGGCGTCGCAGGGAGCACGCCTAGGCGGCTTGCAACCAAGCGGTAGAGCGGCGTTTCCACATATCGGCGGCGAGCATTTCTGCCGCCTCTATGGAATCAGCTTCACCCATCGCTTTTAACGCTATCGCCACGGTGCCGATGATGGTAGCTTCGCCATATTCATCTTGAATTTCGCCCCGCCATAGTGCTGGCAAGCGCTTGACGTCCATGGTTTCGTCTTTGAGATGGCGTGGCCCCTTAAACATAGCCGGCCATTCTTCATTTATCATTTCGCCCTTATGCACCGTTTGCACCAAGCAGGGTCCGTCGGGGTTACGTTCAATCTCGCCGCCCTCGCCCTTTAGCACCACCATATGCGGTTGGCCCAACAACATTGCAGCTTCTTGGTGAATATTGCGATAGCCGGGATGAAAAATACCTTGCAATAGCACGGGCGCATTTAAGGGATTAATCATGCGCGACAAAGTATGCACCGGCGAGCGTAAGCCCATGACCGCGCGCAGCTTCATAATTTCATCCAATTTAGGACTAAGATAAAAAAGCGACATAAAGGCAAAATTTCGCTCTTTTACCTGCTGGGCTACGTCCTCGAAAGTCGCGCACTCCCGTATACCTAATATGCGCAATGTTTCTGGGGTATAAACACGGGCGTGTGGCCCACCAGCACCATGCATGAAAATCTTAATGCCGTTAGCGGACAGCAACAGCGCTGAGAGTAGGAACCAAGGAAGTTGCCGGCGCTTGCCGGCGTACGATGACCAGTCCAGACGCACATCCGGAAAATCTGCCGGCAAATGCAGCGATGCTCGGGCGGCACGCACGAAGCCAGCTAACTCTTCCGGGGATTCTTCTTTGACGCGCATCAGCATCAGGAAGGCGCCGAGCTGTACCGGCAACACCTCATCGGCAAGTATCATGCTCATTGCACGAAAAGCTTCGTCCTGTGTTAACGAACGTGAGCCGTTTTTGCCTTTGCCAAGGATACGGACAAATTCTGCGAACGGATGTTCTTCGCTCATACGGCCTCCTAATCTGTGAACGTTATGATTCGCGGGGTTGCGAATCGGCCCTAGCTGGGTTGGGCCTCGATCACTTGGTTATCAAGACTTTCGGGTAAGAACCGCAGTATTTTTATAGCGAACACCACCATTACGCCGGCCACTGCTATTCCACCCAGACCTAGCAAAATCTCTGGAAGCCGTGGCGTGTAGTGGTGTACCACGCCGTCGAAGAAACTACTGGATTCTTGCATGCCGGGAAACATAACCAAGGGGTAAGCTTGGCCGCCAATAATCGTAACGTACATTTGCGCAAATCCACCGACAATCACCAGCGCCGCTGCCGTGCCTATCCATTTTCGGGAACGGCCCAGCCGCGCATGCAGCAAAATACCCAGCGGCAATAGGCTACCAAGAAAAATCTGCCCTACCCAAAATAGCAAGGTGTGTATTCCACCTTCCATCAATATAAAACGTTCGATGCCATGATGCTTGGTAAAATATAAGTTGGTTAAATGGTAGACAAGTACAAAATATAAAACCGCGGCAATAAACACTATCAGCAAATTTTTAAGCCGCAATAAAATAACATCGCCCAAAGGTCGATGAGTAAAACGGTAAGAGGCTATCAACACCAAAAGATAAACCGCCAATCCATAGGAAAACGACATGATAATAAACATGGGGGCTAACAGCGCCGAATCATAAGCTTGGCGCGCCACTAAAAAACCGAAAATAGAACCGGTACCGGTGGTGAGCAGTAAACGCCAAATAAATGCAGCTACGCCAGCCGCATGAACATATGGCTTCATACGTTGCTCCATCATGAACCAAATATACACGGCGACGATGGTAAAAAAACCCGTATAAAGAAACACATTCCAAGCAAAAACCGACTTAAAATTATAATAAGTCATGGCGACGATGAGGCGGTCCGCCCGCCCTAAGTCGAGCATTAATACCATTAGGCCGCCGGCGAGCATAGCAATGGCCAACAATCCCGAAAGGGGCGCAAGGGGTTTATACATGGCTTTGCCAAACACCGAGCCAATTGAGGCGACATTTAGCGCCCCGGAAGCGGCGACGATCAAAAACACCGCAAAGACGTGCGGCATGCCCCACACGATTTGATTGTTCATGCCAGTTACAATATGGCCGTTATGTTCCATGTAGTAGGCAGCGGCAAGCCCTAATAAAACAAACAGCACTAAGCCAGCTAGCAGTAAATAATAAGCTTTGCTGCGGCCCGCGATTTCACGATAGGCGACATCCATTTATAGCCCCTCGTAACGAACGCCGGTGTTTAAGTTGAGGTCCGCGCGCACTTGTTTGGTCGCATAAGTTGCCATACGTTGCGCAATTTCACTATTTGGGTCGTTTAGATTCCCAAAAAGAATGGCTTTGTGCCCTGCTGCGGCGCAGGCGTCCGCGCAAGCGGTATTTTCACCGCGATCGATGCGATGCACGCACAGCGTGCACGATTCCACCGTGCCCCGGCCTCGAGGCACATCTGGTTTTTGATCGGTAAGATTTTCATGAATGAAAGAACGCGCTTTATAAGGGCACGCCATCATGCAGTATCGGCAGCCGATGCAGGTGTGCTTATCGACAAGCACGATACCATCGGCGCGCTTAAACGACGCGCCGGTGGGACAAACATCAACGCAAGGCGGCTCCGCGCAATGTTGACACATCATCGGTAGCGATTCAGTTTTGCCACTACGCAGATCTTTGAGTTCTACTTTGCGTATCCACTGCGCGTCCGTTTCACGGTTGCTGCCGGTGACGCCATTTTCGGTATGGCAAGCGGTGACACAATCATCGCAACCACTGTCGCACTTATTGGAATCAATTAACATACCCCAGCGCACGGCATTGGAAACCGGCTCGTCCGGGTTTCGCCCGTGCGCAAGATCAAATAGCGTAACGCCGGGCGCCAGCGCTAAACCCGCCATGCCGGCCACGCCAAAACCGATAAACTGTCTGCGGCTTTTATCCGTATCGCTCATTTACTCACCTGGGCTATTTTGGGTGGTACACCACCCGCACGCATTTTTTGTTGTAAGCCATGTTTGGTATGTGGATTTTGGGCGTCTGCTTTGGCACCTACCGGCACCAATGGATGGAAGTTCGCCTGCGCTTTAGGTTTGCTGGCGTGACATTCAAAACAATCCAGTTTCACTGACGTATAGCTGTGACAAGTTTGGCAAAAATTTTGATTGCTGCCAATCACGCTATTGGTTTTTTGACTGGCGTGGCACTCGATGCAATTTTGCAGACTATATTTCTTGGTGCGTATACCCTTGTGCATGGTTTCATCACGCTGATGTAGCAACAACTTCATATGATTCTTACGCATCCATTCCGTTTCAGCTACACACTGCTCACCCTTTCCGGATTCTAAATAGGGTTTGGGTACCCGACCTTGGTTTTGCCCCTTGTCTTCTGCTGCGAACGTGGCCGCACTAATCATCAACAAAAAGCCCAGCGCGGCCAGCGATTGCAAGCATGGATATATCATACGAAGCTAGTCACCCATACCCATTTTAATGTAGCCCGTGGGGCACACATCCGCACAAATGTGGCAACCGATGCATCGATCATAATTGGTGTCGACATATCGCCCCGTTGTGGATTGGGCTTTCTTAACTTTAAATACGGCAATCTGTGGACAATACACCACGCAGTTATCACACTCGAAACACAGGCCGCAACTCATACAGCGTTTGGCTTCCTCGATCGCTTGTTTTTCATCAAGCACACCCAAGCGATCTTCGAAGTTGCCCAGCGCTTGGTTAGCATCGAGCTGGATGACATCGCGCTTGATTCGCGGCGTAAATAAAAAGTGGCCCAAAAATAATTCGTTGGAAGGAATCACGTATTTATAGGAACGATCCTCAAAATTGTGGACCGCTATAGGGCTGGTATCCGTACCCCAAGTGGGTTGATGTTTGTATTCTTCGATAGGTAACCCTTTTTCCAACATCTTCCGCTGTAGATCAAAGGCATGGACGTCAATTTTCGGGCGTTTTTCCATTTCCTCTTGCTGCAAATAGCGGTTAATACTGTCAGCCGCAATTGCCCCATGTCCAATAGCGGTAGTTAGCAGGTGTGGGCGTAGAACGTCGCCGCCCACAAAGAAACCTTTTTTTCCGGGGACTTGATAGTTTTTGTCGGCAGTCATCAAGCCCTTACCGTTATCAAATTTCTCGAGTCCCGTGAAATCTACCGCTTGACCAATGGCTGACACAATCAAATCAGCAGGGATATCATATTCCGTGCCCTCTTTAATGATTTGCTGATTTTTTACCATTTCAAATTGCGCAACGCGTAGCGCAACAGCACGGCCATTCTCGCCAACAATAACCGCAACTGGTGTTAAGCCACCACGAATTTCAATACCTTCCGATAGCGCGTGCTCCACCTCGTGCTTGCTCGCATTCATTTTCTCGATGCTCGCACGCGAAATTAAGATTACCTCTGCGCCTTCGCGTGCCGAAACTGCAGCAACGTCATGAGCAACATGACCCTGGATGACCAACTCCGGATTATCGGTGGGATGATCACTTTTTATGTTGCCCAGACGACGGGCGACGGTTACCACGTCAATCGAAGTATCGCCCCCGCCGACCACGACGACACGCCCGCCTACGTGCTGTAAACGGCCATCGTTAAACGCCCTTAAGAAAGCCATAGCGGTAACAACATTGGGCGCGTCGGCACCCGGCACTGGCAATGGCCGTCCGCCTTGCGCGCCCATGCTCATGAATACGGCGTCGTAGTCTTGCTCAATTTGTTCAATGCTTATATCACGGCCAATGCGGGTATTGAGCTTGGTTTCTACCCCTAAATCAACAATTCGTTGTATTTCTGCATCGAGGATTTGGCGCGGTGTACGAAAACCCGGAATGCCATAACGCATCATGCCACCTAGCTCGGCATGCTCGTCAAAAACCGTGCACTCGTGGCCTAAAAGACGTAATTGATACGCACAGGCCAAGCCAGCAGGCCCACCACCAATAATCGCAATTTTTTTACCGGTACTATTTTCAGGTTTTTTGAAAGCCAGATTATTGGCGATGCCATACTCGCCCAAGTAATGCTCCACCGAGTTAATGCCGACGTGATCTTCAACCTCGTTACGATTGCAACCGGACTCGCATGGTGCAGGGCAGACGCGGCCCATAACCGATGGAAAAGGATTGGCTTCGGTTAAGCGGCGAAAGGCGTATTCTTGCCACACTATTCCAGCCGGGGGCTTCTCAACACCACGGACAATATTCAGCCAGCCACGGATGTCTTCGCCGGATGGGCAACTTCCCTGACAGGGGGGCGTGGAAAGCACGTATTCAGGACACTTGTGCGAGTGATCCGCGTCAAAAATCCACTCCGCGCTACGTTGTCCCGGGCGATCGCCATCTTTGTAACGGCGAAACGTTTTCTTTTTTACATCTTCTGAGGTGGCTGACATTTTCTCTCCTTCAAAATGCGTTCGTATGGCTCGCGAACTCGCGGCCTATTGCTTTGGACCCAATCGTATGGCAGTACTAACCAATTGATGCACGCCACCTATCATATTCATATTAAATTTGTAGTAAGGCATTACCTTGGAAAACTGTGCCTTACAAATAGCGCAGATAGTCGCCATAAAGTTAACGCCGTGCGTGTTAACAACATTTTGCAAGGCTTCCATGCGCGGTAAAGCACCTTTGACGCGCAACTCCATCAAGTCGTCGGTCAGTAAACCGCCACCGCCGCCGCAACAAAAGGTATTCTCGTGTATCGTTTCCGGCGCCATGTCATAGAAATGATTGGCCACCGATTTGATAATTTCGCGCGGAATAATAAATTGCCCGCGCGGCATCGTGCCCATCCCCGCTCCGCGCGACACATTGCAGGAATCATGGAAAGTAATAATGCGATGGTC
>CAYYOS010000056.1:0-14937 GCA_964473355.1 uncultured Burkholderiales bacterium | reverse complement strand
TTTCTAACGCGATAGAGACGCGAGGTCAAAGCGTTTTTGGCACAAGCAATCTCATGAGTAACGACGAGATAACCGATTTTAGCTTGGAATTTTTGGAGTTGATGGTGGCGCTTTTGTCGACGAAAACGCCCCTAGACCACCATCAGCCAGAATTTCAAGCGACCCACGGATTTTTTAGTCATTTGTCTAAGCAGATTCTAGTGCGCGGTGGTCGCATGGAAGATTTGGTGCGGTATATGCAATTTCTTCAGCGCAGCTTTATGGAGGCATTGGAAGAAGATAAGCAGATAAAATTCGAAGAAGCGCGAAATATATTGCTGCTCCTGTCCAATTTATTTAATGAACTTACGCTCGCTGTTTTCCAAACTTACCTGGAAGAAAAAGAAAGCACGATACGGGCTCAGCAAGAAGAGTTACGTGAGACCGCCACCCCCATTACGCAAATCTGGGACGGTGTATTAACGTTGCCCATCATCGGCACCTTGGATTCCAGCCGTACGATGCTGGTAATGGAAGCGCTCTTAAATCAAATTGCAAGCCAGCGCGCGACCGCTGTCGTGATGGACGTCACGGGTGTGCACAGTGTAGATTCCCAAGTATCGCACCACTTAATTCAAATGGTGAGGGCCATACAAATTATGGGTGCGGTGGCAATTCTAACCGGAATACGCCCGGAGATTGCGCGTGCGCTGACTAGCCTCAACATAGATTTAAGTAATGTCATTACCCGGGCGAGCTTGGCCGACGGCTTAAAAGAAGCATTCCGGCGCATGGGCATTCAAGTGTTGCGGAAAGAATGATGCCACTATCGGAGTCGGGCTTCCATCTTACGACCATAGGGACGGGCATATTTTTATTTGAGCCAGCGCGCTCATTAAATATCCGTGACAGCGACAATTTAATGGATGCTATTATTGGACGCTTACATGCGGTCTCGGCCCAACGGCTTTATTATGATCTTGCTTCCATCCCGCTGATCGACAAGGTTTATTACAAATGGTTGAACACGCTTGCACGCGCGTGTCAGGCGGTAAACGTTAAAATGATATGTATTCACATCCAACCGACGGCGGCTTATTCCTTAACTCAAGTAATGGAGGGCGCACCGGCCTTTGCGACGGCTCTGGACGTCAATGTGCGGTCAGCCGACAAGTAATTATTAGCTGGCCCGGAAAACAAGGCACGCGTGTTAAATCCGCCACCCTCCGCTAACCAAACTATGCGCGATCCCGAACCGACCGTCGGTTTGTTACCCCTTTGCGTGGATCTTGACGGCACGCTAGTCAAGACGGACATGCTCCTAGAAACATTTATTCTGCTACTTAAAAAAAATATACTTTATATTTTTTTGGCCCCCCTCTGGCTGCTGCGGGGGAAAGCATTCTTAAAAAAACAAATCGCCGAACGCGTGAGCTTCGATCCAGTGAACTTGCCCTACAACGTGGAGTTTTTGACCTTTCTTAAAAATGAGCACGCCCGGGGAAGAAAACTCGTTCTGGTGACCGCGTCCGACTATCGCGTCGCAGAAAAGATTGCGAGCCATCTTACGTTGTTTAACGAGGTATTGGCTAGCAATGGATCGGTAAACTTGTCGGGTAAAAATAAGCTCGCTGCGCTAGTCCAAAAGTTCGGAGCGCAGGGTTTCGATTATGCGGCAAATGGCCAGATTGATCTAACAATTTGGCCGCACGCTAAAAACGCCATCGTGGTCGGCGCGCCGCTTTCCCTGGCGAATACAGTGAGTCAAACAACGCCGGTCTCGCAACATTTTCCTCCCGAGCATTTTTCATTCTCAGTTTTTTTGAAAGCGCTGCGCTTTCATCAGTGGCTAAAAAATCTGCTGATTTTTGTTCCGCTCGTATTGGCACATAAGTTTACCGATTGGCCACTATTGCTGCAGGCAGGGTATGCATTTATTTCGTTCGGGCTGTGCGCTTCGGCAATCTATTTGTTGAATGATTTACTAGATTTAGAAGCGGATCGTGCACATCCTTATAAAAAAACGCGTCCCTTTGCGGCCGGAAGTCTTTCCCTGGTGGCAGGCTTAGGAATAATACCCGCGTTGCTGCTTGCCAGCATGCTGATAGCTTGGACTCTACCCGGGGAATTCCGGGGGATGTTGGTTTTGTATTTGATTGTTACCACCGCTTATTCCTTTTATTTAAAACAGGTAGTCCTGGTGGATGTGCTCGTTTTAGCGGGCTTATATACACTACGAATTATTGCGGGCGCGGCCGCGGTGAATGTGCCTTTGTCGGAATGGATGCTAGCCTTTTCAATGTTTTTGTTTTTAAGCCTAGCGTTGTTAAAACGTTTTTCGGAACTACGGGCGCTGCGTTTTGCTGAACAAGACACTGCACGCGGACGTGGTTATTTTGCGAGTGACCTGGAGCTAATCGCGAGTTTAGGGTCGGCTAGCGCGTATATTGCGGTACTGGTGCTGGCACTATACATCAACAGCGCCGAAGTAACGAAACTGTATTCCCATCCCATTACTCTATGGCTGATCTGCCCCTTATTCCTGTACTGGTTAAGCCGAATTTGGCTATTGGCCCATCGCGGTGTGATATTGGATGATCCCATTGTGTACGCAATCAAAGATAAGGCGAGTTATATCGTGGGCTTTTTGCTGGTGACTATAATGCTTTTTTCTTTGTGAGGCATGATGAATAAGTATCGCTCCTGGGGAAATTTTCCGGCTGCGCAGCATGATGTGCGAGCTCTTCGTTGGCGCAGTGAAAGCCTCGCATTGGGGGGTGTAGACGCGCCAGCCTTGCCTTTTGGCCAGGGTCGAAGTTACGGGGATAGCTGCTTAAACGATGGCGGCCTGCTCTTGGTGACGGCGGGTTTAAACCGATTTATGAGTTTTGATGTGAGTACCGGCGTGTTGCGCTGCGAAGCCGGCGTTACCTTGGCGGAAATTTTAGATTTGGCCGTACCAGAAGGTTGGTTTTTACCGGTGACGCCCGGGACAAAATACGTTTCCATTGGGGGTGCGATTGCTAACGACGTACACGGAAAAAATCATCATCGAGCGGGGACGCTAGGGCGCCATGTCCGCTGCTTTGAATTGTTGCGTTCTAACGAGGAACGGCTGATGTGTTCGTCGCATGAGAATGTTCATTGGTTCCAAGCTACCATTGGTGGCCTGGGGCTAACTGGCCTTATAACGTGGGTGGAAATTCAGCTAAAGCCCATAAAAAACGCTTTTATTTATGTGGAAACCCTCAAATTTTATTCCCTAGAAGAATTTTTTCAGATCGCAGCAGCCTCCGTTTCCGAATACGAATACACTGTGGCTTGGGTAGATTGTCTATCGCATGGGAAGTCTTTAGGAAGGGGCTTGTTTATGCGCGGTAACCACGCTGCGGAAATAAGCGACGAAAAACACTCGAGTCAGGACCACCTAATTTCTTTACCTTTTGATCTCCCGGGATTTGCCTTAAATCACGTCAGCACTAAAATTTTTAACACCCTATATTTTCATAAGCCCCGTATGCGTGCGGATGTATTACACTACGGTAAGTTTTTTTATCCATTGGATGCTATCGGTAATTGGAATCGACTCTATGGAACCCGAGGGTTTCTTCAATACCAATGTGTGGTCCCCGATGAGGATCACGGCGCGATCCGTGCAGTGCTAAGTACAATAGCCGAGTCTGGCATGGGGTCATTTCTATCAGTGTTAAAAACTTTTGGGGAGCTTACTTCGCCAGGCATGCTTTCCTTTCCGCGCAAAGGTGTGACCTTGGCGTTAGACTTTTCTAACGAAGGTGAAAAAACCCTACGCCTGTTAGGGAAACTTGACGAGACGGTTAGTCGTCATGGGGGCGTAGTCTATCCCGCCAAGGATGCGCGCATGTCGGCGTGGGCTTTTCAGAATTATTATCCGCAGTGGCAAGCTTTCGCTGAGTATGTAGATCCAAAATTTTCCTCCGGGTTTTGGAGGCGTGTAAGCGGAAACACAAAATCGTGTTAGCGTCACCACGTAAGTTACTAGTTATCGGAGCCACGTCGGCCATTGCGCAAGAAACCGCCAAACTTTTTGCCGGCGATGGGGACAAATTTTGTTTAGTTGGTAGAGTTTTGGCAAAGTTAGAAATCATTGCCGCGGATCTCCGGGTACGAGGCGCGAGTGCGGTTTCTTGTTATGCTATGGATATTAACGATTTTTCGGGGCATGAGAACTTGGTTGAAAATGCCAGGCAAACTATGGGCGGACTGGATACGGTTTTGGTCGCTCACGGTACGCTGGCTGATCAAAAAAAATGTGAGCTAGATTTTGCGCTGGCTTATGACGAGTATAAGACAAATTTTTTAAGCGTGGTATCCGTGTTGACTCATATTTCAAACTATTTCGAGTCTGAAAAATACGGTTGTATTGCGGTTATTTCTTCTGTTGCCGGAGATCGGGGGCGGCAAAGCAATTATATCTATGGCTCTGCTAAGGGCGGCTTATCGGTATTTCTGCAGGGCCTTCGGAATCGATTGTATCCGGCAGGCGTACAGGTGATAACCGTAAAACCGGGATTTGTGGATACGCCTATGACCGCGAATTTTAAAAAAGGACTGTTATGGGTAGGCCCGGAGGTTGTGGCACGCGGTATTTACAAGGCGGTAAAAACAGGCAAGCAGGTCACGTATCTTCCATGGTTTTGGGCCGTAATTATGCTGGTAATTAAAATCATACCCGAGCGTATATTTATTCGCCTAAAACTCTAGTAGCGGGATCACCCCTTTTCCCAAATTCCCCGTCGCAATTGAAACTTACCTTTAATCAGGCCATACCCGCAAGTTTAGTGCTTTTGTTTATAGCACTAGCTTGGGGGTTTTTTAGCATCTCCGCCGATGACGCGTTTATCGTGGCCAGGTATGCGCAAAACTTTAACGCGGGATATGGGCTAGTCTATAACCCAGGCGAGCAGATTAACGCATTAACGTCCCCGCTACATTTTTTTGTTTTTGTTCTTCTACGTAAATTCACCGTGGATGTCGTACTGATCTATAAGTTTTTAGCGGCTATCGCCGTATGCCTTACTTTGATTTGGGTGGGTCAAAAACAATTCGCTGACGTTACGCTGCGCACCCTTTTTTGGGCGTTGACGCTTTTATCACCTTTTTTAATTTTTTGGACTGTGGGCGGGCTAGAAACCCCGTTGTTGTTGATTTTTTTATGTTTAACTACGTTTTTTGCGCTGCAACTACCGAACAGCCCACATGCAAAACCAGAACTTATACTTGTATTTGCTACACTGGGGTTCCTAACGCGATATGACAGCGTATTGTTTTTTATCCCCATTGTGTCATACGTCTTGTTCGTGTATCGACGCACGCCAAGGGTTTGGGTGGTGGCATGCTTAATGGCAAGCGGAGCCGCCGCCTGGATGCTGTTTTCGTTTTACTACTTCGGGGATTTCTTACCCACTTCCTTTTATACGAAATCGCCACTATCACTAAGCGAGAGCACCTTGCTTAAAGGTGGATTTTATACATTTAATTTTCTGCTCCTTAGCTTTATTTTACCTTTGCCCTTGTTGTTCCGGTTGAATCACCCATCTCCGATCATGCGTATTATTTACATGGGTTTGGCACTTTTTCTCGTATATGGGGTTCTTGCTGGCACAAAACATATGATGTATGGCTATCGGCTGTTCGTCCCGTTTATTCCCGTGTTCGTGCTGGTAGCAATGGCTGCGAGTAAGGGAAGTAGGCTGCTACGTCCGGAATTCTTGTTGGCACCTATTATCATTTTTCAAGTGTCGTTAGCGGTATTCATCTACCATAAAAGCCAAAATCCTAACTTAACCCTACTTTGGAAAAACCAAAACGTATCGGATGAGATTTACGAGTTCTCAACAGCGGGCGCAAGGATGTCTCGAGAGGCCGCGCAAGTTTACCGGCTGAATGCCCAAGAGATACGGCAACATTGGCAGACGCAAGTTCGTGACCGTCCGCCCCGGGTATTTATTCTACCCGGCGGGGTGATGCCGTACTTTTATCCCGAGGCGTACATCTATGAAACTTTAGTAAGCTACCGGCATCGTTGCTCATACGTGTTATTCGAAAGTGCTGATTATTTGCAGCTGATTTACCCCGCTGCCCAAGCCGACTACCCCACTAAGGTATTCGAACACCGGGTAGCGAACTGGGAAAGAATTAGCGCTCATAAGATTGTCGCCAGAGGTTACGCTCCGCCGATGGAACTAGCGATCGACTTATACTATCAGCGCCGTCCGGCGCCAAATCGGCTGCCGCCAAAGATATATCAATCCTGTGTCTAATCCCCCCTTCGCCAACGGGATTTAAACAGCCTTATCGCACCAAGAGGGAGGAGTAAAAGAGATAATAGGAATGCATGTACAAATGCATAACCCAAGTGGACATGCTTTGATATCTCGCTATAGCCATCACCAAAAATTGCAGAAAAGGTCACCACTAAGAGCACCGTTCCGGCAATTAACCAAAGTGTGCTTAAGTTATTCCCTAATAGGTGCCCCCGTTGTTTTAGGACCACGAGAATATATCGAGAAACCGCGTAAGTCCAAAACCCGACCATTAGAAAATAAATGCCTAAAAACTGCTTAAGCGACAATTCTTCGATGACTGAAGCGAAGCTGAAATAACGAGATAAACTCGTCATCCGGGGCTTGGCATTGTTGGCACCTTCTATGGCGCCGAGGTAAGGGATTATCCAAGCCTTGGTTTGGGGCAACGCAACTTTTAGCATATTTACCACTAAACGAGGGTCGTACAGAATGAGTCCAACCAGACGTAAGCGGGAAACCTGAAAGACCTCAGGGCATGCTTTTTCGATCGCCACGCCGCGCCGTAAATACCAAGTGGTACCAATGAACTCGGCGCACTTATTTGGTAAACCCAGCAGGCTTATCCCTTGTTTGGGGTTCTGCATTGCGGGCAGCACCGCTCCCATGTAGGTGTCCGTAGCATTCGCTGCATTTATATGGAATTTGCGATCAAGATGCAATTTTTGAATACTCAGGACCGCTATGCTCACAAAAATCAGGGCGATAATCATTTTTTTTTCGTGGCGCCATTTTGCGAGCAAGAAAGGCACCCAGATAGCGCCTAAGACCAGCGGCAGCAGAGCGTGCTGTATTTTGGCTAGTCCCAGCAAAAAAAGGCTAAGGACAAAAATTGTACGAATGCCCCGCTTAGGGGATTCGGTTGTTAGTAAATAATACAGCAATCCAGTGCTGACATAGCCAAACAAAAGTGCAGCAAACTCAGAATACAAGGTATTCATCCATAAGGTGTTATAGGGATCCGCTAAAATCAAGGCAAACACTGCAGCGTTGACCAATATAATTGGTGGTTGAGACCACAGAAAAAAGGTGAGGAACAGTGCCGCCCCTATTGCTGCCATGCCTTTAATGATTCCCACCGTTCGGATATCAAACTCATCCGGAGGACGATTTGAGATTGCGTTTAGGGATTTTTCAGTTAACATTGCGGCAGCAACAAACAGCATTTCCGAAGAAAAATAGCAGTCCGACATCGAGCGAGTGCCCCCCATGCTGTAGGTACGATAGGGCGCACTGAGATCCCCTTCATAGGGGATAACACCTGGCTGGTCACGCCATATCCCAAAGCAGTGTTGTATTCTGCTCATATCAGATTGATTTGCGTAGCCGTACAAGGGCTCGTGTAACACCACTTGAAATATTCTGACCGAACCAGCAACCAGTAACAGCGCGGCTAACCAAGCCTGCCAGCCGTGCATCCTGAAGAGGCAAGATCTTTTAAGCACTCGGCGGGGGAAATAGGCGCACGTTCGACTGATAACCTGAGTTAAGGACAACTGTTTCTTGCCAATGGTTGAGGGGGTAATAACTTTTTATGAGGATATAATTTCACCTTGGATAGTAGCCCACCTGGACTAGAAATCGGAGTCCAGTGTGGCCCTGTGCAATGCCGCGTATAAAATATGAGCGCAGGGGTAACAGACGCTTACGCCCAGATTTTTTTGTTACAATCGTGCCAAACTTAATAACCACTTGACCCCCATAAGATGCGCACTTTAGCCACCACCGCATTGAGCCGGCTTAACAATAAGAACTCAAATCATTTAAGCCTGTTTCTTCTGAGCAGTTTTATTTTTGTAGTTACTTTGCACAATACTGCCACGATTATGTGGCCAGGTTTAGACACTTCTTATGCGCTAGCTTTTAATTACTTCTTTGTCGCCGACATACAAATAGGTAAGGATATTTTATTTACCTATGGTCCCCTTGGGTTCCTGGAGTGGCCACAACCGCAAGGAAATAATCTCCTGTATGGTCACGTCACTTACACGGTAATTCACTTTATATTTGTGAGCTCGTTGCTTTGGTTGGGCTTTAACGATCCCAAGCCCTGGAATTTGCTCGTCGTACCTATTTTGGTGTTGTTTATATCATATCTATTGCCGGCCTTCATGTACCTAAAACTGGTATTTGGGGTAGGAATTTTATTACTACTTCATCTCGAAACACGGCGGGTATGGATTTTATTGCTAGCCATGGCATTTGTGGTCTTGGCTCTCCTAATTAGATCTACTTATGGGATCGTGTCGCTAATTATCTTCTTGTCGTACCTAATTTACTATGCCATACGCGAGCGCCAATTATTCAGCCCCATTGTTGCCGTTCTAGGCCTAGGTGTCATGCTGTCCGCGTCGTGGATTCTTTTTTATCAGGATCTTCAGGGGTTGTTGCCCTACCTAAGAGGAATAGTTGAATTTTCTTCTGGCAACTCGAGCGCCATGACCACCAACCCGCAAAACAACTGGATACTTCTAATCAGCTTTGCTGCGATCGTGGTTTATTTACCTTTCGCAGTAGGACAAAAAAAGGCATTTGTTTTTTATTCGATATTCGGTTTATCGGTCTTAGCCTTTCTTAAATATACATTTTCACGAGAGGGATTCAGCCTAAATTATGCTTTTATCTATCTTCTGGTTGTTTTTTTGCTTTTTGTACTATACGTGGGACCACTGTTAATCAAGCATTATTTGCTGATTGCCGCAGCCCTTCTGTTTTTTGGCGCAAACATGAAATATTACGGGGGTGGCACCCCTCCTATCAAGTATGTCGCCGCGCAGATAAAACAAAATTTTGACGGCCGGACGCCCTTAATCGTACTGGAGTCACTAATTCACTACCAAGAACATGCGGCAATTGTGCGCGAAGTTTCGGAACAGCGCCTAAGCCCGCAGAAATTAAGCGAACGCACAAGAGCGCTTATTGGGCGTAACCGCGTAGATGCTTACCCTTATGAAATTAGCTATGTGGCGGCCAACGGCTTTAGCTATGCCCCACGCCCCACAGTGCAATCCTATATAGCCTATACACCTTATTTGGATAGTCAAAACGCAAAATTTTTTCGGTCACCTCAACGAGCACCTGAATATTTATTATGGCATGCCCCACTTGGCGATATACAGAATAATTCTATCGATGCGCGGTATGTTTTAAATGATGAGCCCCTGACAATTTTTGAAATACTTGGGCGTTATTCGCCCGTGCTTCTAGATGGCCCAATTGTTGTTTACAAAAATAATGGCTTTCAAAAATTTGATGTGCCGCGGCTTACCGGCGCCACCCGGTCACGTTGGGGGGAATGGACGAGCGTGCCCGCTCATAGCTGTGACGCGCTTCGGGGGCGCTTGCATGTATCAAGGACCCTAGTTGGAACACTTAAGCGATTAATATACAAGGAAGAGGAATTCTATATTGAGTATAAACTCGACGATACAAGCACGCGTAAGCATCGGTTGGTTATTGACAACGCCAAATCGGGCGTTTGGGTGACGCCCTACGTGCAAAACATATGGACACCAGCATTACTACCGGTAAAAGAGATAAAAGTTAGCCACTCTTTGTGGGATTTTTTAAAGCCCGAGGTGCGCTGGGATTGGGAATGCATTAAAAAAGTTGGCGACCAGCGGAAGACTGAAGCCCCCAGGGTCCATATAGTGGCAGAGCCTGAAGGTGGACAAGGTTAAAAAAAGAAATTATCAGCCCCGATCAAACCGCCGATATTGTATCGCCTCAGCAATATGCGCTGCGCTGATGGACTCCTTGTTTGCCAGGTCGGCGATAGTCCGTGCGACTTTTAATATGCGGTGATAGGCCCGAGCGGAAAGATTAAGTTTCGCGATAGCTTGCTTAATTAAATTCACGCCGGATTCTTCTAATGCGCAGTAGCGGTCTATCTCTTTAGTCGTTAAGTGCAAATTATACTTTCCTTGGCGTGATAGTTGTTTTTCGGCAGCGCGCGTTACACGGCCTTGGATTTCGGCGCTGGATTCGCCAGCGGGGAGTTGGGTTAATTCCTCCTCAGTCATAGCGCCCACTTCAATTTGTATATCAATACGATCTAGCAAAGGACCGGAAATTTTGGAGCGATATCTAGCCACTTGTGCGGGGGTGCAATGGCACTTCCCATTAGCATGGCCCAAATAGCCGCAGGGGCAGGGGTTCATCGCGGCGATCAGTTGAAACTTGGCGGGGAAATCTGCTTGGCGGGCGGCGCGCGAAATGGAAATGCGCCCTGATTCTAATGGTTCGCGCAGTACCTCTAGGACACCGCGGTCAAATTCAGGTAGCTCATCCAAAAACAATACGCCGTGATGCGCCAAAGAAATTTCACCTGGCCTGGGGTTGCTACCGCCGCCCACGAGCGCTGCGGAGGAAGCCGAGTGATGCGGTGCGCGATAGGGGCGGCAACGCCATTGTTCGGTTTTAAATCCAGCGCTACCTAAAGAGATTAAAGCCGCTGATTCCAAAGCTTCTGCTTCGCTCATGGGTGGCAGAATCCCGACAAAGCGCTGTGCGAGCATCGATTTTCCGGTACCGGGCGGGCCCGACATTAGTACGCTATGCCCGCCGGCTGCAGCCACTTCTAAGGCGCGTTTGGCGAACGCCTGGCCTTTAACTTCATCAAAATCCGGGTAAGCGGGCGAGGCCGCCGTCGGCTTTTGTTGATAGCGCGCTAAGGGCTGTTCGCCGCTTAAGTGCGCGCAAACCGCTAATAAGGAAGTCGCCGGGTAAACTTCGGCCTGATCCACTAGCGCCGCTTCCACCGCATTGTCTTCAGGCAAGACGAAAGCGCGGCCGCTGGCGTGGGCGTTGTAAGTCATGGCAAGCGCCCCGCGTATGGGGCGTAATTGGCCGGTGAGCGCTAATTCCCCGGCGAATTCAAATTGCGCGAGTTGCTCCTTAGGAATTTGCCCGGAGGCCGCTAGAATACCCAGCGCTATCGGCAAATCAAAACGACCGCTTTCCTTGGGTAAATCGGCGGGCGCTAAGTTTGCGGTGATGCGTTTCATGGGAAATTCAAAGCGGGCATTTTGTAAAGCAGCGCGGACGCGATCGCGGCTTTCTTTAACTTCGGCTTCCGGTAAACCAACTATGGTGAAGCTGGGTAGGCCGTTAGCTAAGTGAACCTCAACGGTTACGGGCGGTGCCTCCATACCAGAAAGCGCGCGGCTGTAGAGTACGGCAAGGCTCGAACTCATTGTTTAGGTTTTTGTTGGCCCTCTAATTCTGCGAGTCGCGCCTCTAGTAGGTCTAGCTTTTCGCGAGTGCGAATTAATACCGCTTGCTGCACATCAAATTCTTCGCGCGTAACTAAATCTAGTTTAGAGAAAATGGTTGTTAGCATGGCCCGGATATTTTTTTCCACATCTTTGGCCGGGCTGCTGGCAAGCACCTCATTTATTTTGCGGCTGATGTCATCAAGGATTTTATTATTCATATGATTTCCTTTCCGAATGGAATATAAGGGAACACTATTATTGACATATCACGGCGGTGCATTCTTTTCGCGCCCTTGCACCGGCTCGGTGCAAATTTGCGGGCCTAACTAAAAGGCTTGGCATAAAGCTATGAAAAACATAAATTTTAATATATGGCACGCTGGTTGCTTTACGCTTAGGTGTTACGGTTTAGCAATAAAAAATTCATATAACTTTTATTAAAGGATGCCCCCATGAAAAAATCTTACTCTACTGTCTTCGTTGGCCTAGGTCTGGTCGCAGCAAGCGTGGCCTCAGCTGAGATAACGGGAAATGTCAGCTTAGTCTCAGAATACGCGTTCCGCGGGATTTCCCAAACTTGGGAGCGCCCCGCCATACAAGGTGGTTTTGATTATACCCATTCCAGCGGATTGTACTTGGGCACCTGGGCTTCTAATGTCAGCAGCAATACTTATCCTAATGCTAACATGGAGTGGGATTTTTATGGTGGCTACAACGGCAAAATCAATGATGATTTGAGTTACAACGTGGGCTTATTACAATACTATTATCCCGGTGGCAAAACCGCGGTATCCAGCCCGAACGACAAGTTCAACACCTTAGAAGCGTATGCCGGCATTACTTGGAAATGGTTAAATCTTAAATATTCCCATACCCTGACCGATTACTTTGGCGTTAGCAACACTGGTTTCCAACCTTGCAACTTTAATACCGGTGTCTGTGATGCAGCAAATGGGGATTCAAAAGGCTCGGGTTATATTGAAGCTAACGTTACCTACGAGATCATGGAAAAACTTAATTTGGTAGCGCACATCGGCCATCAGAAAGTTCGTCACTATAAAAATTTGGATTACACAGATTGGAAAATCGGGATCACCAAAGAGCTACCTAAAGAATGGGGTGGCGTAACCGTAGGTTTAGCTTACGTTGATACCGATGCGGATAAAGCTTACTACCGCTTCAATGCCAGCGGTGAGACCAAGACGCTGTCAGATAGCCGCGTGATTCTTTCAGTAGGCAAAACATTTTAATTGGCAGCTCATAATAACTATTCAAGGAGAAAATATGAAACTGGTCACCGCTATCATCAAGCCGTTTAAGCTTGACGAAGTGCGTGAAGCCCTTTCAGCGATAGGCGTGCAGGGCATCACGGTTACCGAAGTTAAGGGTTTTGGCAGACAAAAAGGCCACACCGAGCTCTATCGAGGCGCGGAGTATGTGGTCGATTTTCTCCCCAAAGTTAAAATTGAAGCAGCCATACGGGCGGATATGCTCGATCAGGTTTTGGAAGCGATTGAGAAATCCGCCAACACTGGAAAAATCGGCGATGGCAAAGTCTTCGTTTTTAATCTTGAACAAGTGATACGCATCCGCACCGGTGAAACCGGTCCTGATGCGTTATAGGGAGAACGCGATGAGAAAATTACTAAGTCTGCTCACCCTCTTAGGCGGGTTGACATTACATGGCTACAGCGTAGCGCAAGAAGCTCCAGCTCCCGCCCCAGCGGCGCCCGCGATGGATGCCCCCGCAGCAATGCCGGCGCCTGCGGCGGAAATGCCCGCTGCCCCTGCGGCGGAAGCACCTGCTGCAGCGCCGGCTACGCCGCCTGCGGTGGAACCGAAGCTTGATACCGGCAACACTGCTTGGATGTTAACGGCCACGGCATTGGTGCTGTTTATGACTATACCGGGCTTGGCTTTATTCTACGGTGGCATGGTGCGCAAAAAAAATGTGTTGGGTACGCTCATGCAAAGTTTTGCGATCACCTGTTTGGTCACTGTTTTGTGGGTAATCATCGGCTATAGTTTGGCGTTCCGTGCTGGTGGTCCGTGGATAGGTGGGCTTGATCGCATGCTGTTAAGTGGCATGGCTGTCGGTGAATTTGCTGGAACGGCCGGGGCCAATATTCCGGAGTCAGTATTTATGATGTTCCAACTGACATTTGCCATCATCACCCCCGCATTGATTGCCGGGGCCTTTGCCGATCGTATGAAATTTTCTGCGATGTTGTGGTTTATTGGCATCTGGTCGCTCGCCGTGTATGCGCCGATCGCGCACTGGGTGTGGGCTTCCGACGGTTGGTTGTTTGCCAAGGGCATGTTGGATTACGCCGGGGGCACGGTGGTGCACATTAATGCCGGTATTGCGGGCTTAGCCGCAGCTATCGTTTTAGGTAAACGCCTAGGCTACGGCAGAGAAGCCATGGCCCCGCATAACTTAGTGCTAACTATAGTAGGCGCCTCCATGTTGTGGGTGGGCTGGTTTGGTTTCAATGCAGGCTCGGCTGTCGCGGCCGACGGCCGCGCGGGCATGGCGATGGCCGTAACACAAATAGCTACGGCCGCAGCAGCGCTCACCTGGATGTTTGTCGAATGGATGGCAAAAGGCAAACCCAGCGTCTTAGGTATCGCCACGGGTGCGGTAGCGGGCTTGGTTGCGATCACGCCGGCCTCGGGTTTTGTCGGGCCCTCCGGCGCGCTGTTAATTGGTCTTGCTGCCGGTGTCTTCTGTTATTGGGGCGCAACTTCTTTGAAACGCATGATGGGTTATGACGACTCACTGGACGCCTTCGGCGTGCATGGGATAGGCGGTATCGTCGGCGCCATACTTACCGGGGTGTTTGCGGTTAAGGATATCGGGGGCGTCGCAGGTATGCTCGAGGGAAATGGCGCGCAGTTGACTACCCAGTTAATCGGCGTCGGCGCCACCGTGGTCTACGGCTTTATTGTGACCTTTATTATCCTCAAGGTTCTGGACATGATTTTTGGATTACGGGTTTCAGAGGAAGAAGAGCGCGAAGGCCTGGATGTTACCCAACATGGCGAAAGCGTAGAGTAAGCCTATCGATTTCACATCTCTCCAGCGAAGTGGACTTTGGGGCGTGCATTTAGCGCCCCATTTTTTTGCACCTGTGCCCACATTTGTGAATTCCGGCCGAAGTAAGCCGTTGTTAACATCGATGAAACTTGTGTCCCGTAGGCCGCCCAGGTATAGTGTAGCCTGCTATTTAGACTCAAGTGGGAGAGCGTGTTTTCGAACACCGCCGAAGGCGTAACACCCAAAATCGCTCAGGCCCAGTGACCACTTTGAAGCTGGCAACTCTGGAGAGCGATTGATTAATCCACCGAAGGGGCAGCGGGTTTTCCCGTAATCTCTCAGGTAACAGGACAGAGGGGTG
>CAYYOS010000055.1:0-15096 GCA_964473355.1 uncultured Burkholderiales bacterium | reverse complement strand
CATAAGCTTCCATAATGCCATCTAATATTTCATAGGGTGGCAAGGTATCTTGATCGGTTTGCCCGGCTTTTAATTCCGCGCTGGGCGGGCGGGTGATGATACGCTCTGGAATCACGGCAGATAGGCTATTTCGGTACTCCGCGAGCTGATAAACAATGGTTTTCGGCACATCCTTTAGTACCGCGAAACCGCCCGCCATATCCCCATAAAGGGTGGCGTAACCCACCGCCATCTCACTTTTATTGCCAGTTGTTAACACAATTGCGCCAAACTTGTTGGACAGCGCCATGAGCAAATTTCCACGAATGCGCGCTTGCAAATTTTCTTCCGTCGTATCGGCTCGGGTCCCGCTAAATTGCGGCGCCAGTGCTTTTATATAACCCTCCAGCAAATCCTGTATGGGTATTTCGCTGTAGGACACCTGCAAATTAGTGGCCATTTCACTCGCATCAGCTACACTCATCGCTGCGGTATAAGGAGAGGGCATCATCACAGCACTGACCCGTGCCGCACCCAGGGCGTCTACCGCAATCGCCAAAGTAAGCGCCGAATCTATGCCACCGGATAGCCCCAGTACCACATTAGGAAAGCCATTTTTCTCGACGTAGTCTTGCACGCCCAAGGTCAGCGCGCGATAAATGCTGGCTATTAAAGATAAGGGCTTGGGCAATTTTATTTTCCGCGGCTCGGTTTTAACTATCTCTACGATGCCCAGGGCTTCCTCAAAAGCGGGTAGTTGCAAGCAGATTTCCCCGGCTCGGTTCATTACGAACGATGCGCCATCGAACACAAGCTCATCTTGGCCGCCGACTAAATTGGTATAGACGATGGCGACGCCGGTTTCGGCGACGCGTTCACGCACGACCTCATAACGCGCGGCATGTTTGTCCATATGAAAAGGCGAAGCATTTAACACCAACAGCACCTGCGCACCCGCACCCAAGGCGCAGGAAGCCGCGGGCGTCTCCCAAATGTCCGCGCAAATATTAATGCCAAATTGCGTATCCCTCACGGTAAACACGCAAGGATCGGTACCTGGCGTAAAATAACGTACTTCATCAAACACGCCGTAATTAGGCAAGCGTAGCTTATAGTAAGTGGCGATAATCTTGCCATCTTGAATAACCGAGGCCGCGTTATAACGCAGTTTGTTTTCCTCATGAGGATGACCAACGACCACCGTAATGCCATGAATCGCGCTCGCCAGTTGCTGCAGCGTTTCCCGGCAAGCGACATAAAATCCGGCGCGCAGTAATAAGTCTTCAGGTGGATAACCGGCCAGCGCCAGTTCAGGCGTGAGCATCAGGCTAGCGCCTTGGGCCTTAGCTTGGTTCGCGTAATCCAAAATTTTCGCGGCGTTGCCCGCTAAATCACCCACGGTGACATTTATTTGTGCGATAGCTAACTTCATGGGCTGGGAAATTTGCGGCGGTACAAGACAAAGCTGGGCATAGACCTTATTCTGTAGCAAAATTTGCAATTATGCCAGCCATCCAAGTTGCCACTTCCATCACCGATATCAACCCCGACGCATGGAATAAATTAACCGGCACCCAGCCTTTTTTAAGACACGAATTTTTCTCATGCTTGGAGAACAGCGGCTGCTTAAACGAAGGCTCCGGCTGGTCTACTTATTTTTTAGCCTTATACGAGAAAGAGGTACTACACGCCGCCCTACCCTTGTATATCAAATACCATTCTTACGGCGAATACGTTTTTGATTGGGCGTGGGCGGATAGTTATGCGCGCCGCGGGCTCGCCTACTACCCGAAATTGCTCAGCGCGGTACCCTTTACACCGGTAACCGGAAAAAGACTGCTGGGCAGCGATCCGGAGCATCGTGCGGCGCTGGTTCGACACGCATTAAACCTTGCGAGAGAGCTGGGACTGTCTTCTTTTCATTGTCTTTTCCCAGCTAAAAACGAGGCAGAGGAAATGCAACTCCAAGGGATGCAATTACGTTCCGGTGTGCAGTTCCACTGGTATAACCGGGGTTATGCCAGCTTCACAGATTTTTTAGAGGGCTTACTGCGCGAAAAGCGCAAAAAAATCCGCCAGGAACGTCGCCAGATAAGCGACGCCGGGCTTACATTCCTGCGCCTAAGCGGTAGCGAGATTAAACCCACTGATTGGCAATTGTTTTTTAATTGTTATCTTAAAACCTACCGCTCTCACCATTCTTCGCCCTACCTCAACTTGAAATTTTTTGAACAATTAGGCGCGCTGATGGGGGAGAATATTTTGCTAGTCATCGCTTTGCAACAAGGCGTGCCCGTTGCCGCCGCTTTAAATTTGTTTGACGAAAAAAGGCTTTACGGGCGTTATTGGGGGGCCCTGACCCCCGTCCCGCAACTTCATTTTGAAACCTGTTATTATCAAGCTATAGAATTTTGCATAGAACATGGCTTAGACGTGTTTGAGGCCGGCGCGCAAGGTGAGCATAAATTAGCCCGCGGCTTTGTTCCCATAGAAACGTGGTCTGCGCACTGGCTAGCCCGGGCAGATTTTTCCAATGCGGTAAAAGAATTTCTTGGCCGCGAAGCGCAATTGAACCAACACTATGTCGCGCAGCTGGGCGCACATAGTCCCTATAAAATTAAAGCCAACTAGGTTATCTAAGGAGTTTGTGATGTATACATTTAGCACGCAATTAAATATGCCGTTTGATGAAGCGATTAACAAGGTGACCGATGCACTCAAAGTGGAAGGTTTCGGGGTGCTTACCGATATCGATGTCATGGCTACCATGAAAGCCAAGCTGAATATAGAGGGCTTACCGTATCGCATCCTGGGCGCGTGCAATCCGCCGCTGGCGCACCAAGCAATCTCGGCTGATCCGGATATCGGGGCATTACTGCCCTGTAATGTAGTGGTCCGTCAAGAACTAAATAAAAAAATCACCGTGACATTTATGGATCCAGAAGCAGTGCTGAAATTGGTCGACAAGCCCGAAGTGCACGCTTTAGGCAAAGAAGTAAAAGCACGATTGGAGCGCGTGCGCGAGAAAATTTCCACCTAACGAGCACAGACTCCCCGCGGGGCGGTAGTGCGGCGATTTTTTCTATGGGTGACGTTTACCCTGCTGGGCGGCTGCAGCGCCCTGCCTCCTTTACGCTCCACGGCACATTTCTTGGCTTACCCGCCCGCCCCGCATGTTAAGTATGAGCCCAGCGGCGAAGCTTACGCGCAAGAATTAACGACGCTGTTGCCGGCCGCCATGCAAAAAGTAGAAGCGGCGCATTACCGGCCGTTTCGCCAGCCACCCGACATATTTATTTGCGCGAGCTTAAGCTGTTTTGCCGCTTATGTAAAAACGCCCAATCTGTCCGCCGCGGTAGTAGCTGGCAATCGCTTGTTTTTAACACCCAAACTATTTAAGGAAGAACGCGGCAGGCTGCCATCGATATTGCAGCACGAATTGTCACACTTACATTTTGGGCAACAACTCGGTCATTTTGATAGCGGCATTCCGGTGTGGTTTCATGAGGGCTTTGCGACCTATGTCGCAAATGGCGGGGGCGCGGATTCCGTCAGTGACCAAGCAGCCTTAGCGGCGGCGAAAGCCGGGCTCTATTTTTTTCCGCAACACCGCAATTCGCGCCACCTGCGGCGATATGCGCAGGATTTAGTGCTACCTATCCACGTCTTTTATCGTCAAGCTCAGCTGTTTATAAGCTATTTGCAGCGAATAAACGCGGACGCCTTTGCCGCCTTTTTGCTGGATTTACAAGACGGTGAAGAATTTTATCTGGCTTTTTATCGGGCTTACAATAACGATCTGGCAACGGTGGCGGAAAAGTTTTTACTTACTTTGGATGCCGTGCCAGTAGCGAAGTAAATCCACATCGACATACGTTTTTCCCAAGGCTTCCCCCTGCAACACCTGCATCGGTTGTTGTGGTTCGCCCAGATCGCTGAGCACGGCGACCGCTCCGGAAAATTTGTGGCTTTGCGTGTAGTCACTGACGGTGACCAGGGTTTTAATTCCCGCCGCCAAGCTTGAAATTAAACCATTTTCCGAGTCTTCCAAGGCCAGACATTGCGCTGCGCTTAAACCCATTTTATGCAGCACCCAGGTGTAAATATCGGCCGCCGGTTTTTTTTGTGGCACGACGTCACCTGCGCCTATTACTTCAAACCAATCATCACCATCTAGTTGCACCGCGCCTAAAAGCGCGCTGACATTTACCGGGGTCGTAGTGGTCGCTATCGCCAAACGCATGCCTGCCTGCTTGGCCTCTTTTATTAACCGCCTGATGCCGGGGCGCAGCGGGATCCCACCGGTACTGACCAAGCGCGCATAGTGCTGGTTTTTCGCGTGATGCAAAGCTGCCACCAGTTCATCAAAATCAGGGGGCGGGACGTAGTCGCGGTTAAAAGCGGCCACATAATGGCGGATGCGCTCCTTGCCCCCGGTCACTTTGAGTAACCGGCCATAGAGCTCGACATCCCATCGCCAATTCAGGGAAAACTCCTCGAATGCTGCGTTAAAGGCCAGGCGATGGCCATCCCGCTCGGTATCGGCAAGGGTGCCGTCGACATCAAAAATTAAGGCTTCCAGAGTCATTTTGGGTTAGTTTTCCTTTGTTTTAAACGCTAGCTAAAACCGGCATTTTCGGGTAGGATACGCCCCTGCTTTAGGTCTTTGCGTCGCGCATATCAGCGATAATATGGATCTTCTGTGATTTTTTAAATTTAAGCAGTTTTTACAATCTTTCAAAGAGTGGACTATGCCTGCAGAGTTACACAAGCAATTTAAGCCTTATGCGATGAAAAAAGGCGAAGCCTACATGAGCGCCAAGCAGCTGGCACATTTTCGTAAAATTCTCGAAGAGTGGAAATCCGAATTAAGCCAGGATATTGATCGCACTGTGCATACCATGCAAGATGAGGCTACCATTTTTGCCGACCCTAACGATAGGGCCAGCCAGGAATCCGACATGGCGCTGGAGCTGAGAAATCGAGACCGCGAACGCAAGCTTATCAAAAAAATTGAAGAGACCATAGATAAGATCGACAGCGGTGAATATGGTTATTGTGAAGGCTGCGGAATAGAAATCGGCCTAAAGCGTTTGGAAGCGCGGCCCACCGCTACGCTATGCATTGATTGCAAAACCTTGGATGAAATGCGCGAAAAACAGGTGGCGAAATAAGCTCTAGGCTGCACGTCTGCCCCGCTCTCCGTAGTACCCCATCCTCAAAATTTCCGCCGCATCGCTTCTTGAATAAATTCTACCTTCCACTTTTGTAACGCCGGGTTAAATATGATTACCACTAGCAACTTAACCATGCAGTTTGGGGCCAAGCCGCTATTCGAAAACGTTTCCGTTAAATTTGGCGATGGCAACCGCTATGGCTTAATTGGCGCAAACGGTTGTGGCAAATCCACGTTTATGAAAATTTTAAGCGGGGATTTAGAAGCCACTTCGGGAAATATTGCGATTGACAGCGGGGAGCGTGTTAGCAAACTCAATCAAGATCAATTTGCCTTTGAAGATTTTAATGTCGTTGATACGGTCATCATGGGCCACGCTGAGTTGTGGCAGGTGAAGCAGGAGCGCGATCGAATTTACGGCCAGGCGGAAATGAGCGAAGAAGACGGCCTTAAAGTTGCCGAGCTAGAAGGGCATTTTGCCGAACTTGACGGTTATACCGCTGAATCTCGCGCCGGGGAATTATTGCTAGGCGTGGGCATACCTTTGGAATTGCATGCGGGGTTAATGCGCGCCGTTGCGCCCGGGTTTAAATTGCGGGTGTTGCTGGCCCAAGTGTTGTTTGCTGATCCCGACATTATGCTTTTGGATGAGCCTACTAACAACCTCGACATTAATAGCATCCGCTGGCTAGAAGACGTGCTCAATGAGCGTTCCAGCACCATGATTATTATTTCTCATGACCGGCATTTTTTAAACAGCGTGTGTACCCACATGGCCGACGTCGATTATGGTCAAGTTCGGGTTTATCCCGGCAACTATGATGATTTCATGACCGCGTCCACCGAGGTTAGAAATCGCATGCTCTCGGAAAACGCCAAGAAGAAAACCCAAATCGCCGAGCTCCAGCATTTTGTCAGCCGCTTCTCGGCCAACGCCTCAAAGGCGCGGCAAGCGACCTCCCGAGCGCGGCAAATTGAAAAAATTAAATTGGAAGACGTCAAACCCTCTAGCCGCATGTCACCTTTTATTCGCTTTGAAGTGGCGAAGCCGCTGCGTCGCGTCGCCCTTGAAGTTAAAAATCTTAGCAAAAAATATGACGGCCCGACGCTATTTAACAGCCTAAACTTGTTCATCGAATCGGGCGAACGGCTGGCAATTATTGGCCCCAACGGCATAGGAAAAACCACGCTACTGCGCACCTTAATTGGCGAGTTAAAAGCAGATTTCGGCACGATAGCTTGGGCCGAGCACGCACAGATTGGTTATTTTGCCCAGGATCATAGCAAGGATTTTGCCGAGGATACCAGCCTTTTTGACTGGATGAAACAGTGGACAAAACCGGGTTCCGACGACCAACTGGTACGCGCCACTTTGGGACGATTGTTATTTTCCGGTGATGAAGTGCACAAATCCGTGCGCGTGATCTCCGGCGGAGAAGAGGGCCGTATGTTATTCGGTAAATTATTGCTACAAGAACCGAACGTATTAGTGTTGGATGAGCCGACCAATCACTTGGATATGGAATCTATTGAGGCGCTAAACTTAGCACTCGAAAACTATAAAGGCACTTTGTTTTTTGTCAGTCACGACCGAGAATTTGTGTCCTCGCTCGCCACCCGTATTCTCGATATGACCCCTGAAGGCATTATTGATTATTCCGGGAACTATGAAGATTATTTAGCAAGCCGTGATCGGCTACAGAAAGGCAATACTTCCCCTATGACCGCGAAGCGCGTTGCTAACGGCAAACAGAGTCGCTAGCTACTCGCTAAGTTATTGGCGTACCCGAGTTTTATAGGTCAATACTGCCTTACCGTTCGCCGGCACCTTCACATTCCATACCGCCGTGTTAGAAGCTTCTTTAAGGTGCGCGGACGATTCGGACAACATCTGCCAATCGCCTGGGATGGGCTCCATTACTTTCACTTGCACCGCCTCGTCCTTGGCATTCTTTAAAACAATTTCAAACGCCACGTCAAAAATATAATTGTAGCGGCTGGTACCAGCAATTTTCTCAAAGCTGATTTGTTTTTTATCGGCGGTAACGTCAAATGCCTCACCTAACTTTAAACGTATTTTCTCGTTTTTTGGGGTATGGTCAATGCGATCTTCGCCGACAAATTGCGCATTCCCTGCGCTATCTTTTTTGTACACTCGAACCACACCTTTTGGGAGAGGTATCCCTAAACCCGCGCCCTTATTTTCAAATTCAACGAAGACGCCAACTTTCATTCTTTGACCGATATCGCCATAGCTCGCTCGATAATAATAATCGGCGCCCCGCAATAAAAGTTCTTTGGTTACGGGGACGGCGGTAGCACTCATCAACGCCACTTGCTTGGTTTGATTCTCCGCTATGGTGGTTAGACGATCCAGCGTGTAGAGGTGGTATTCAAACAAATTTTCTTCAACCATGGCCCGCTTCTCCAGGACGGCAGTCGCCGGCGCTTGCAGTGCCCGACTCCGCTGCACCATGTCTTGCACCTGGTTAACATCGCCGGCAACTAATTGCAGCCTGGCATTTTGATAGGTCGCGCCGCTGGCGTTGGTTAAGGTAACCCAGCCATTAAGATCTAGCTTATCGTCGTTTTTAGAAAGCTCCGCGACATAATCCGCGCGCCAACTTAAGCCTGCCGTCAGATAAGAAAGTTCCAGCGTATCTTCCCCGGCCTGCGCAGCATTTAGGCTAACAACTAGCGTCGGGCGATCGCGTAAATGGGCCGGCACGCTCTTAAAAGCAATTCGCCCGGGTACGCCGGTTTCGATCCGATCCAAATATTTCAGCACGATGCCATCGTTGACGGCGAGTACTGTTGCTTCTTCGCGTGTGTCCACGCCAGTGGTAGGATGGGTGCGCAGCACCGTCACGTTCTGGCCCACATACTTCTCCAATAGTTTTTGCGGCGTGAGCAAGTCAAAATCGAAGTTTTGCTCCACTAAAGACAAGCCTTTGGGGTGCGTGATATTACGCAATAGCGCGGTCTCAGCTCGCATACGCGCCGAGACGTCTCGCCAGGCGAGCTTACTCTCACCCGCTGGCAGTTTTACTTTTCGGGTGTCTTTTATCAAAGCTAAATTTTCGTTATAGATAGTAACGGCCACTTCTTGTTGCTCTTTAAGCGTGGTCATCGGCTCCGGCGCGGCGTGCGCTAGGCAAGTGGCAAAGACAACACTGGCTGCAATATAAGTGCACTTGGACATATCGGTCTTCGAAAAATAATGGGCCACAAGAACTGGTTAAGAAGCGTTAATCTTCCTTGTTGAATTAGAGCAATAACTAAGGTTATTAGCAATACCCTCTAAAGAAGATGGTCCGGTTTGCAAGGGATATCTGATGTGATATGGTCTTTACAAAGTCTTTTGATTAAGGCAATTTAAATCTGCGTAGAAATCGTGCAAAAAAAAGGGGGAGGAATGGAATCATTTGGTGTATGGCGGCTCGTTAAAATAGGTTTTTGGATTGGGATCGGATTCATAATACCCTCAATTGGCGCCAGTATGGCAGGAACATATTTAGCCTACTCCACGCCCTCCCTCTGGCAGGACGCCGCGCTGGGGCGCGCGAATGAAGCAATGGAAAGCTTTAAAAAGGATAACGACAAGCCCAGTCAACTGCGAATTGTGCAGTCGAGGGAGGTTAAAAACGGAAAGCAGCTCCTTATCCTGGGTACGGTTGAGAATACTGGGGATGCGTCGGTGGGCGCCATACGAATTGAAGCCGAATTACTGGACGATGCCAAACAAATGGTGTTCGAGTGCTCGGAATATATTTCCAGGAAACTACCAAAGGGAGAACAAGAAAACTTCCAAATTAAGTGCGGATGCGGGGATCAGCCAGTACCGAAGTACGATTCCGTAAGTGTCAGGGTGGTGGATTCCTCGAGCTACTGAACCCGCCTCATGATTAACAATCCTAGTATCGAGTTCTTTGACCGCCAATTCAAAGAACAATCAGCGGCACTGACCTTTAAACTCAATCCCTTCGAAGAGCTTGTACTGCCATATCTTCATGGCGCAGTATTGGACTATGGCTGCGGTATGGGTAATCTTGCTTTTGCCGCCGCCCGTCGGGGTTGCGAAGTTATCGCGCTAGATGCCAGTCCCGCTGCAATTCATCATATTCAATCTCGCGTTAAATCCGAAGCGTTGCCGGTTTCTGCTGAGCTCGCCGATCTTCGAGACTATAAAATTTTTAAGGAATTCGATTGTGTGGTCTCGATTGGATTACTGATGTTTTTCGATTGCCCGACTGCGTTTCGCGTCCTTCAGCAACTGCAACAACATGTTCGCCCTGGCGGTATTGCCGCGGTGAATGTGCTAGTTGAAGGTACCACGTATATGGATATGTTCGACCCTTCTGCGTATTGTCTTTTTCCGACGAGGGAACTAGAGAACCAGTTCAAAGATTGGAAGATATTACAAATCTCGGCTCAAAACTTCAATGCGCCTAACGATACCCTTAAGTGTTTTTCTACTGTGGTTGCTGAGAAGCCCTGATCATCTGATCCCAGGAAATTTCCAGTTTTCGCCGGCTTGAGGAACTGAAAAATCAAGCGGCCCTCCCCCGCAATCATTAGTTTAATTCGGATTCTGTTAAACTTAAGTCATCTCATGACTGAATAAAAACGGGGTCTCAATGCGAATTATTTGTCTAGCTCTAGCTCTGTCGTTTTGCCAATCGGTAGGCGCCGCGGAACCCGCCCTATCAACCGATAAAGCAGCGGTTCCACTCATTTTCGCCATGGTGCCCCAGCAGTCCCCCTTAGAGCTCGCCAAACGCTGGATTCCAATCATTCAGTATATTAGCGAGCAATCCGGCGTACCTTTGCAATTTCAAACCGCGAAAGATCTTCAGACCGCGCAACAAGAGATGAAAGCGGGTGTCTACGACATTGCATTTATTAACGCTTACTACTATGCCGCTTATAGTAGGGTGCCGGGTTACACCGTTTTCGCCCAGGAAAAAGATGCCAAATTCGTTGGCATTTTGGTGACGCGAAAAGATAGTCCTTATCGTAGCGTCGAAGATTTAGACGGCAAGCGCTTAGCGTTCGCGTCTCCCACTGCGGTAACCTCCATGCTGGCTTTCACTCACCTAAGGGATAAAAATATAAATTTTGCGCCCGAGTACGTCGTTTCTATGGATTCTGTTTACCGTTCGGTAGCCAAAGGCATCTACCCCGCCGGGGCGGGAGAAATGCGCACCTTTGGGGGCATGGATCCCACCATTCGCGAGCAATTGCGCGTGTTGTGGGCGGCCGAACCGATGCCGCCATTTACATTCAGCGCTCATCCCAGAGTCGCAAAATCAGACGTGAAAAAATTACAGAAAGCTATGCTTGAAATGGGCGACAATCCGCGAGGCGCGGAGTTACTTAAAGCAATTAATATAAAAGGTATTGCCCCCGCCCAGGATGCCGACTATGAATCGATACGCAAGCTTAAACTGTTGGAGTTACCCAAACCTTAACGGCAAAGCTAAACAATATTTCGCGGAACACTACTTTAGTAAAGCTATAAGCTCTTAATAAGAAGGTTTAGTATGTCTTTCCGAATTAAAACGATATTAGGCATCGTTTTTATCCAAGCCGCCCTGCTATTATTATTAACGTTGTACGGTATCAACACACTGAAGTCGTCCAACGATCAGGAACTCCAAAAGCGGGTCGCCACGGCGGGTGCGCTGTTTGCGTCAACCACTAAAAACGCGGTTCTAGCTTCTGATTTGGCTGCCCTGGAAAGCTTTGTCAATGAATTACTCACCAATCCCGACTTAATATATGCGCGAGTGATCGGTAGGCAATCGGTGTTGGCAGAAGGGGGTGATCCCGCGGCTCTAGCCAAGGGATTTAGCGTGGATGAACACTTTGCCGCGGTAACCGACGGGGTGTTCGATACCGCTGCCGACATTTTGATAGCGGGTGAGAGGTACGGCCGTGTCGAACTCGGGTTCAGCGTAAAAGCCTTGGAGGATGTGTTAGCTAAGGCGCGTTCGCAGCTTTATATTTTTGCCGTAGTCGCGCTAACCCTAGTTCTGATTTTCTCCTATTTTCTGGGCAGTTATCTTACTCGCGGTTTAAATGCGTTAAAGACCGCTTCAGGATACGTGGCCAATGGAAATTTCGGCTATCAAGTTAAAGTTCTAGGACGGGATGAATTGGGGCAGACCGCGGCGGCCTTTAATGAAATGTCTTCGAAACTTGCCTTGCTCGATAGAAATCGGACGCAAGCTGAGGACGAGATTAAAACACTCAACGCAGAGTTGGAAGAGCGCGTAGAGCTACGCACTAGTCAACTCGAATCATTAAACAAAGAGCTCGAATACCGGTCGTTGCACGATAGCCTTACCCAACTACCCAATCGTACGCTCTTCCAAGATCGCCTGGCGCAAACTCTTTTGCTCGCCCACCGCAATAGAAATGGCTTCGCGCTGATGACCTTAGACCTGGATCGCTTTAAGCAAATAAATGATGTCCTAGGGCACCAGACGGGGGATTTGGTTTTACAAGAAGTATCCGCAAGAATTAGGCGACTTTTGCGCCAATCCGATACCGTAGCACGGGTCGGGGGGGATGAGTTTGTGCTGCTACTTCCCACCGCCTCTACCGCCGAACAAGCCGCGGTGGCGGCGACAAAAATTTTACAAGCCGTCAACGAACCGCTGAGAATTAGCGGCCAGTCTATAGATATAGGAGCCAGCATTGGGATTGCCGTCTTTCCACAACACGGGGAGGATGCCGCTACCTTAGTGCGGCATTCCGATTCCGCTATGTATGTCGCCAAACGCAATCAATCTGGCTACACCATTTATGACTTAAGCCTAGATTCGGAAGACGCAGAGCGGCTGACTTTGCATATGGATCTGCGGCAAGCCATCAGCGATGATCAATTGGTTTTGCACTACCAACCAAAGATTGATTTCGCAACGCAACGGGTGAGTGGCGTGGAGGCCTTGGTTCGCTGGCAGCATCCCCGCCTGGGACTAATATTTCCCGATGACTTTTTGCCTATTGCCGAAAAAAGCGGCCTCATGAAACCGCTTACCATAGCGGTGTTGCATCTAGCGCTAAAGCAGGCTGCGCTTTGGGTTATAGCACGCCGCAAGCTGACAATCGCAATTAATATCTCAGCGACCAACCTTCAGGACCCTCAATTTCCGGATGATGTGGAAAACATTCTCAATCAATATCACGTTCCCCCGGCCACCATAGAGCTTGAAATTACCGAAACCGCAATTATGAGCGACCCGTTGCGCGCTATCGAAAACATTAGAAAACTAAATGGTATGGGATTGCAAATTGCGATTGATGATTTTGGCACCGGCTATTCTTCCATGGCCTACTTACGGAAGTTATTGGTGGCGAGAATCAAAATTGATAAATCCTTCGTGATGGATATGCATCAAAATGAAAATGACGAAATTATCGTGCGCTCCACCGTCGACTTAGGTCACAATTTAGGGCTGACCGTCGTCGCCGAGGGGGTCGAGACTCAAGCCGCTTGGGACAAGCTTAAGGCGTTGGGCTGCGATTCCGCCCAGGGTTATCTAATGGGCCGTCCGGTGCCCGCTGGGGAGTTTGATCTATGGATAGAAAATTCCCCGTGGGGCGTACGCACTGTCGCCCCCGCGGAATAATGTTCAGATTTGAACATGCCGGGCTAGTCATGCCCGGCAAAATTCAGGTGCTTATGCTTGCTCTTCGGGGTTTGCGGTTTCCACCGGCATGGGCGGTGGCAACAAGGCTTTCATACTAAGACGCAAGCGGCCTTTTTCATCTGCCTCGAGAACCTTTACCTGCACCGCTTGACCCTCTTTCAAATGATCTTCCACGCTGTGCACGCGCTCGTGCGCAATTTGCGAAATATGCAGCAAACCATCTTTGCCCGGAAGGACGCTGACAATTGCGCCGAAATCGAGCAACTTCAATACCGTGCCATCATAAACTTTGCCGACTTCGACTTCCGCGGTTAGGTCTTGAATGCGCTTTTTGGCCAGCGCACCAGCTTCGGAACTCAAGCACGCAATGCTTACCGTGCCGTCTTCTGCGATATCAATCGTGGTGCCAGTTTCTTCAGTTAAGGCGCGGATAACAGCTCCGCCTTTGCCGATGACATCCCGAATTTTTTCTGGGTTAATTTTAATGGTGATAATGCGCGGCGCATAAGCAGACATCTCCTCGCGGGTAGCGGGCACCTGTTGTTTCATTATCCCAAGAATGTGCATGCGCCCTTCGCGCGCTTGATTGAGCGCGACTTGCATAATTTCCTTGGTGATACCATTAATTTTAATATCCATTTGCAGCGCGGTAATGCCTTGCTCGGTGCCGGCTACTTTAAAATCCATGTCACCCAAATGATCTTCGTCGCCCAAGATATCGGTCAGTACCGCGAAGCGGCCACCTTCTTTAATCAAACCCATCGCAATACCGGCAACATGAGCCTTTAAGGGCACGCCGGCGTCCATTAGCGCCAGACAACCGCCGCAGACACTTGCCATGGAACTGGAGCCGTTGGATTCAGTAATTTCCGACACGGCGCGCATGGTGTAGCCAAATTCTTCGGCACTTGGCAATACGGCTAATAGCGCACGTTTTGCCAATCGGCCATGGCCGATCTCACGACGCTTAGGCGTACCGACACGGCCCGTTTCGCCCGTGGCATAAGGCGGCATGTTGTAGTGCAGCATGAAGCGATCCTTATATTCGCCTTGGAGCGCATCAATAATTTGTTCGTCGCGGCCGGTCCCCAAAGTTGCGACGACCAAAGCCTGGGTTTCCCCGCGCGTAAACAGTGCGGAACCGTGCGTCCGCGGCAACACACCGGTACGTATCGTGATAGGGCGCACCGTGCGGGTATCCCGACCATCGATGCGCGGCTCGCCGGAAAGAATTTCGCCGCGCACGATTTTCGCCTCCACATCTTGAAACAAGCTCTTTAACGCATTAATTTTATCGGCATCGGTCTCGTCCTTTGCCACCTCAGCAACCACGGAATTGCGAATTTCATCAATGCGTGCGTAGCGTAATTGTTTTTGACGAATTTTATAGGCATCTTTCAGTGGCGCCTCGGCAATTCGAGTAATTTCCGCCACCAAAGTTTGGTCTTGCGCCTCTGGGCTCCAATCCCATGCGGGGGCACCGGCCTGGTCGGTTAGATCCGAGATTGCAGCAATCGCCGCCTGCATTTGTTCGTGACCGAACACAACCGCGCCTAACATCACTTCTTCGGATAACTCCTTGGCTTCGGATTCGACCATTAAAACGGCCTGGGAGGTGCCCGCCACAACCAAATCCAGCTGCGAAGTTTTTAATTCGGTAGCCGTAGGGTTAAGCACATATTGGCCGTCGATATAAGCCACCCGCGCCCCAGCTATGGGACCCTCGAAGGGGATGCCGGATAAGGACAATGCGGCTGAAGCACCCAATAGCGATAAAATGTCCGAGTCGATTTCATTGTTGGAAGACATGACCGTCGCAACAATCTGCACTTCATTTAAAAAACCCGCCGGAAACAAGGGTCGCAGCGGTCTATCAATCAGACGTGAGGTTAAAATTTCCTTTTCCGAAGGCCTGCCTTCGCGCTTAAAAAAACCGCCGGGGATTTTGCCGGCGGCATAGGTACGTTCTTGGTAATCCACCGTCAGCGGGAAAAAATCCTGACCCGGTTTTAAGCTCCTGTTACCCACTACGGTAACCAAAACCGCCGTCTCATCCATGGTCACCATCACCGCTCCGTCCGCTTGACGGGCAATTTCCCCGGTTTCTAAGGTCACCTCATGGCGACCGTAAATAAATGTTTTTTTAATAGCGTTCAATCCAAATCCTTTGAGTGGTGGGTGTGGTACAGAAAAACCATTATTGGGAGATAAGCAGAGATTACTTCCGTAAACCCAGGCGGCTTATAAGCGTTTTATAGCGGTCAGCGTGTTTGCCTTTCAAAT
>CAYYOS010000054.1:0-15262 GCA_964473355.1 uncultured Burkholderiales bacterium | reverse complement strand
TTTGCCCGCGAATCTCGCCGCCCGGAAAAACAGTGGAATGCACATTGAAATAAAACAGTTCGTTAGTAAGCGTTGAAACCTGAGCCGGGGTGAGCGTAAAGTTTGCGTTCGTGACCTGACCCAAGGGCAGGGCGAATACAACACCGGCGTTAACACCGGGTATCGCGGGGCCGTGTATATGGGCCGCAGTTTGCGACCCCAGTAAGCCCGAGAAAAATAAGGACACAGTTATGTTGGATTGATCGTCACTTAATAGCACGGTACCGAATCCGGTCGCTAGAGAGGCGTTGGTCGGTACTTCTTGTAGGCTATTCAGATTTGCCGTAAATAAAAGTGCTGCCTGCGATCCGAGCGAAAAACCGAGGGTAGCGAGTAAAAAAGCAACCTGCGTCAAGAATTTTTTCATGGTTTTATTCCTTAAATTTTTGTTATCAATAGGAATGATGGACGGCATTTTCTCGCAAGCAAGAATAGTGCGGGGTAGCTGAAACCTAGCAGGGGCGCACGGTTCCAAAAAATGCCGCTTACATTCTTTAAAAAACGTAAATATTTTCGACACCCCTAGATAATTATTTCCCCGCCCATTACTTTTTTAACAGCAGAAACCACATCCCGTTAAACATACCTTCATCCTGAATGCTAAAACCCACGCGCTGCACCATGCGTTTCCAGCCAGCTTTTGATGTCAAGAACAAGGAAAGAATATTGGCGACAGAGAACATCGTCCAACCCGGAACCCAAACCACAAGCAGAAAGCGGCCCGCGGGTTTTAGTGCTCGGTACATTTCCCCAAGTCCCAGCGCTTTGTGTTGTCCGAGATGATCCATTGCATGCGCACTGATAGCGCTATCAAACACACCGTCTGGAAAGGGCAGCTGGGTTAGATCGCCTTCTTTTATGTCAACGCGCTCGCGCATATTGGCGAGCTTGAGATTGTGCTCGAGCAGCGCGCGGCCCCCACCGGCGATATAATTGGCATCGAAGCGATCCAGGGCAACGAAACGGGCCTGCTTTGCTGCGCGCCCGAGCGTAATGGTGGTTCTACCTGCACCACATCCGCCGTCCAGCACTAGGTCTGAGGGGCTAGATAATAAATCAACCATGGGTAGGGCGGCGTGATCGAGGCGCTGGGCACTTCGCGCAAATACGTGCCCTGCAAAAAATAGTACCGCCATGATGGTAAGCAACAAAGCGGCAGGCCACCCTTCGGGCGCAGCTATTTGTACTGCCACGGCTGCCGAAAGCATAATTAGCGCCGCGATTAGCGGCCCAAATACCCATCCCGGCGCCCACCCGAAATCATACGTTGCTTCGTCCGAGCCAGCCTTTAACGACCGCTTTTTGAAGCGGGCCCGGGTAGTGACATATACCGAAGCTGCCAACACAACAGCTCCGACCAGATGAAAGCCCGCGATGAACAACAAAGTATTAGAAACAGCGTTAAGTGAGGGAACATACAGCATCAGCGCCAGACCTGCGATTATGCCTAGTAGTCCGACGATCCAACCATGCCGATGTGCGCGTTGAAGGTGAGCAGTTAACGTTTTCATGAGATACTCCTATCGAACAAATGTTCGATAATATGAGTTGCTGCTTAAAACACGTCAACAGACAACCCGTGGCAAATTGTTTGATAACGAACAAACTTACCCAAGTTGTTTTATGCAAAAAAAGCCCACAAAAGAAGACCGTCGCACAAAGCTTACTCGGCAGCGCTTGCACGAGGCGCTGGTGAGTTTGGCTATTGAACGGGGTTATGATGCCATCACCGTTCAGGAGGTGTTGGACCGTGCCGAAATCGCGCGTTCCACATTCTATGCGCATTTTCGCGATAAGGAAGATCTCCTTCTTAGTGGCTTTCGGGATAAGGGCGGCCCCTTATTTTGTAATGCCGCCGTTGCTGGGAAAGGGAGCGTCTTTGCCGGCTTAGCTAGCGCGCTATTCGATCATGTGTATGAAAACAGAATGCTAGCAAATGCTTTCTCCGGGTCGGCCTCCAGCGGGGCGGTTTTTGCGCATCTGCGGAACTTAGTCATTATCGAAGCAAGGAATCGGCTAAAGGCGCGAGCGACGAGCTTCGCGCAGGAAATCCCAGACGAAATGATTGTCCAGTACGTGGCGAATACGCTGTTTGGCCTGCTCACCTGGTGGATAGACCACAATTTTCCCCACACGGCGAAGGAAATTAGTGATGCCTGCGATAAATTTCTAACTAATGGCTTGGGCCCAGCGTCGGCGCTTGATGCTCAATTATGACAACCTTGTGAAGAAGCATGGAAGATTAGTAAGAAATAGCCGCCCAAGATATCTGTAAACTAACTAAAATATTGCTAGATTTCCAGCAACATGGAAGCCGATTAATCACGACAAACTAGGGGAATAATATGGATAAAGTCGTACATTTCGAAATACCGGTTGACGATTTAGCGCGTGCCAAAAAATTCTATGGGTCGCTTTTTGGATGGCAACTTGAGGATTACGCTATGCCCGGTGGGGTGACCTACACTGGCATTCGAACCACGCCAGTGGATGAGAAAACATTTATGCCCACCGAGCCCGGTGCCATCAATGGCGGTATGATGCAGCGTTCTCCCGCTGTCAGCGCCCCGGTCGTGGCGATTAACGTTAGCTCTGTGGATGAGTACGTGAAGAAAGTGGAAGCAGCGGGCTGTAAAGTTATTATGCCTAAGATGGAGATTGAAGGCATGGGCTACTACGCTTACGTCACCGACACAGAAAATAACGTCATCGGTTTGTGGGAAGACCTAAAGAAGCCCTAACGGTCGTTTGGCTTTACGCTGGCGTTTTCGGTTACGGTATGTCTTTTTAAGACGGCAAACAATTCTAAAATCGGTTCGGTGATCGGCTCCAGTTTTCGGCGCAGGAGTGTGCCGCCCGCAGTGGTGATGGCTAAAATGGGCATAGCCACTTTTGCGTTCATGCAGGCTAGCGCCAGCATAGCGCGTGTTTCCGCGGCATGTTCCGGGGCTGCGTGCAGCAACCGTTGTAGCATATGCTGACTGTCATCAGCGCAAAACAGGTCTACCTTAGTCAGTATTTCTTCGATGTTTGTGTCGCCACAATTTGGTCGGACACCTATGGAAAAATACGATGCGACGGCATTCAATAACGCCATCACCACATCGCTATTCGCCGGCGCTCGTAACACTTTTTCTGCGATTGTTAAAAATGCCTGACCTGGCCCGGACAATATTCGCAAAAGTTGTTTGGCATAGATATTTTCTTCGATGACTAACGCCGCTAGTTTCAGCTGTAGTGCCGCATAGTCGGAACGCGGGGCTTGCTCTATCGGCAACGCATCCGGCATGCGTTCCAAAAATCCAATGTAATGCGCATTGTCGTGGCGCGCCCGTTTCCATAGTCGTTGACGGGTGTCGGCATCGGTAAGACCAGGCTGCAAGACGATGCGTACGGTATCCAGTATGGTGTGGGGGTCGGTTTCAAAAGGTAGGTGTTCGATTAAATAAGCAGCCAGCACTTTGCCCATTTCACCTTCCACCACACAAGGGCGCTCTAGCATGCGCCGGGCGTTATCAGCCGTTGGCATTATCCACCAGGCGCGCCGTGCGAGCTCGTTGGTAAGCCCATTTGAATACGCGACCGAGACGACAGCCTCGGGTTCGCCCAGTAAAAGTAAACGGTCGAGTCCTTTATCTCGGGCTTGGCCCATTCGCGTCCAGCGGTTTAAATAAACCGGATAGCCGCCTGGCGAACCCAGAGCGTGACCCGCCAACAGTTCCCGCACTCGCATTAGGTACTGCGCATTGCGGCCAGTAGGGTGCAGCTGGACCGTTGCCTCGCCGCGCGGCGTTAAGCCGAGAACGGTCATATTTGATTCGTCTATACGGATGGCTTCAATTTCTCCGGCCAGCATGACATGCAGACGCAGGGCGTCCTCCGGAGCAAGCTCTAGCATCTGTTCATTTCTTTAAAAGAAATTGTTAATTTAATTGAATTCGCTGGCCCCATGGCACAGGCAGCGAACCTTTAATTAGCCAGAACACGGGATAATGCGGTTCGTGCTCTGGAAATTGACCTTCGGCGTCGCTAAAGTAGATCAGTAGGTCCGGCCGCACGCCCGCTTGGTCTACCCAAGAAAATATCGGACGAAAATCGGTCCCGCCACCGCCGGAAAGTGATTTTTGCGGCAAGCTAAAATCTTCCCAGGGTTCAAACACCCACGGCCCGGTCGCGGCAAGCGCACTATCGCAAGCGTGCAATGTAACCCGGGCGCGCACTTGGCCTTTAAGGGTATTAACTTCCGAAATGAACTCATCTAATTCCGCACGGCCTATGGAACCGCTGGTGTCCAATGCGATAACGACGTCAACTTGCGCGCTACGTAAAGACGGTAAAATTACTTCACCGTCGCGGCGCGAGGGGCGCATATAACTGTAATCGTCGCGCGCGAATTGCGTGAGGTAGCGCGCAAGCAGCGTACGCCAGGAAAGTTTGGGCTGCAGTAGCTCGCCCATCATGCGCGCTAGCATACCTTTTAGCTTGCCCGCCTGTTGGGCTTGCTGGGCGGCACCGGCTAAACGCTGCTGCCATTGACGGGACAAGGTTTCCATTTCCTGAGCGGTGAGTGGCTGAGGTTGTGCGGCACCGGTTTGTTCTAGAGGCGGCATGGTATCTATTTGAGGGGAAGCTTGAGGTGGCTTTTTATCCGCATCCTTTTCTGTGCCGCTCTGCTGGCCTTCTCCTTTATTTTCGGCGCCATCATAAATATGTTTATCCAAGGTTTCTTCGTTGCTGTTCTCTTCGATACAGGGATAAATTTCTTCCGCCGTCATACCCGCGAAACTATCCAGCACCAAGGCGCCAGGGGGAGGGGTTAAACCATCGCTAACCAGCAAAGGATTGATGGCATGATCACAAGCGATATCCCAACGAAACTTAACCCGATGTTGGCGCCGATTAAAATGCTGCAGTGCACAATGCAGTGCTTCATGCGCTAATACAAACTGGGTTTGCTCTATGCTTAAACTGTCGATATAAGCGGGATTGTAATAAAAGCCGCGGGCGTCGGTGGCGGTGGTACGGCACCACTCGGGTTGAGCGGCGATCATCGGCAGGCGCAGGGCCAGCGCACCCAAAAAAGGTTTGTCTAAAATTAGCCGCGTGCGGGCGGCGGCGAGTTTGGTTTCTATATTCTGGCGGCTCATTGACTATTAGTGCTATCAGTGTTGATGGCGGCGTTAAGCAACATGAAGCTCCTTAATCATGATGTCGCCCGCACGGCCGAACCAAGAACAGGGCTCATGCATACTCCAGCCCCGGTCTTTGTACCACGTTTGTTTGTCAAGCGTGAACAAGTAAAGCGTCTGCGTCTCAAGCAACGTTCTGGCCTTCTGTTCCACCGCCTCACAAAGCGCAGCCCCAATTCCGCGACGGCGAAACGGGGAGGCGACATACATCCCCCCGAGCCAAGGTGTAAGATCCTCCCGGTCGGGAAGGTCGTGCACGCGAAGCGCAGCGGTGCCAAATATCTGTGATTGCGAGTGTGCGACCCATGCAATAGGAAGGGCATCCCGATTTAAATGGGTCCTGAACTTGGCAATACGGGATTCAAGTGTTTCTTGCGCGAGGACGGGCCGCCAATGCTCGAATATCCACGACGCTAGTGTGGTGACGAATTCTGGGTGATCAACCAAGTAGCTAATCTGCACGCATCACCTGTTGCCTAGCGCTCGTACACCATTAAATCAGCCACCGCATTGGCCCATACGGAAAATTGCGGCACCGCGAAGAGGTTCTGGCCGATTGCGCGGTGCATGTCCGACACCAACATAATCCCCATTTCTCGCAATGGAAAACGCGCCGCGTAATCTAAAATGTGGCCGTGAATTTTTCGTGCATCAGCATTACTTTTTATACGCACGGCCCGCGCCACCAGGGCACACGCTACCGCGTATTGCAAGTCTACTTCACTGGGTACGGTAACCAATTCCCCATCCAAAATGGCATCTAAGTCCGGCATGCGGTCCAGATTTTCTATAAAGGCATTTAATTCTAGTCCCGCGGCGGCGCCTACACAGGCTTGCAACGCCGGCAACAATAAATCGGAATTAGCATCGAATTTTTGCAAAGCCCGATGGGCGAATTCCCAAGAGCGTGGACTAGGAAACGCAACGGGATTTTGAGCGGCATTAAAATCAAACAGCAGTTCCGGACGAAACCGCAAAAAAGCAATCAGTCGTTCATCCATCGCATGGGAGTAAGCCCAGGCTACCCAGTCATCAAGATGTGTTTCCACCTCAAAATGGGAAAAGCGATTTGCTAGGGGTGCCGGCATGGTATAGGTCACGCCGCGATCTCCTTGGCGATTTCCTGCGGCGAAAATCGCCCAGCCTGGAGGAACTTGGTATTCGCCTAGGCGTCGATCCAGTATTAATTGATATGCGGCCGCGGAAACGCTGGGTGGGGCAGACGTGATCTCGTCCATAAACAAAATCCCGTTAGGACCGTGACGTCTCGGATCAGGCAACATTGAGGGCACTGCCCATTCCACGCGATTTTCAATTCGGAATGGAATACCGCGTAAATCGGACGGCTCCATTTGCGAGAGACGAATATCGATCATCGGCGCATCATGGCGTCTTGCGATCTCCGCGATCATTTGAGATTTTCCTACACCCGGCGCACCCCACAACATCACCGGCGTATGATGCCCCTCTCGGGCACTTAAAAATTCGCGATCAAGAACGGCCAACAACTGTGCGGGGCGCATGGTAACTCCAACTTATTTAGTAATTGGCAATTATAGCAATAAGCCCTGGAGGAATTCCGAGAATATGGTAATCACGGGAGATGGCTACTTAATGCGCGTTTTCTTTCGCTACGGCTGCGAGCTGCTGCAAATATTGCACAAAATTAGGGTCTTCACCGTGCAGGAGTTTAGGCAAGGCGGAGCGGAAATCCGGCCGCCGACACCATTCCTGCATATAGTCATCCCAGGAATTCCAGCGCCGGGTTTGTTTTGGTGACATAACATCTTCGTGAAGTAATAGATACGCTCGCTCAAATATGGATACCAGCATCACAAAAATAATAAATTGCCGCTCTTTCTGTTCTTCGTTAATCGGGTGTGTTTCGTCGGCAGAAAATAAGCGAAGATCGGGGTTATCCAGGGCGACTTTTAAAAAGTCTTGATAATTATCCGACAATAGCTGATACACTTCTTCCTCCTCGTTTTCGCGCTCCTTACGCTGCTCGAAAAAAAATACGGCAATGGCCAGAGGTAGGCCAATAACAGTGACGACGTAACTCATTAATTCCCAAGTTTGTAGCGACATGCATAGTCCCACGTAAGCTCAATGGCGTATTTTATCCTAGGCGCGGCAACAAATTTCAACGTCTGATACCTGCGCCTGTTTATACTCTAATTGCTCCCTATATTCTCAGCTAAAAATATGCCAACTCTCGATACCCTTAGTTTTGTAAATAGCTATGCCCGTCTGCCAGAAGCTTTTTATAGCCGCGTGCTACCCACCGCCATCCCGGCACCTTATTTGGTAGCCTTCAATGCGGATGCCGCAAGCTTAGTTGATCTTGACCCTGCCGTCGCCACGGCGGCTGAATTCCTACAATACTTTAGCGGAGCCAGCGTGCCACCCGGGGCGGACCCCGTGGCCATGCTTTACGCCGGGCATCAATTTGGTCATTTCGTCCCGCAGCTTGGCGATGGCCGCGCTATTTTGCTGGGCGAAGTGCGCAATGCAGCGGGCGAAAGCTGGGATTTACAGCTCAAAGGTAGTGGGTTGACGCCGTATTCTCGCGATGGTGATGGGCGCGCGGTGCTGCGTTCAACCATCCGTGAATATTTATGCTCAGAGGCGATGCATGGCCTCGGTATTCCCACCACGCGCGCCCTATGCATTATCGGCAGCGATATGGAAGTCTATCGAGAAGAAATCGAAACGGCTGCTATGTTACTGAGAATGAGCCCGTCGCATGTGCGTTTTGGCTCTTTTGAAGTATTTTTTTACCGCGGCCAGCAGGCGCAATTAAAAACGCTAGCCGACTATGTCATCGCCAAACATTTTCCGGAGTGGCAAGATCAAACGGACAAATACCCACGCCTGCTTCGTGAGGTAACCTTACGGACCGCCCGACTCATCGCAAAGTGGCAAGCGGTAGGTTTTGCCCACGGCGTTATGAACACCGACAATATGTCGATTTTAGGGCTGACCCTGGACTACGGCCCGTATGGGTTTATGGAAAGTTACGACCACGGCTTTATCTGCAACCACTCCGATCACAGCGGCCGCTACGCCTTCGATCAACAGCCGGACGTGGGAGGATGGAATATACGGGGCTTAGCTCAAGCGCTGACGCCATTGATGACGATGGAGCAGGCGACCGATGCGATTAGCGTTTACCAATCCGCATTTGTCACCCATTACATTGAACTGATGTCCCAAAAACTGGGGCTGCGTAATTCCAGCGCCGATGTCGTGCCGCTAATTACCGGGCTGTTGGATATCCTGCATGCCAGCCACGTAGACTACACGCAATTTTTTCGAGCGCTGGGTAATTTTGCGGTTACGCAACAGGTTTCGCCCTTGCGAGATATGTTTATCGATCGCGCCGCCTTCGATCAGTGGGCCCTCGTGTATCGCGCCCGCTTGTCGCAGGAAAACCTACCTGATACGCAAAGGAAAATGGCCATGGATGCCGTGAACCCATGCTATATCCTGCGCAATTATTTGGCACAGATCGCTATTGAAAAAGCGAAGACCGGGGATTTTTCCGAAATTGATACCCTACTAGGCGTGCTAAAAACGCCTTTTATCGAGCAAGCCGGCATGTCGCGCTATGCGGCACTACCCCCCGAAGGCGTTGCGCCTATTCAAGTTAGCTGTTCGTCCTGATGTGGCATAATGGCGCTTTTTCGACTTTAGGAGTAACCCATGCCAACCAATACAACGCCCAGCGGTTTAGTTTATGAGGACATTTCAGTGGGTAGCGGCAACAGCGCGCAAGCGGGACAACAAGTCTCCGTCCATTACACGGGTTGGCTAGTTGACGGCACCAAGTTTGATTCCAGCAAAGATCGTAATGACCCGTTTAATTTTAAACTAGGCGCGGGTAGCGTCATCAAGGGCTGGGACGAGGGCGTGCAAGGCATGCAAATCGGTGGCGTACGCAAGCTTACTATTCCCCCGCAACTCGGCTACGGGGCGCGTGGCGCGGGTGGCGTTATACCGCCCGATGCAACCCTAATATTTGAAGTTGAGCTACTCGGAATTTACTAAGATAATTCGGTGGGCCACAAAAAAGCCCGCGGCTGCGGGCCTTTAGTATCGCCACTAAAAGTTGTTACGACTGACCTTTGCTACTTATCTTTCTTTGCACTAATTGATCAAGTGCTACAGAGGTAGTTGTGGCGCCGCAATTCGCGGTACCACCTTGAGCTTGTTTAGCTAATACGTTGGCGTCTAGCCCGCAAACATTTGCAGCAATTCCAACGGGTACCTGAACAGTCACTGGAATTTGGCTAACATCCACGCTAATATTTTTTGCGATGTTGTTCGCGACATTGCTAACGTCTACGTTCACTAATCCCGACTGTGCATCAGCGAGTACTGGTGCAGTCATGCCTAAGGCAACGATAGAGAGTGTTGCGGCTACAATTTTTTTAGAAGAAGTCATAATAGCAAATTCCTTTTTTGGTTTGAGAAAAATAAGCTTAGGCTCTGTACTTTGAGCTTGTGACCCATTCTAAAAGTTGCCGTGGCAAATGTAAGTTACGGTTTAAACATCTATAACAGCAATTTAATTAAGAAAATATAATGTGTGACGTGATTGCATCAAAAGGTTTATATTTTTCGATTTATCAAGAGGGAACTTCTATTAAACGCCAACCCGTCAAATCTAGCAGTTTGCGGGCCATCGGTTTTGACCATCAGCTCAGTATTTTAGAGGCGGAATTTTCTAACGGTGGCGTGTACCAATATTTCGGCGTTCCGCTACGCATCTATCGAGGTCTGCTTGCCGCCGCTTCAAAAGGCAGTTTTTTTAATGCCCATATTCGCGACAATTTCCCCGCTACAAAAATAGAGGGCGACGTTAATTATTAGGTCGGGTGAGCTAAAAAACACAGCGAGAATTAACGCAGCGCGGGGTAGGGGGGGACACGAACGCGCAGTCCGATATCAAGCCGCGCTCGGCGTTTGATGTTTTTTGCAAGGCGTAATACGCCTGTAACTTTTCCTTAAGTGCCGCCTCGTTTGTGCCCACGCTGGAATACGCGAGAAAGCTACTAAAGCCACCACACGCTTTAACGGCATCACCGACGACCCGGCATTGCTGCGCGTTTTCGCACCGGCTATGTTCGGTCATTGCCGCAATTTCTTGTCTTGCAGCCGAAGCGCTTAAGGGCTGTGCTTTTTGTGCGGGCGTAACTTGTGAAACCTGGCACCCTGAGAGTATAGTTAATACGGTTGCGGCTAAAATTCTTTTCATATCTCATCGCTCATCGTTTGGCTGGTCAATGTGTAGTCATGAAAAAATATAAAAAAATAATTACTTCAGGACCCGTGCAGCGTTATTTCCAAGCTCTTACTTGCCGAATGACGTCGGCAATTTCGCGTCGTTTAATTATCGTTTTAAAAGCGCCCGCTGTACAGCTCCGTAGGCTAGTTTTTGGCGGTTCAGCGTGACTACCTGGGTTTTTAGAAGGCCAACATGGACCTAAAAGCTGAGGCGCTGGCATATCATCAATTCCCCACACCTGGGAAGCTTTGCGTGGAATCCACCAAGGCCTGCGAGACTGCCCAAGATCTGGCCTTGGCCTACACACCAGGCGTAGCAGAGCCCGTTAGGGAAATACATCGCGCTCCGGAAAACGCTTACCGCTACACCAACAAGGGCAACTTGATAGCCGTGATTACAGATGGTACTGCTATTTTAGGTCTGGGCAATTTAGGCGCGTTGGCGGCGAAACCCGTGATGGAAGGCAAGGCCGTGCTGTTTAAGCGCTTTGCCGGGATTGATGTATTTGATATTGAAATCACGGCGCCCGACACCCAGAGTTTTATCGAGACCGTTGTAAATATTGCCCCCACCTTTGGCGGAATAAACCTGGAGGATATCGCGGCGCCGCACTGCTTTGAAATTGAAGCTGCCTTGCGCGAGCGCTTAGATATCCCGGTTTTTCATGATGACCAGCATGGCACGGCGGTGATCATATGCGCGGGACTTATCAACGCCCTAGAAATTCAGCGAAAGAAATTACCCGAAGTGCGTATAGTCTGCTTGGGAGCGGGGGCGGCAGGCCTGGCTTCCATGCGCTTGGCAATTGCGTTGGGCGCTGACCCTAAACGCATTTTAGTCGTGGACAGTAAAGGTGTTATCAATAAAAACAGAAAAGATATTAATAAATATAAACAAGAATTTGCAGTAGATACATCAGAGATAACATTAAGCGACGCATTGCAAAATGCGGATGTGTTTATTGGCGTTTCTGGCGCCAACTTACTCACCCCAGCGATGCTTAAGACCATGGCGCCACGTCCAGTGGTGTTTGCGCTGGCCAATCCCGATCCGGAAATTTTACCGGATGTCGCAAAGGCCGCACGCGACGATATCGTCATGGCTACGGGGCGGTCGGATTTTCCCAATCAAGTAAATAACGTCTTGGGATTCCCTTTTATTTTTCGCGGCGCGCTGGATGCCCGCGCTAAGAAAGTCACGCAAGCCATGCTCATTGCTGCAGTCGAAGCCTTAAGCGCATTAGCAAAGGAGCCCGTGCCCCCATCGGTGTTGCAGGCGTACGGCTTGACCGAACTAAGTTTCGGCAAGGGCTATATTTTGCCCAAGCCGTTTGACCCGAGGTTGCGTGAGTATGTCTCCTCAAGCGTCCAGCGGGCCGTGGGCGCCGTCTAAGCTAAGATGGCTAAAAACAAGCGCCCGGTTTTTTTAAACCTCGCGCAGATTGCGCTGCCATTATCTGGTTTGGTTTCTATTTTGCATCGCGTCTCCGGCGTCCTTCTTTTTGTTGCTATTCCCTTAGCTTTGTGGGCGCTGCAGGAAAGCTTGGAAGGGAAAACAGAATTCGAGCAAATCTTTAATTTCGGCCCGCTTAGCAAAATCTTGCTCCTCGCTTTAACTTGGGCGTTCCTGCATCATTTGTTTGCGGGTTTGCGCTATCTGTTGCTGGACGTTGATCTGGCCAGCGAGCGTGATAGTGCAAAAAATACCAGCCTGGCAGTACTGGCACTAAGCCTGGGCATTACCTTGTGGGTCGGGTTTAAATTATGGTAGCCCGGTCTGTTAGCGGCGCGCACTATGGGCTGCGCGATTGGCTGGCGCAGCGGATCACCGCGATAGTAATGACGGCGTACATAGTGATTTTCGTTATTTTTGTACTAAGCAATACACCGGTTTCTTTTCAGGCGTGGCAAGATTTTATACGTCATCCATGGCTGCGATTTCTTAGTTTCCTGTTTTTCTTAAGCATGGCTTTTCATGCATGGATAGGCATGCGGGACGTGCTAATGGATTACGTGCGCTACACCCCCGCGCGCCTCACCCTGCAAGTCTTAGTTATCTTGTTATTGGTGTTCTATACGCTGTGGGCCGCACAAATTTTATGGCAATGAATAAACGCAGTTTCGATGCCGTCATTATTGGCGGCGGCGGCGGCGGGCTCATGGCGGCGCTTCATTTGGCGCGCGCGCAATTAAAAGTTGCGGTGGTTTCAAAAGTGTTCCCGACGCGCTCCCATACCGTTTCGGCGCAGGGCGGTATCACGGCGGCGCTGGGCAATGTCACCGAGGACAACTGGCATTGGCACATGTACGACACGGTTAAAGGTTCAGATTTTTTAGGCGATCAAGACGCCATTGAATTTATGTGCCGCAATGCCGCAGAAGCGGTCTACGAGCTAGAGCATTACGGCCTGCCTTTCTCGCGTTTGGAAAATGGCAAAATTTATCAGCGCGCGTTTGGCGGCCAATCCAAGCACTTTGGCGGCGAGCAAGCGATTCGCACTTGTGCTGCTGCTGATCGCACCGGGCATAGCATGCTGCACACCTTATATCAACGCAACATTGAAGCCAAAACGCATTTTTTCGACGAGTGTTTTGCGCTAGATCTAATAAAGGACGAAAGCGGTTACGTTTTAGGCGTATCTATGTTGGAAATTGAGACGGGGGAGCCGATTTTTATTGAGGCCCGTGCCACACTTCTTGCTACTGGCGGTGCCGGTCGCGTGTTTCAACATTCCACCAACGCACTCATTAACACGGGGGACGGATTAGGTATGGCGGCGCGTGCTGGCATACCGCTGCAGGATATGGAATTTTGGCAGATACATCCCACTGGGATTCCCCAGGTGGGTGTTCTGATTACTGAAGGCGCGCGCGGGGAGGGCGGATATCTCATCAACAAAAATGGCGAACGTTTTATGGAACGCTACGCGCCGAATGCTAAAGATTTAGCCAGTCGCGACGTGGTGTCCCGAGCCGTGGCGACCGAAATTGTCGAAGGCCGAGGTTGCGGACCAGCTGGCGATACGGTGTTGTTGAAAATAGATCATCTCGGCGCGAGGCTAATTCAGGCACGCCTACCCGGTATTCGCGATCTTGCAATGAAATTCTCCGGCCTCGATCCAATTAATACGCCCATCCCCGTGGTGCCCACGGTTCATTACATGATGGGCGGCATTCCTGCTAACTTACATGGTCAAGTTGTGGCACCGGCACGTTTCGGACCCGAAGAGGCTGTTCCTGGCTTATATGCGGTAGGCGAATGTGCCTGCGTTTCGGTACATGGGGCTAATCGCTTAGGCGGGAATTCCTTACTAGACTTGGTCGTCTTTGGGCGGGCAGCGGCAAGACACATGCTGCAGTATCTTGGCGAAAACCCCTTTCCTCGTCCCTTGCCGGAAAACGCGTTGGAGATTTCAGCGGCCCGGCTTGCCCGGTGGCAACGGCGCGGTGCGGGCGAATCACTGCACACTTTATATAACGAATTACGAACAGCGATGCACCAGCACTGTGGCGTATTCCGTAATTCCGAATTGCTCACAAAAGGCATCAATGCCGTGCATGCAATCGAAGAACGCCTGCAACACATCTGTTTACAAGACCACAGTAGAATATTTAACACCGCGCGCATCGAAGCGCTGGAGCTGGAAAATTTAGTTGAAGTCGCCAAAGCAACGCTGGTCTCAGCCTTGGCTCGGCGAGAAAGCCGGGGGGCGCACGCCAGAGCGGATTTTCCCGAGCGCGATGACGAGCATTGGCTAAAACACAGTTTGTATTTTTCCGAGGATGCACGGCTGGACTATAAGCCGGTTAGATTAAAACCATTAACCGTTGCATCTTTTTCGCCTAAGGCGAGAACCTATTAAAGCAGGGTAATAGCTCATGCGCTTTTCAATTTATCGCTATAACCCCGAAGTCGATCGTCAACCCTATATGCAGACCTACGATCTGGCGATAGACCCCGGCGGCAAGATGTTGCTTGACGCTATTTTGCTAATTAAGGAAAAGGACGAAACCTTAAGCGTGCGACGTTCCTGCCGTGAAGGTGTGTGCGGCTCAGATGCCATGAATATCAATGGCCGCAACGGCCTGGCTTGCGTCACCCCGCTCTCCGACCTAAAAGAACCCGTGACGCTGCGACCTTTGCCGGGTATGCCGGTGATTCGTGATTTAATAGTCGACCTATCGCTTTTTTTTAAGCAATACCGCTCGATTAAGCCTTATTTGATTAATCATGATCCCGAGCCGGAAATTGAACGCTTACAATCGCCCGAAGAGCGGGCGGAGTTGGATGGTTTGTACGAATGTATTTTGTGCGCGTGCTGCTCTACAGCGTGCCCCTCTTTTTGGTGGAATCCCGACAAATTTGTCGGGCCGGCGGGGTTACTCCAAGCGTATCGCTTTATAGCGGACAGCCGTGACCAAGATACCAATAGCCGCCTAGATAATCTAGAAGATCCCTATCGTCTGTTCCGGTGCCATAGTATTATGAATTGCGTGGAAGTTTGCCCCAAAAATTTAAATCCAACCCGTGCAATTGGAAAGATTAAAGCGCTGTTGGTTAAACGTAGTGTATGAATGATGATTTGGCGCGCACGAAATGGCGCTGCCGCCGTGGCTTACTGGAGCTCGATCTACTGCTGGGACGATTCGTAGACCAGCACTACGCAGACTTAAACGACGCCGAGCTTGCATGCTTTAACGAGCTATTGACGTATTCGGACTTAAAATTATGGGATACCATAAAA
>CAYYOS010000053.1:7191-15681 GCA_964473355.1 uncultured Burkholderiales bacterium | reverse complement strand
CTATGCTGGTGGATATACCGCGCGAGCAACTCTTTGCCGGTGCCAGATTCGCCATGGATGACTACGCTACTGTCGCTGGACGCGATCTGCCGCGAGGTCTCAAGCAGGCGCTGCATGCCCAAATCTTGAGTGATGAGGGTATGTGGATTTTGGAGCTGCTCGATGCGCAGCTTTAGGTCCTTATTCTCGCGTTTGACCCGACGTAATTCGAGCGCGCCACGCACCACCTCGCGCGCCTCGGCGAGACGAAAGGGTTTGGCGAGATAGTGGTAAGCGCCAGCCTTCATGGCTTCCACCGCAGAATCTAGCGATGCATGGCCGGTGATCATGATCACCGGCACCTCGGGGAAACGGCTACGTACTTCGCGCAGCAATGCCATGCCGTCGACGCCCGGCATTTTCAGATCAGTGAGCACCAGGTCAAAATCACGTTGCCGCAAAGCAACGAGCCCAGCCTCACCATTTTTGCATGCGGTGACCTCATAGCCTTCGCGTTTGAGCACATGCGTAAGATTGGAAAGTGTGATGGTTTCGTCATCAACGAGAAGAATATGGGCTGGGTTCATGGCATTGTGTCCTATGGCCGGGGCAACCAGATTGAAAAACGCGTACCGCGACCGGTAGCGGAGGCTAGCACAATGCAGCCGCGATGTTCGCTGACTATTTCCTCGACGAGATACAGGCCCAAGCCCGTCCCTTCGCCACCCATGTGGGTCGTAATGAAAGGATCAAAAATATGTTCACGTAGATCGGCTGGTATGCCGGGGCCGTCGTCCTCAATGGTGATGCAGATTGCCTCGCCAGAATCGATGACCATGGTGGCGTCGCCGACGAGCGTACCGGTCTCGGCGGCATCGGCGTCCCAGGCCCGCAGTTGCGCGGACACCGTGATATGCTGCGCGCCCGCATCGGCGGCGTTCTTGATTAGATTAATGAATACCTGGTGCAAACGCTCGCGGTCGACATCGACTTCGATGTTGGCCGATTCCCCGACACAAACTTGAACGCCTGGGGGCAAATGACGGTTAACAAGTTCAAGGGACGACTGAACTAAATCTGACAACGGCATGCGGTGTCGGTGTAATTTGCCGGGTTGACGCACGCTATCGAGCAGTCGCCGGACGATGCGTCGGGCACGCTCGGTTTCGCTATCAATTTGCGTCAGCCAAAGTTTTTTTAGTGTGACATCGCCGGACTCACCTTCTTCCAGCATCAGCTGCGCCGACGTAGAAATGTTCGACAATGGATTGTTTAACTCGTGTGCGACGCCTGAGACCAACACACCGAGCGCGGCGGCCTTTTCGTTGCTTTTAACATGGCATTGAATGATGCAACAAAGGACTGGATTTCTTTGTCTTGCGAGGGCAAAGGCAAAGCTCGTGCCCGACCCTCATCGATGGCGCGTAATCCCGCTTCCAGTTCCCGCAAGGGACGAACGACGCGCCGCACCAGAAACAAACCACCCGCGATCCCCATTAGCACGACAATCGCAAATGCCGCTGCCAGCAACAAAGCTGCACGGCGTGTGGTCTGAGCAAGCAAGCGCCGCTCTCCGCGAGATAATACCCCGGTAATTTCAGTGAGCTCATGCCCTAAAGTGCGGATGGTTTGACGGGTCGCCGCCTGCTCTGTCTCACTCTGGTGAGGATAGCGCTGCAGCGTGCCACGATAAGCTTCCAGCAATGCTGCGATACGCTGGGTGTTCGGCCCCCCGATTATCGTGTTGTAAGCTTTGCGCCCTTTGGTGAACGCGCTGCTTGCGGTGTCAAGCTGCGCCATTAATTGGTCGTAGCTCGTCGCATCGCCATACAGAAAAAGATTCTTTTCGTTGCGTCGCATATCCAGCGTGGCTTCACGGAAGTCTGTAACTACCTGTCCGGTTTCGATTTGGCGTTTGAGGTAGGTCAAATCGACGAATACCACGACTGCAAAGGCCAACATGGCTAGCTTCGAATAACCATAGGCGCTAAGAATTTTGTTGCGAAGACTGGGCATAATCGGGACCAAGAAAACTGTTGCATATTATAACGACTTGCAACAGTATTTGATACTATTTGCAACGGTTAGGCTAACTCATATATAATAGGGTAATAAAATCAGTGATCTAAAATATGGCACACTCAATGCTTAGGGTGTAGTACTAATTCGAACCCTAGGAGCCCCCGTGATAAAACTTAACGACGAAATTAAGCGCATGTTGAACGCCCTCGCATATGCCCATACCGGGGAGAATTTAACGCCTCGTGAGAAACGCCGCGTTATGGCCGGTGGTACTGTCCGCACCATCCCAACAGCGCCCATTTCCGTTCCCAAATTGGGGCCGCAGGTCGGCCTTTATCTTGGCAGTGAGCTGCCTCCGGATTTAATGCATTACGTTATGCAGACGTGCAGTCGTCTCAGGCACGGCCTCACTGTTTTCACCTTTCAGAGCGAGACTGACGCGCGGACTTTGCTGAAACCTTTTCAAACCGAGTTGGAAGATGCCCGCATTAGTGTACAGTTGACGGTACTCAGCGGCGAGCCCCCCGCTGCGCTGGTGCATGCCTTACGCAAACGCGCAGAAATCGCGTTCCTGATCTGTAATGAATCTGGTTACCTTGGCCGCAGTCTCATGAAAGGTATCATCCGCCATAATGCGTTTCCTGTGCCAGTGGTGATGGTAGCCGCGAGTGGCACCGCCATGTTGAAGTCTGAATCTGCCGAAAAGGCCTCGGTCCGCGCGGCGTAACACCGGCCCCTAGGGGCGCGCACGCTTCTTGGTTCCCATGCCATGGCATGGGCACCCTTGTTTTTGTCTATACGATATGCTGACTCGATTTTTTCCTTTCTTACGCTGGTTTCCGCTAAAAGGCGATACCTTACGCGGCGATCTCGTCGCCGGAATCACTGTCTCGCTGATCCTGATCCCGCAGTCGATGGCTTACGCGACACTAGCCGGTCTGCCGGTGGTGTATGGCTTATACGCCGCCTTCCTGCCAGTCATGGTGGCGTCAATGTGGGGCGCCTCGCGCTTTCTACACACCGGACCGGTCGCGCTTCTGTCATTGATGTCCGCAGCGGCTATTGAACCCTTGGCGAGCCGCGGCACCGATGAATTCATCCAGCTGTCGGTGACGCTGGCACTGATGGTGGGTGTATTGCGTCTCGCGCTGGGCGGTTTTCGCATGGGCGTGCTGATCAACCTCGCGTCGCACCCGGTGATCAATGGTTTCACCAATGCGGCCGCGCTGATTATTGGCTTGTCCCTGCTGAACACTTTCATTAACGTGCCGATGCCACGTTCGGACATGTTCCTACGCGACCTATGGCATGTGATAAGGCAAATGCCACTGGCGCACTGGCCGACTATTGCCTTCGGTTTGGGTACCCTGGTGGCGATGTCGGTGTTGAAGAAATGGCTGCCCAAGCTGCCCGGCGTGCTCGCGGTCGTGGTGCTGGGCACTATCATCAGTGCCGCGGTCGATTTTGAAAAAACTGCACTGGTTGCGCCTGAGGCGATCATCGATGCCGAAGCGCGCGCCGCATACGATAAGTTCGCGCAGCTCGAAGCAGATCTTTTAAAAAACAAGCAGGCGCAAAGCAACGTACGCAAGCAGATCGCGCCACTCATCGGAACAGAAGTGCATGACTACACGTTGGAATCGGAAGTGCTACGTCTCGAAGGTGAAGAAAAAAGTCTCAAGAAACAACTCTATGGGCAACGTGTGGAAGTTTACCGCCACTCGCTGGAACCCCTTCGGAGCGCAGATGGCCAGATCGTTTATCGGGCGTCGGATAAGATCGCCAACGCCGCAAGCGTCTGGCGTTTTAGTGGCATACGTGACGGTCGCTTTAAGCTTTCCGGGGGTGGCCAAGTGGTCGGAAACATCCCCGCGGGACTGCCCAACTTTGCGATTCCCGCCATGGATTTCGGTGTGATGAGCGGATTATTGGGTACGGCTTTCATCATGGCGCTGATCGGCTTCATGGAGGCAACCTCCATCTCTCGTGCGCTCGCGGCTCAGAACCGCGAGAAGCTTGATCCCAATCAGGAGCTAATCGGTCAGGGTCTCGCCAACATTGTCGGCAGTTTTTTTCAATCCTACACGGTATCAGGCTCGTTCTCGCGCTCCGCGGTGGCGGCGAAATCCGGGGCACGAACCGGCCTATACGCAATTATTAGCGCAATCGGCGTCGTTATCGTGATGCTATTCATGACCCAGTACTTCTATCATCTGCCCCAGCCGGTACTCGCCGCCATCGTAATGAGCGCGGTGTTTGGGTTGATCGATTTCAAGACGCTGCGTCACTCGTGGAAGGTTCGCAGGAGTGATGGCATAGTGGGTCTACTGACCTTCATTGCTACATTGTTGATGGCGCCCCAGCTTGCTAACGGCGTGCTGGTCGGTGTGGTGCTGACTATTTTGCTGTTCCTGAATCGCGTCATGCAGCCGCGCACCGAAGTCCTGGGACGCACCCGGGACGGCACGCTGGCCGGCGCCGCCAGCCATGACTTGCCGCCGATCAGCGAGAACTACGTGGTACTGCGTTTTGATTCGTCGCTGGTTTTCATCAACTCGGCATTTTTCGAACAGGCGGTGATGCGGGCCATCAGCCAATTTCCACAGGCCAAAGCGGTACTGGTAATCGGCAACGGCATCAACCAAATCGACGCCACCGGCGAGGAGAAACTTCGTGCCCTTGCAAATGATCTCAAATTAGCCGGGATCACCTTGATGCTCTCGGGTCTTAAAAAGCCCGTGCGTGAAGCTTTGGCGCGCTCCGGTCTGGACGAGACGCTGGGCAGGGAAAATTTGTTCGTTAGCAAGGATATAGCGTTAGAAACACTACGCCAGCGTTATGATTCGCCGTCGAGATAAATGGCGCTGATCGCGGGGTGAGGAGCTACTACTCCTCGTCACCGAGTTCCGGGTTCCAGCCGCGCCCCTGGGCGCGCTCGGCAGCGCGCGCATAAAGCTCAGCGTGTCGCGCGCGCAGTTCGGGCGGCAAGCGACTGGGCAGATTACCATGCTCATCCCAGGCCGCCTCAACGCGGTTCATTAGCATTTGCATGCGCGCCATATCCCAGCCCTTGCAATCTTCGGACTCGGGGATAAAGCCGAACAGCCAGCCATCCAGTACGACCCGTCCGAGCACAGTCATCCCGTGCGTGTCCTGATAAAAACCGGAATAGGTCATGGTTTTTTTGTTCATATACGCCACAGAAGCTGGATTAATTGATAATACAAGGGTATCCCGAGCACGATATTAAATGGAAAGGTAAGTGCCAGCGCCATGCCGAAGTAAAGACCCGGATTTGCCTCCGGGATAGCGACGCGAACCACCGCCGGCACCACGATATAGGAGGCGCTCGCTGCAAGCACCGCTAGCATTAGCGTATCCCCCGCTGACAAGCCGGCGAGATGGGACAGGGCAACGGCGATCGCTGCGTTGACTATCGGGACGAGGAAGGCGAAGGCTATAAGGAACGGCCCCACACCCTTCATCTCGCGGATGCGCCGCGCGACTAGAATGCCCATCTCCAACAGGAAAAACGCTAACAAGCCTTTGAAGAGATCGCCAGTGAAGGGTTTCATGACTTTATAGCCTTCAGTTCCTACGACAACGCCGATCAGCAGGCTCCCCAGCAGCAATAGGATCGCCCCGTCGGTGAACGACTCGTGCAGGATGTTCCTCATTGAAAATGTGTGACTGCTCTTCCCGATGTTCACCGCTGCGCCTGCGCTATGCTTGTCGAGGCTTGTTCGCACCATGGCGGCGAGCGCCACTGCCATGATCACCGCCGGCGCCTCCATGAGCACGAGCGCCACCGCCATGTATCCGCCGTATTCGACACCGTGATTATCGAGGAATTGTCCGGCAGCGATGAAGGTCACAGCACTCACCGAGCCATAAGTTGCCGCGATTGCGGCGGCATTGAAGCCGTCAAGCTTGTGACGGAGCACGGGGAAGGTGTATAGCGGCACAAGGAAAGCCATGAACAGTGCGATTGCAAGTCCTGCTAGCATCTGCATATGGATGCCGCTTACGCTCAAGGCGACGCCACCTTTAATGCCTATCGCCATGAGCAAATACAAGGACAGGAATTTTCCGATCGGAGCTGGTATCTCTAGATTAGATCGCACCAGCGAGGCGAACATGCCTAAGAAAAAAAATAAAATGGCGGGATCAAGTAGGGTGGTAAGAGATTTGATATCCATCGTCTGTTATCTCAATTTCTTAGTTAGCTATTGATTCGGTGCGGCGGATTCGTACACCGAGCGCGGACCTTGCCGGACTAATGTGCGGGGGCACCTGGCTTAATCTTGCGCGGCAGAATCGAGATATCCGTCACGATTACCTTGAACCGGTAGTCGCGGTTCATCATGTCATCAAAATCATCGAGTAAGGTGACCAAGCGAGCCTCCGAGAGAATAACGTGAATCAGGATGTTGGAATCGCCATCCAGCATACCCGACTGAATGCCGGAAGCGCCGGCTCCGCTGGCCTGCACCACGGTATAGCCGCCGACACCGCGGCCAACCAGTGCGGCGATAATCATCCTTTCAAACGCGCGCGAGGTGATGATGGTCAACATCTTTTTCTGTTCCAGCCGTCTCATGGTTTGATCTCCAATAGGTTTATAGTTTGCAACTCATGACCGGCGAATGCTCGAGAACATCCAAAAAATAAATGTTTTTGATTACTTGGCATAGGACTCGAATGTTCCCCTGCGTAGCTACTATTTTGCACCACACATCACCCGCGTTTTCGCAGGGACAAGAGCCCCTAGCCGGTCAGTGCATCTTGTATCGCCAACGCGTGTGATCGTGCATCCTCCACACTATCGCCCAGATAAGTAACATGCCCCATTTTGCGACCTGGGCGCACTACACGTTTACCATAGAGATGTAATTTCGCACGCGGATAGTTTAGCACTCGGTCCCACGGCGGGGCTTGATCCCCATGCCACAAATCTCCTAGTAAATTAACCATCACCGCGGGGCTAAGCAGGCGCGCATCGCCCAGGGGTAAACCGCACAAAGTCCGTACCTGCTGTTCGAACTGCGAAGTGATACACGCGTCAACAGTGTAGTGGCCCGAGTTGTGGGGGCGGGGGGCGATTTCGTTCACCAGCAATTGGTTGTCCTGCGCGATAAAAAATTCCACTGCCATCACCCCGCAGTAATCGAATAATTCGGCAAGGCGAATCGCAGTCTGGGTGGCCCGTTCTGCCAGCTCGGGGGAAATACGGGCGGGAACGATACTGACATCAAGAATGCCTTCACGGTGTATATTCTCGCTTATGGGATATGCCACTACGTCTCCGTCGGCACCCCGCGCAATCACGACCGATATTTCGATTTGAATACTTACGCCTGCTTCCAGCACGCAGGCCCTTTCCCCCAGGTCGTCAAAGGCTCTTTCCGCTTCATTAAGATTGCATATCCAGCGCTGCCCTTTACCGTCATAACCCGCTCGGCTGGTTTTTAAAAGGGCCGGGGTGGCGGTTTGTTCAAGTGCTGCCGATAACGCCGAACGGTGTTCTACTGCAACAAAGGATGTGGTGTCAAATCCGTTGGACTGAAGAAAGTTTTTTTCCGAAACACGATCTTGAGTAATCGCCAGCACCGCGCCCGACGGTCTGATCGGACAAGAATCCGCCAAATAATCCAGCGCACTCGCCGGCACATTCTCGAATTCGGTGGTAATCGCCGCGCTCGTCTGTGAGAGCTGATCTAGCGCAGCATAATCGGTATAACTCGCATGAATATGTTTATCCGCCAACTGCGCCGCCGGGCAGTCCCGGTCGGGATCGAGCACGACGACAGCGTATCCCATGGTGCGTGCCGCCACAACGAAGAAGCGGCCCAGTTGGCCACCGCCCAATATACCCAAGGTCGCACCGGGCAGTATCATGGCAAATTTGGTAAGGATATCTCGGTCACGGTTGTCGTTTGTGCAGCCCGAAAATCTTGCAAACGCAGGGCCAGTGCCGCATCGTGCAAACCTAAAAAGGCCGCCGCAAACAAGGCGGCATTCGTTGCCCCCGCTTCACCGATGGCGAATGTCGCTACCGGAATGCCTTTAGGCATTTGCACGATAGAAAGCAAAGAATCCATGCCCTTCAGATAACGCGATGGCACGGGAACGCCTAATACGGGTATATGAGTCTTGGCCGCCAACATGCCCGGCAAGTGAGCGGCTCCACCGGCGCCGGCGATGATGCAAGCCAGCCCGCGTGCGGCGGCATGCTTGGCATAATCAAAGAGCAAATCCGGCGTGCGATGCGCCGACACCACGCGCGCCTCATAGGGAATGCGCAATGATGACAGCTGCGTTGCGGCGTGGCGCATTACCTCCCAATCGCTGTCGCTACCCATCACGACGCCTACTAGTGGTTTTTTCATCGGCTTGCTTTGGTTCTTAAAGGCGCCATTTATGAAGCCCGCTGGAAGACAAAGTAGCGGCGGCCACAAGGGCGGAAATACAATGATTCCCGAGCTTTGC
>CAYYOS010000053.1:0-7150 GCA_964473355.1 uncultured Burkholderiales bacterium | reverse complement strand
GATCTACCACCATATAGTTTTTTGCGCCAAAAATACGTGAGACATATTGGTCCGCGCCTGGATCGAGGCTCAGACAATAAGTATTGATTCCGTTGCGCGCCAACTCTTCCACCGACTTTTTCGCATCCATGCGCAGATATTGCGGATCGCGCACGTCGTTATCGGCGGGCTCGCCATCTGTTACGACCAGCAATAATTTTTTGTGGCTGGGTTGGCGCTTAAGGATCGAACCGGCATGGCGCATCGCCGCCCCCATGCGGGTGGACAAGTCACCGCGCATGCCCGCGAGTCGCGATTTGGCCTTGTCGTCGTAGGGTGCGTCAAAATCTTTGAAACGGTAATACTCTACATCGTGACGGCCATTGGAGTCAAAACCATGTAGCGCAAATGGGTCGCCGATTTTATCCAGCGCGTCGGCGAGCAACACGGTTGCCTCGCGCGCTAGTTGCAACACGGTGCTCTCGGAACCACGTACCGGGTCATTGGTTGATTCAGAAAGATCTATCAGCAACAGCACCGACAGGTCGCGTACGCGACGCACGTTGCGCATCATGATGCGCGGATCGGGCTGCTCGCCCATGCGAATTTCAATCATTGCGTGAATCGCGGCGTTCAAATCGATTTCATCACCATCTTCTTGTTTGCGCATACGTTGCACACCCTGCGGTTGCAGTGCTTCGATCAAGAATTTAATACGACTGATAATCGGTTTGTGCTTGACCACGATCTCATCGATCAGCGCCACTTCACCGGGTGGGGCACGTTTCTCCAGCACGGTGGCCCAAGCGGGACGTTCCAACTGCATCTGATAATCCCACTCCGGATAGTGGAAGGGTTGCGGCGGCGGCGCGCGACCTTCTTTTTCATTGACACTGTGAGTAGGGTCTTCGTCACGGAAAAATTCGGTGGCAAGCACCCATACCTCTCCCGCATCATCCCCTGCACCCGGTACGTCCAGCGTGTTCAACATCTCCATCAGACTAGCGTACTTGCGCACTTGTTGCACGTCCATTCCCGCGACCACTTGCCCGGCTTCGAGCAGATCGGCGAATTCCCATAAATAACGATTGTCGTCGCGATATGGAATGTCGGGCACATCGTTGGCAGGCGAATAATTCACCCCCATAGCGAGCAGCTCAGCACTCAGCCGCAGCCCAATTTCGCGCGACATTGCTGTGGATTGCAGATGTGAGGGATGTTCGTTAAACAGCTGACGGCCGAGCGTTACCCACGGATGGTCGTCCCGGTAGTTGGGATCAAGCCAAGCGCGCGCTAAACGCGCCATCAGTGCAGCTGCGGAGTCACCCGATGCGGGCGTCGCCGTATGCAACGGTAACCAAGTTTGTTGCAGGCCGGGGAAATGTTTTAATGCCAAAGCTTCCACCCGCGCGTCTTCTACCAGGCCGATCAAGGCAATTTGCAAGGCAGACAGATCAGTCTTGTCAAACTGCGTGGTGGTATAAACTACATGGCAAGCGGCGTGTGCGGCCGCAGCGCGATACAACTCCAGCCCGTTAATCTGTCCTAATCCTTCGCCTAGAGGATAGTCATCATAAGCATCGGGCAAATGCATGATGTAGCCCTCGATATAGGGCCGGTAACCTTCACGCGACTCAAAATCGCCACTGGTGGGGCGCATGTAAAAATCGCGTCCCCACAGTGCACGCAGATACATACCAATGCGCCGCTGTACATCGATAAACAGGGTGCCCTTCCGTTCTTTTTGCAGCACGCCGAGCGATTCCGGGCTTCGCAAACTGAAGTAAAGCTCCTGTGCTTCGAAATCGGTTTTATGTGCCTGCGCACCCCACAATGCCCAGCGCCGCAACCCCCCCAAGGTTAATTGGGCGAGTAGGGTACCCAGTTGATCCAGCATTGGGCGCACCCCGCGCGGCGCTTGCGCCAGCAAGGTGTCCAGTAAGTGCAGATAACTGCGAAATAATTCCAGGTCGCCGAGTCGCGCTGCCGCTATCGGACTAGAAGAAAAGATCATTGCAATGACGGTGGCGCTGGTTTTGGAATACATCTTGATCGCGGCGCTCAGCATGTCTTTTACTGCATCTTCACCGATCTCATGGGCTAACGCCGGAGCGCTTTGAATAAAACTCACGACCAAATCCGTGCCGCGACCCAACGATTTTAAACTCGTAGCACCTTGCAGGTAGGCTTCCAGACCGCGCGGCGTGAACACCCGTGTGGCTTCGGTCCAAGAGGCGCGCAGCACTTCGCCGGCATGATCGCCCAGTTCGTCGAGTACGTCCTGATATTTTTCGAGTTCGACTGCCATTTCACGCTCCGCGAACCCCGATTAAAAGAACGTCGTTACCGCCGCATCAAGCGCGTCGCGCATATCCGGGTCATCGGTAATGGGGCGTACCAATGCCATCCGGCACGCCGAGACTGGATCAACATTTTTGGCGATCAGTGAGCCCGCATAGATTAACATGCGCGTCGAGATACCTTCATCCAAACCATGGCCTTTGAGGTTGCGCGCACGTTCGGCGATATGAACCAGCTTTCCCGCTACTTCGCTGCTCACACCGGTTTCGTGCGCGACGATTTCGGTTTCGATATCATGCTCGGGGTAGTTAAAATCGAGCGCACCAAAGCGCTGTTTGGTGGATTGCTTCAAATCTTTCATCAAGCTTTGATAGCCGGGGTTATACGAAATTACAATTTGAAAATCGGCGTGCGCGTGGAGTAACTCGCCTTTTTTTTCCAACGGTAAAACGCGGCGGTTGTCGGTGAGCGGGTGAATTACGACGGTGGTGTCCTGGCGTGCTTCCACCACTTCATCCAAGTAGCATATTGCGCCGTAACGCGCGGCCAGCGCCAATGGACCGTCTTGCCAACGCGTCCCTGACGCATCGAGCAGAAAGCGCCCCACCAAATCCGAGGCCGTCATGTCTTCGTTACAGGCCACAGTAATCAGTGGCTTGCCGAGTTTCCACGCCATGTATTCAACAAAACGTGTTTTTCCGCAGCCGGTGGGTCCTTTTAACATCATCGGCATGCGCACCGAATAGGCAGCCTCATATAGCGAAACTTCATCGCCGACGGCACGGTAATAGGGTTCGGTTCGAACCTGGTATTGATCTAACTCACCTGGCATACTGCTGTCCTTTGTATGGGGCTAGCCGAAAATCCGCATAGCCCTAGTCGGGCCACACACGATTCGGACGAAAACCTCTCCTGTCATTGGTTTTTGTGGCGCGTGCGGTTGACTTGGTTGCGGGTTTTTCCGCTGCTCCCGTGTTAGCCGAAGATTCCTCGCGCTGTGTTTTTACCTGACGCACACTATGTGCTAACTTAGAACCCAATTTTTTCTTCGTCGTCATAAGATCTCCTTAATAATTGCCTCGATATCTGCTACTGCTTGTGCGCCCCGACCGCCGAGCGCATACACACTTACGCCTTCTATGGCCGCGCTACGGTAAGCCGCACGCCGTTGCAGGCTGGCGTGCAATAACGGCACGTTGAATTCAGCCACTGCTTGTTGCATGACGCGGGATAAGGCATTCCGCGTCTCAATCTGATTCAAAACCAGATAAGCTTGTAATGCCCGATTTTTCTTCTGGGCTTGATGCACCAGCGCTGCCATTTCCACGCTTGCCCACAAATCCAGCGGCGAGGGCAATACGGGTATCAGCACAAGGTCGGCAGAGGCCATGACGGCTTCAATCACAGGCCCTTGTACGGTTGGTGGACAATCTACTACCACATAACGATGGGTTTTTTTCAACCGCGCGATCGCGGGCGCGGCGGGCGCCTTGATTTGTGTTACAACCGGTAGCGAACTTGTATCCTCAGCCAAGGCTATCCACTGACTAATGGAACGCTGCGGATCGGCGTCGATTACCGCCGTCGGCGCGCGCCGCGCGAGACCGGCGGCGAGATTAAGCGCCAGCGTTGTTTTTCCGGTACCGCCTTTCTGATTGACGATTGCGATTACATTTGTTCTCATATCGCCTCAGTCGTTCGCCGTTGTTTGAGGAGCGCTTACCCTTTAGTTTGCGCCGCGTAGGCTTTCATCTCTGCAACGAAAGCATCTTCTCTTACGCCCAATGCCGTATGTCCTTCGGCATCGATGCTGATATTCACATAAGTTTTGCCAAAATTGATGTTGGGGTAAAAATTCTCGCGTTTTGATAAATCCGCCAACTGATCCAAAAAGCGACGGGTTTCACCATAGCTGGAAAATTCAAAACGCCAGCTTAAGGTCTCCTGGCGCGGTGCGGTCTTATTAGTTTCAGCATCCGGACCTAACGACATGGTCTTAGCTTTTCGGCAACGCCGACAATTGCTGATCCAACTCGCGCAGATGCCCTAACTCATCATCCAGGATACTCCGCATTAATTGTAGCGTTTCTGCATCCTGGCGCCGCGCGCAATAGGCAGCGGCTTCTTCGTAGAGGCGGATCGCTTCGATCTCGATCTCTCGATCAATGTGCAACATTTCTTCCAAGGTTCTGCCGGGACGTGTCGGTGGTAGTTGCGTACCGTTACAGGGAATGCCCAACACCAACATGCGTTCCATCAAGCGCTCAGCATGAACCAACTCTTCGCTGACGTCATTGCGAAAGTGTGCGCTCTGTGCGGATAAGCCCCACATACCGGTCAACTTGGCTTGCAGTAAATACTGTTGCACGGCGGCCATTTCATGGCTCAGCGCGCGCGACAAGTAGCCGCTTAAACGTGGGTCTATTTGCGAGCTCATGTTTTTACTCGCTTAGCTTAACTTACGTTCCTGGCGCGGCCGCTCGTAGGACTTGTCGGCAAAATGTTTTCTACTTCATTATGCACGCGCGCGATAATATGCGCTGCAACTAGCCCGTCGCCAACACGTTCGCACGCATCCGCACCGGCCCGCACTGCTGCATTAACTGCACCCGTTTCGCCGCGCACTAACACCGTGACGTAACCGCCGCCAACAAACTCGCGTCCAATTAGGCGTACTTCCGCCGCTTTGGTCATCGCGTCTGCCGCTTCAATCGCGGGCACTAAGCCGCGTGTTTCGATCATGCCTAATGCAATACCGCTTACTATGTTTGCCATGATGCATTCCTTCTCTGATTAAAATTGTTAAGCTTAAAGCGTTTAGGCGTCAGGACTTGTCGGCAAAATGTTTTCTACTTCATTATGCACGCGCGCGATAATATGCGCTGCAACTAGCCCGTCGCCAACACGTTCGCACGCATCCGCACCGGCCCGCACTGCTGCATTAACTGCACCCGTTTCGCCGCGCACTAACACCGTGACGTAACCGCCGCCAACAAACTCGCGTCCAATTAGGCGTACTTCCGCCGCTTTGGTCATCGCGTCTGCCGCTTCAATCGCGGGCACTAAGCCGCGTGTTTCGATCATGCCTAATGCAATACCAGTTATTTCAATCGCCATTTTCGTACTCCTTACGTATGTTAAAAAAAACTACTTACTTACCTGCTCGGCCAACTCGGCCTTCGCCGGGATCCCACCCATCGATGATGCCGCCGATGGTCAAATCAGTAAGAACCTTATAATCGCCTGTGGCGTAGCGCGCTGCAGACCCACCCATCGTAAAAACCCATTTGCCCTCAGGCACGCCAACCGGATCAACGGCTACATTGAGGCGGCCTTTGACGTCGCGGACAACTCGTAAGGAAGCACTGAACAAGCCGGGTACCCGACGTGTTGCAACGAGATCCGCAATCACTTCCACAATCTCCATATCAGTCGTCCGTCCAATGATCAATAATGCCGACGATGGTCAGGTCGCTGGGAAAGTCCTTGCTGCCGGCCGCTTCGCGCGCAGCAGACGAACCCACACAAATAACCCAGTCGCCGGGGATGCAACCTACTGCATCCACCGCGATGCTACGCGTGCCGCCTTTTTCTCTCACCACCAGGAGCGGCCTATGCCCCATCTCTTTAATTCGGTTGGTCGAAACCAGCGTTTTTTCCACCTGACAGATTTTCATTTAGTGCCCCGCTAAGCCGTCAGCGGCACGCGTGTCGATTAATTCAATCGGACTACCGTACCGCTTGTCCTGCACAGTCATATTGCTAACTAATAGGCCCTTGTCCGCTAGATCACGATAGCGCGATTCGATTGCTTCTTTGACCCGCTGGCAACGTTCCGCGGTACGCTCGCGCGCGCCCGGCACCCGGCTGTCATAGCGAAAATGAATCGCCAGCGGAATCGGCAAGCCATGCCTGACATTGAGCGCTTTAAAAATCTTAATACCCACATCCATATCCGGTGCGCCTTCTTCCACGGTGTTCAAATGGGCGAAGTACGCCAGGTTGCGTAATTGAAATTCCTCAAAGCCATCACCGACGCTGATAAAGCGTTCGTTGTGGCCGACGTCGGGGTAACGCCCGCCCCAGTTAGCACACACGTATTCAATTTGCGACAAGTTGTTGATCAATAGTGTTGCGATCAAACGCCGCATGCCTTCATGGGGCTCGCCGTTGCCACCGCCCCATCCTTGGGTGGCACTGGTCGTTTGGATCGCCCTATAAACTTTAAGCCGTGCGTTATTTTCATCGTCGTTAATGGTTTGGCGGTACAGCGTTTGGTTATCCAGCACGCGATACAAACTCATTTCGCCGTCCGCGTCAGGGATATGTATCTTGATGGCGTCGGTATCGGTGTCGACGCCAACCAACAAAATATCCACCGATGCGCCGCAGCAAAAACTATTTTCAATCGCCTGGCGAAATTCGCGCAGGCGCTCCAGGCCTTTTTCCGCCGCTTGAAGTTCGTTGCTGCCGTGGGCAGCGCAACCTTCGTGCGCGGGATCGGAACTGCTGAAGTGATACACCGCCATTTTCAGGTAACGCGTGCCCGCATCCGCGGTCACCGGGCGACCTTCGCGAAAGCGCATTAACTCGGTTTCGACCCAGCGTTTCACATTGGCATCCACATCAAACATCGCGCCGGCGTAGGCCTTGCGACTGCGTACTGCCTCTGCTGGCAAACGCAAAATGTAACGCACCAAGCCCTTTAAGCGCCCATCGGAGCAGGGCGAGATATCGACCGCGTGATAGCCACAATCCAACATAAACGACGTCGCTTCATCGACGCCCACCGCTTCTGGTGGGGTGGCCGCGTGCGTTTGCTCAGCCAGTAAACGTAAAGTCCTGAAGACACTTTCGCCATACAGGGCGC